>NZ_NPGB01000017.1:0-966 GCF_002259345.1 Rhodococcus sp. 06-156-4 | reverse complement strand
TCGATGAAGCGTGCGTTGATTACGGGTATCACTGGGCAGGATGGGTTGTATCTGTCCGAGTTGTTGCATGCCAAGGGTTATCAGGTGTTCGGGTTGGTTCGTGGTCAGAACAATCCGAAGCGTGCGTTGTTGGAGAAGTCGCATCCGTTCGTGACGATTCTGTCGGGGAATTTGCTGGATCTGTCGTCGATCATGCGGGCGTTCGCGGTGGCGGAGCCGGATGAGGTCTACAACTTGGGTGCGGTGTCGTTCGTTGCGTATTCGTGGGAGAACGCCCGGTTGACGACGGATGTGACCGGTGGTGGTGTGCTCAACGTGTTGGAGGCGTTGCGGTTCTATCAGGACAGTTCCGGTAAGCAGGTGCGGTTCTATCAGGCATCGAGCAGTGAGATGTTCGGCAAGGTTCAGCAGGTTCCGCAGTCGGAGTCGACGTTGTTGTGGCCGCGGTCGCCGTACGGTGTGGCGAAGGTGTACGGGCATTACATGACCATCAACTATCGCGAGTCGTACGGTCTGCATGCGTCGTCGGGGATCTTGTTCAACCATGAGTCGCCGCGTCGTGGTCCGGAGTTCGTCACTCGCAAGGTTTCGCAGGCGGTGGCTCGGATTTCTTTGGGTCTGCAGGACAAGATTGCGTTGGGCAATCTCGATGCGAAGCGGGATTGGGGTTTCGCTGGGGACTACGTCGAGGCGATGTGGTTGATGTTGCAGCAGGAGCAGGCTGATGACTACGTCATCTCGACCGGGGAAACTCATTCGATTCGTGAGTTGCTCGATCACGCGTTCGCGGAGGTCGGCATCGATGATTGGGAGCGGTATGTGTACATCGATCCTGCGTTCATGCGGCCGGCGGAGGTGGATCTGCTGATCGGGGATGCCTCGAAGGCTCGCGATGTGTTGGGATGGAAGCCGAAGGTCGAGTTCCCCGAACTGGTGCGGATGATGGTCCGCAACGACATCAACGAA
>NZ_NPGB01000025.1:0-359831 GCF_002259345.1 Rhodococcus sp. 06-156-4 | reverse complement strand
CGGAAGCTAAGCCCTCCAGCGCCGATGGTACTGCACCCGACAGGGTGTGGGAGAGTAGGACACCGCCGAACACACTTTCACAGCACACCCCCGGGAACCCCACGGTCCCCGGGGGTGTTCTGCATACCCGAACCAAAAACGCACCACCATGCAGGACCCCCACGAGCCACAGGTCGAGCACACCCGCCGGAAAACACCCCCCGAATGTGCGCTGACACCATCTCCACGCGCACAACAGGAGGGTGAATCCACCCCGTCCGCCAGTCAGAGACACAGACGCTCACCCCAGTGCCGGACGCTCACCCCAGTGCCGGACGCTCACCCCAGTGCTAGCACTACGCCGTGCATCCGACACAACGGCGAGCATCCGTCACGCAGGTCGAGCGAGGTCCTTTTGATACTCGTTCGTTCCGTTCTTCATCGCTGTTCACGTCGACTTCATCGTCAAGTCGATCTTTTGCGTCGGTAAGTATTCTTTGCAGCGGAACAGTCGGGGTATGCCGATGAATCCGCGAGGAGAAACCGTCGCCGCCGGGGTTCCGGAGGCTCTTGCTGCTGATATGACCATGGCGGAGCAGCACGATTGGATTCGTTCGTTTCTGAAGCGGAATCCTGTATCCCGGAGACGCTTTTTGGTTGGCTCGGCGGCGACTGCTGCGGCGGCTGCCGTGGGGAATGCAGCGTGGTCCGGTCGTGCGTATGCGCAGGATGCGCCGCTGGCGGTGGGTGGTCGTCACACGTCGTTCGGTGTGGATTCGGCCACGCAGCTTCGATTCTCGGCTCAGTTGTCGCGAAATCCCGGGGTGACGGGGGTGTTCCTCGATCATGGGCCGACGCCGGCGCTGGGGGCGACAACTGCAGCGGAGGTTCGCAATCTGGTCAGTCAGGTGCCGCAGACCGACGGCGGCATCCTCGGTGCCGAGCAGTTCTACGTTCACGTGCCCGTCGACGGTCTGGCTCCCAAGACTCCGCATTTCTATCGCTGGCGTACCAACGACGGGTGCGTCAGTGATGTGCAGACGGTGTGGACAGCGTTGCCTCCAGGGCGGAGTGCTCCGTTCCGCTTCACGATGATGGGCGATCAAGGTGTCGATGAAACACCCTCTCGGCCGCCGGGCCTGAAGGCAGGGGATTACGACGATCTGTACTACAAAGCCGACAACGAGCCATCCGTTCGTCATGCGGCGAACATCGTCGGGCAGATCGCGGCGCGCAGACCGGACTTTCATGTTCTGGCGGGCGACATCGCGTACGCGGATCCGTCGGGCGCCGGCCTCCCTGCTCAGTTCGCTCCCAGCGGGGCGACTCAGCCGAAAGGTTTCGACAAGTACAACCCTTTCGTGTGGGACGGCTACTTCGCAGCCATCGAACGAAGTGCGGCGAGCACACCCTGGTTCTTCGCCACGGGTAACCACGACATGGAAGCGTTGTACGGTGCGAACGGGTACGGGGGACATGCGGCCAGGCTCGATCAACCCGAGAACGGTCCTGCTGGCTGCCCTTCGGTCTATTCGTTCGTGTACGGCAACGTCGCCGTGCTGTCGCTCGACGCCAACGATGTGTCGTACGAGATCAAGGCCAACACCGGCTACAGCGGCGGCCGGCAGAACACATGGGTGGAAAGGTCCCTTGCACGATTCAGGGCGGATCCGAACATCGATTTCGTGGTGTGCTTCTTCCACCACTGTGCCTACTCGACTACCGAAGCCCATGCATCCGACGGTGGTGTTCGCGACGCATGGACTGAGTTGTTCGACCGCTACGAGGTGGATGTGGTTCTGCAAGGGCACAATCACGTGTTCGAACGAACCGACCCCATCCGGGCCGGACGCTCGACACGGACGGCGGCCGACCACGCCGTCGTGTATCCGAAGTCCGACGGGACGGTGTATTACACGGTAGGCGGTGGCGGCCGGCCTCGGTACACATTTCAGCCCTCCGAGCAGGAGACGTACAGAGGAAACGAGTTGCCGGACAACGCTGTTCCGAACAGCTACGTCTGGACGCCCGACGGTGAGAAGGCCACTGAAGCCGTCGGGTGGTCTCGGGTTCGCTTCAGAAACTACTCGTTCGTCTCCGTCGACGTCGCTCCCGGGATTCCCGGAATCACATCTAGCGAGATGAAGATTTCCGCGATCGACGAGTACGGCCGCGAGTTCGATCGCGTCACCTATCGGCGAGATGTCCCGATGAGCGGTGTGTTCGGTTCGTCCTGATCGAGGTCGTGGTTCGATTCCATGCGTTCGAGCACCCACAATGCAGCGCTCGGAACAGGTTCCACGATCACCACGTCGGTACGGAGGGCGAGCTGCCGAGCTGAGTCGCTGAGCGGACCGCCGCCGATGATCACTGCTTCGGCGCCCGCCGCGGCGGCGTCGTCGACCGCTGTGCCGAGTTCGTCCACGGTGGCGTCGAGATCTCGGGCGAGGACGAGCGGGTCGGAATCCGTCAGAAAGATTCCTGCGAAATCAGCATCGGGGCTGCAGTGTCGTACCAGCGTCCGCAACGACGGCTCCAACAGCGGTGTGGTGGTCGCGATGGCAAATCGTCGCCCTCCGCAAGCTGCTGTCGACACTGCGGCCTGCCCGATTCCGACGACGGGAATGTCGACGAGCTGCCGAAGGGCAGCGACTCCAGGATCTCCGAAGGCGCCGACGATCACCGCGCAGGGCCTGTGCACGTCGATACCGGAGAGCGCTGCAGCAACGGTGTGTTCGGCCGCCTCGTCGAGAGCCTCGGCGTCGACGATCATGCTCGGACCCGCCGCTGCGGTGACTCCGACGACGTCGTATCTCGATCCGTCCATAGCTTTCTCGGCAACCGCGACGAGCATGTCGGTGGTCGAGGCGTTGGTGTTGGGGTTGACCACCAGAATCGTGGGCACGCTGCTCATGAATCAATCATCCTCTGGCATGGGGTGTCCGAAGGTTTCTCGGGGGAACTGAACTGCGACGGCGCATACGACGAAGAGTGCGGTGAGAACGGCGAACATCGCGGGGACTCCTGAGCTGTCCAGTACCGCTCCGGCGATCAAGGGGAACAGACCACCCGAGAGAGAGCCGATGGCAAGGATGACGGAGGTGGCGAGTCCGCGAATGCGAGTCGGGTACTGCTCCGGGGCGAACAGCCAGATGGTGGTGTTCAGAACAATCACCGAGAAGTTGAAGAGTGCACCGAAGAACAACACCAGTCCGATGTCGGTGGCGAAGAAACCGAAACCGAGTGCCGCGGCGGTACCGAGGCTTGCACCGGCCGTCAGGGTGATCTTGCGGGGAAGCTTTCGCGCGATCAGGGCCGCGGTGACCGCGCCGATCAGGGAACCCGACTGCATGACGAGCGTGTACCAGAGTGCACTCGTGATCGACATCCCACGTTCGGTGAGAATGATGGGAATGAGCGTCAGCATGGAGATTTGCGCGGCGTACGACATGCAGACTGCGACACCCAAGGCGAGCGTGCTTCGGCGATAGCGCGCACCGAACATCTCGGTCCACCGAACCTTGGGGGCAGCCGTGTCCGCTGCGAGCGTTGTCTTGTCCAAATAGACCTCCTCGGAGCCGAGAATTCCGCGGAGCTTGCCTTGAGCAAGGCGGTTGATGACGGTGTTGGCCTCGTCGATTCGTCCGGTGGCCGCCAGGTATCGGGGAGTCTCCGGCAGTGACCTCCGATAGAACACCACTGCGAGTGCAGGCAGAACCAGCATGCCGAACAGCCATCGCCAGCGGTCCTCGCCGGTGAAGATGGCGAACACGATGACGCCGAAGAGAGGGGCGAGCATGTTGCCCAGTCCTGCCGCGGCGACGTTGATCAGCCCGACGGCTGTCCCTCGGTGCCGAGCCGAGAAGAACTCCGACAGCATGATGACCGCAACGGCTATTTCGCCGCCGAGTCCCAGGCCGACGAGGAACCGCGCCGCGACGAGAACTTCGTAGTTGGGTGCGACAGCGCACAGAAGCGATCCGAAGGCGAACACCAGAAGGTTGGCGCCCAACAGAGTTCGACGGCCGAGACGGTCCATGACGACACCTGCGAGAATGCGACCGAGGGCAACCGCTGTGAACGTAGCGGTGTTGAGCAACCCGATCTCGGTGCCCCCGAGGCCCCAGTCGGCGCGGAGGACCGGTCCGGAGATGCCGACGGCGTTCTGCTCGATGGCGTCGAAGAAGACGCCGAACAACACCATGGCGACGATCCCGATGTGAGCGGAGGTGAGGCCGATACGTGAGTACGCGGATTCGATCTGTGTGCCGAGTGTCGTTCGTTCGGCGGGTGAATCCTGTGGAGAGTTCATCGACGAGGGCAGGGTGCTCATCCCGGTGTGCCTTTCGCGGCTGGTGGTCGATGGATACCGTCGTTGGTATACCAAATGATGAGCGAGAATCTACGGCCGGATGTCCGCTGTTGGGTTTCCGTTCTGTTAAACACATGTAAGAGCGGCGACTAGATGGCGTAACACGAGCTCGCTGACGTCGCCGCGTGTTGGGCTGCATCATCGAGTTCGGCACTTGGTATACCTGAGGTGGTGTTGCTGTTGGTGCTGGTACACATGGGCGAGCAATGATGGAGGACAGTGCATGGAACAGGGTGCAGCGTCGGCGAGTTTGTCCCGCCGTGTGTTCGACGAGATTCGCGCGCGCATACTCGATGGACGAATCCCGGCCGGTGAACCCTTGCGCGAGCGGGATCTCAGTGCCGAACTCGATGTGTCCAGGGTGCCGATCCGTGAGGCGCTTCCTATGCTCGAGGCCGCCGGACTCGTTGCGTTGTCGCCGCGTCGACCCGCCGTCGTGACAATGGTGACGCGGAGCGGAGTGGACGAACTGTACGATCTGCGCTCAGCGCTGGAACCGCTCGCGGCCCGAAAGGCTGCGTCCGCGGTCGCGGTGGGTGCTGATGTGTCGGCGCTCGTCGGTGCGGTGACGCGCGCCGGAGATGCGTTGGACGCAGGCGACCTGCCGTCGTTCCATCGCGAGAGTGGCGGCATTCACGCCGCGATCGAATCACTCGCAGGCAACCGGCTTTTCGTCGTCATCATGGAACCTTTGCGGGAACGCAGCAACCGGCTCAACGTCGCGAACATGGAACGCGACCCCAGCGTCAGGCACAACGAACATCTCTCGTTGGTCGATGCGATAGCCGAAGGTAATCCCGAACTTGCTGCGGCCGTTGCGTACTCACACGTCGAATGGGGTCGGCAGCGCACATTCGAGACACTGTCCTCGGTTCCGGGATTCGATCCGACGGCGTGATGCCAGTGGGGCGTCACGGCCACCTCCCGACGACTGCATCGAGGTGTCAGGTTGCGACGAACCGTGCGTGAACCTCGGCGCGAATGACGATGTCCTGTGGTTTGAGTTCGAATCCGTCGTCGGGTGCGGCATAGGCTCGAGATGCGACCACATAGTCCTGATGGGATGCTGCTGCAACACCGAGGAGTCCCGGGTCCGCTATCGCACGGGCGCTGACCGTCGATCGGCCCACGCTGTGCGCGAACACCTCTGCCTTGCTCTGTGCGTCCTGGACGGCACTCGCGCGGACTCGACGGGTGTTCTCGGCCGACGTCGCCTCGGTCAGCGACCAATCGAAGTGGCCGATGTCGACCCCGTCGAGCGCCGACACCGCATAGACGAACGCGTCGACCACGTCGATCTGGCTGAATTTCACCTCGATCGACGCAAGTGCCTGATAGACGTACGGCAACTGTTCCCCGTTGTGGTTGAACGGCCTGGACCGCGAGTGCCGCACTTGATCCAGAGCCCATGCGTCGATCGGGCCGCTCGAAGGGTTGTACAGCGGATCGATCAATCCGGTCAGCTCTCTGACCAGGCGGTGAGCAGGTTCGGCCGCAGCCTCGGCTGTGCGGCCGTCGGTTCGAACCGCCAGGCACACCGTGCATCGCTCCGGCGGGTACGTCGCCTGGCCTCGGCCGACGACCGTGATCTCGACAGGGTTCGACTCCATGATGGGAGTGTGGCACACAAGGGGTAGCGCTTCATTCGAGCGAACGACGCGTGTCTACCCGGCCCGCGGCGACATCCACGACCGGGGGATCGACGGGCGGTGCGAGGTTGGCGCAGAATGGGCGGCATGACCGCATCTGTGCGCCGACGATGGGTGCTGCATGTGGACATGGACCAGTTCATTGCGGCGGTGGAGGTGCTACGAAATCCCGAGCTGGCGGGGAAGCAGGTCGTGGTGGGCGGTAGGGGGGACCCGACCGAACGGGGAGTGGTGTCGACGGCCTCCTACGAGGCGCGGGCGTTCGGCGTCGGATCGGGGATGCCGTTGCGGGTCGCGTTCAAGAAGCTGCCCGACGCGATCTTCCTGCCGGTCGACGGGGAGGCATATACGGCGGCGTCGAACATCGTGATGGACGCACTCCGAAGCTTGAACGTGGTGGTCGAAGTGATGGGTTGGGACGAGGCGTTTCTCGGCGTCGAGACCGAGGATCCGGTGTCCTTCGCACGCAGGGTTCACGACACGGTGTTAGATGCGTCCGGGCTGCATTGTTCGGTCGGCATCGGGGACAACAAGTTACGCGCGAAGATTGCAACGGATTTCGGCAAGCCGCAGGGTATCTACACCTTGACGTCCGCCAACTGGTTCGAGGTGATGGGAGACCGCCCGACGGATGCGTTGTGGGGAATCGGGAAGAAGACCGCGAAGAAGCTTGCGAGTCTCGGTATCACCACGGTGTCGGAGTTGGCGGCAACCGACGATTCCGCGCTGGCAGCTGCGTTCGGTCCGAAAACCGGGCCGTGGATCGGAACCAAAGGGCGAGGGGTCGACCTGTCGCCGGTGTCCGCGGCGCCGTGGATTGCTCGTTCTCACAGCCGGGAAACCACGTTTCAGGAGAACCTGGAGGATTGGGAGGCGATCACCGAGGAGGTGAGGGCTCTGGCGCTGAAGGTGCGTGAGGACCTCGTCGCAGAGGACAGACCTGCTGTGCGGGTAACGCTGAAGGTGCGTTACGCGCCTTTCGAAACCCACACCACCACAGCTGCCCTCGACGGTCCGCCCACCTTCGACACACAGATCATTTCCGACGCGGCGGCCGCGTTGGTGCAGAGGTTGGACCACTCGCGCAAGGTACGCCTGATGGGCGTGCGCCTCGAGATGACGCCTCCCGCTGGTTCAGGCCCTGGCGAAGAGCGCGGGTGACGAGCCGGCGACCTGAACAACCTGGTTGCGGGACACCAGGTGTCGAAGATGCGCGGCAGCTTCGGACAGTGCGAGTGTCTTGTGGAACGGGGAGATGTCGCTCCAAGGTTTGTACCACTTCATGCGTTCGGCGACCTCCCAGACGGTGATCTCGTCGTCGGCGAATGCTTGACAGAGATGGTCGAGTCGTTCTTCGTGGTGCTCGATGAGTTCGCCCGCGCGCACTCCGACGTCGTCGATGCCTATTCCGTGGGAACCCAGTCCGCGCGTCACGTTCATGGACTGCACGTGGCGCAGCGAGTCGAAGAACTCTGCAAGCGCATCTCGCTCCTCGAGCGGGTAGACGAAGTTGCCGACGTGGGGTGTCGTCTTCTGCAGGACGTGATCGCCGGTGAACATGACGTCGGCGTCGGGCAGATGAAAGCACACGTGACCCGGGGTGTGGCCGGGGGTGAACACGGCCTGCAGATTCCGTCCGGTCAGCGCGATCGTTTCGCCGTCGCGAAGGATGCGATCGGGCGCCGAGTCGGGCCCGGTCGGCGGTTGCAGTTCGAGTTCCTCCCATGCGGCGATGTCGGCGTTCGGTGCGCCGGCGGCGGTCATGTTCGCGCGCTGGCGCTCGATCCACTCGGGGCCTCGCGGTGTCGTCATGTCCTCGAACTCTGCGTGGTCGGCCTCGTGCATCGCGATCCATGCTCCCGATGCCTCGCGGACGCGGCCGCACAGGCCGGTGTGATCAGGATGGAAGTGCGTCAGCACCACGCCCTCGACGTCGGTGATCGAGCGTCCGACGGCTTCCAAACCGGAGGTGAGGCCGGCCCAAGCGTTGTCGTCGTCCCATCCCGCGTCGACGAGGACCAGGCCGCCGGGAGACTCCATGGCGTAGACAAGCGTGTGGCCGAGCGGACTGTCGGTGATGGGGACGGGGATCTGGAGGATGCCGTCCCCGATCGCTGCTGCGTCGCTCATGCCTACCTCGTTGCTTGGTCCAAGTAATCAGTTCTTCTCTTCATACTGACCCTGGCGAGGAGCCCAAGGGAAATCGGGGTACCGATCGAGAGCTCAGCGGCGACGCCACTCGATGGCCGGGCAGGTGTCCATCACCATGGGAACCCCGGCGGCGAGAGTCCGAGCGAAGGCGGCTTCGTCGATGACGCCCAGCTGAAACCACACGCCTTTCGCGCCCACCGCGACGGCCTCGTCAGCGAACCGACCTGCCTGCTCGGATCGACGGAACACGTCGACGACATCGATCGGAAACGGCACCTCGGCGAGCGTCGCGTATCCCTGTTCGCCGAGAACCGTCGGCGCGTCCGGGTGAATCGGGACGACACGTTTGCCTCTGCGTTGAAGGAGGGAAGCGATCTCGTAGGCGGTGCGCTGCGGATTACCGGAAAGGCCCACGACGGCCCAGGTGTCGAGGTCGTCGAGCATCAGATTCACCGACTCGGATTTCCGCCAGGACGTCATGATCGCGACGCTACTCTTCGCCGTCGTCCGATCGCATCGGTGCACCACAACGCCCACACGATCAGCAGTGGCTGGAACAGCAACCGGACTCCGCGTGCGGCGTCGGTATCGAGACCGAACGCGTCGGTGTGCGTCAGGAACTGGCTGATGTTTCCCGGAAACACCGCGACGAAGAATGCCGCGACGATCCAGCCCACAGCCGGCCTACGGACGAACACGAGCGCCAGTCCCAGGGCTATCTCCACTACGCCCGACGCGAGAACGACGAAGTCGGTGTCCAAAGGAACCCACGTCGGCACCTGTGCGGCAAATTCTGTGCGCGCCCAGAACAGATGGCTGAAGCCAGCGAACATGAGAAAGACCCCGAGCAGCACACGCGCAATCGTCTTCATCCGTCGATCGTGCCGGAACTATGCCGCGCGCTCCACCCGGGGCTCCTTCTCAACCAGCCTCAGCGAATCCTCGGAGCTGCTCCATGACGAACGCATGGTCCTCGCGGTGCGGGAGTCCGGAGACCCCGACGTAGCCGACGATCCCGACACCTCGGACTCGGATCGGTACGACGCCACCTGCGGCTGCGTACTTCTCTGCGGGGAGGTGGGACTGTGTATCGAAGTCACGGCCCGTCGCGAGGAAGAATTCGAGCACACCCATTGAGCTCCGCCCGTACCGACGGGCGGTATTCAGCTTTCGCGACAACCAATGATCACTTTCCGGGTAGGCCCCGGGTAGCGCTGCGTGGAACGCGCGCTGCTCCCCGTGCACAACCCCGATGACCAAAGGCAGGTTCCGGGCGGAGGCGACCTCCCGCATCCGCCTGCCGAGGGCCCATACGTCGTCGTAATCGAACGCGTCCAATTCCACCGCCTGTTCGTCGGCTGTGATGGCGTCCAGGCCTTGGGTGCTCATGCCGTCGAGGACGCGAGCCATATATTCAGCTCGCCGTCGACCGCGTATGTATCGATCTCGGCGAGGTCGTCCCTTGTGAATTCCGGGCTCTGCAGCGCGAGAACACTGTCCGACAGTTGACCCGGACGGGACGCGCCGACCAGCACGGACGAAATGGGGGACTTCCGCAGTACCCATGCGAGTGCCATCTGAGCGAGCGATTGACCGCGACGCTCAGCGATCTTGTTCAGTGCTGCGACGTTTCGAAGATTCTTGTCCGACAGCATGCCGTCGCGCAACGTCTTTCCCTGTGTCGCACGGGACCCCTCCGGTATTCCGTCGAGATACTTCGCCGTCAACAATCCCTGTGCGAGTGCCGAGAACGCGATACATCCGATGCCCTGGGCTTCGAGAACGTCGAGCAACGCAGGTTCGCCATCCTCGACCCACCTGTTCAGCAAAGAATACGACGGCTGGTGGATGGCCAACGGCGTTCCGAGGTCGCGTAGCAGTTCGGCCATTTCGGCAGTGCGGGCTGCGGAGTACGAGGAGATTCCAGCGTAGCGAGCCTTACCGGAGCGCACGGCCGCGTCGAGGGCACGTGCCGTTTCTTCGAGTGGTGTGTTCGGATCGAATCGATGGCTGTAGAAGATGTCGACGTAGTCCAGTCGCAAACTGCGCAGCGAATGTTCGAGGCTACCGAGCAGATATTTGGAACCGCCGCCTCGCCCGTACGGCCCGGGAAAGAAGTCGTACCCGGCTTTCGTGGAGACGACGATCTCGTCACGTAGGTTCGCGAAGTCCTCTTCCAGGATGCGTCCGACGTTCTTCTCGGCCGATCCCATCGGGGGACCGTATCCGTTGGCGAGGTCGAAATGTGTGATTCCCAGATCGAAGGCGGCTCGGACGATGTCACGCTGCTTCTGGATCGGTGTGTCATCACCGAAGTTGTGCCACATGCCGAGTGACAGGGCGGGAAGCAACAACCCGGATGTTCCGACGGGGCGGTACTGCATCGAGTCGTACCGCGTCGTTTCCGGCCGGTAGACATCGTTGAGAAGAGAAGGCATGGTCGAAATTCTCCTATCGAGATACGAAAAGATTTGTAAGAAGGTCGATCTGGGTGTCGTCCTCGAGCGCGGATCCGACCGCGACGACGTGTGCGCCTGCCTGGAGGTATTCGGCGGCGTTGCGGGCGTTCATTCCTCCGGTAGCGACGAACCGCATCGCAGGGAACGGCCCTTTCATTGCCGAGAACCAGGCCGAACCGAGAACGGATGCAGGAAATGCCTTCACCCATTTCATGCCGAAACCCGCGGCCTGCTGCACGTCGGTTCCGGTGGCAACACCGGGCAGGTGGGGCATCGACAGGTCCATGCTCGCTTTCGCGACCGCGGGATCGAAGCCAGGAGCGACGGTGAATGCGGCACCTGAATTATAGGCCGCAACAACGAGTTCCGGACTGACCACCGTTCCCGCGCCCACCGAGAATCCCCGATCTGCTGCAGCGTTCGCCACTGCTTCCAGCGCGGCGACGGCGGCAGGGGACTGGATGGGTACTTCGATACAAGTGATCCCGGCGTCCCAACCTCGCTGCGCGAGCTCGACGGTTCTGGTGGGAGTGAATCCCCGCAGGATTGCCATTACCGGGGCTCCTGAGAATGCCTGGTCGAACCAGGTGTTCATGGTCTCCATCCGAGTTCCTTAGATACGTTGTCGGTCACTGCGCGTAGATCGGGCAGTAGTAGTTCGAGGGCTGCGAGGTCCGCACGCCCTTTCAGCGCGGTGATGGACACGGCAGCGACGACCCGGTTGCTAGCATCGCGCACCGGCATCGCGACACAGTTGACGTAGTCCTCGTATTCCGCGTCGTCGACGGACCATCCGCGCTCGGTGACGACCGCCAGCTCTTCGTCGAAGCTGGTTCGAGAGGTGATCGTCGTCGAGGTGTGTTTCTCGAAATCTGCTGCCGCCATCACGGAATCGACCACGTCCGGGCTTTGAAACGCGAGAATGGCTTTGCTGACGCCCGCAGTGTGCAGACACACCGGTGCGCCGATCTGAGAGAACAGTTTTATCATTCCTGGTTGTTCGATCTTGTCCACATAGATGATTCGTCGACCTTCGAGAGCGGCGAGGTGGATCGTGTGCAGGCACTGTTCACCCAGCCCGACGAGGTAGGGCCTGGCCACGTTTGCGAAATCGAATTGCTCACGCGCAGCGTTCGCCAGTCCGGCCAATCGGTATCCGACGCTGTACTTCCCGTCCTCGCGCTTGCGTGTGAGGCCGTAGTCGGTCAGGGTCTGCAGAACGCGCAGTGCTGTCGAGCGGTGCACGTCGAGGTGAGCGGCAATCTCGCTCTGTGTTCGAGGCGCAATCGCCACGAATTCCAGTATTTCCACTGCGCGTTCCACGCTCTGCGACATCGACTGCTCCTTCGGATGTGGCCGGATCAGACATCGAGTCCGGCTGCGGGGACGAAATCGTTGGTACTGGTAAGTGCTCGCGCAGCAAGATCGTGGCCCATCGTGAGCCTTCCGTGCGAATCTTTTCCGGTCGACAAACCCGACAAGTATCCGGCAGCGAATGCGTCCCCGGCGCCGACGACTTCGATCACCTGTACGTCGTGAGCGGGAACGAAGACCGACCCCGAGGCGGTGAACTCGGTGGCGCCGACGTCACCGTCCTTGACGACCAACTTGTCGGAATGGCGTCGACCAGCGCCGATCAAAGTACGGACCGACAATGCGTCGGTCGTACCCCACAGTTCGGCGGCTTCGTCGCGTCCGACGAAAACGATGTCGGCCCGTCGAGCCAGGTCGAGGAGGATGGGGGAGGCGCTTTCGATTCCCCATACCCCTCGCCGGTAGTTGACGTCGAACGAAATTCGAGTGGGTAGGTCCTCGCAGATGTCGAACAGTGCCTGCATCATCGCTCCGCACGAATCGGAGAGCCCGGCGTTGATGCCCGAGACGTGCACGTAGGACACGTCGGCGAGCGGCAGAGTCTCGAGCGTTGCAGGGGACATGAGTGACGCTGCCGAGCCTCGCCGGTAGTAGTGCACCGTCGTCACCCCGTCGTCCGGGTCCTTGAAGTAGACGCCGGTGGGTGCATCGACAAGGGTGACGTACGAGGTGTCGACGCCGTGCGCTGCTATGTCGGTGACAATGCGGGTACCTAAAGGGTCGCTGCCGACCTGGCTTGCCCACGCCACGTCGTGGCCTTGCTCGGCTAGGTACAGCGCGACCGTGGACTCTGCCCCACCCATGTGGAGCGAGAACAGATCTGCTGACACCAGTGGTGCCGCGTCGACAGGAGCGACCAGGGTCATCGTCTCTCCGATGCACAGAATGTCAGGCATCGATGCTCTCCTTCGGCTTCCGGCGTAAGCCCTTCCTGATACCGGTACGGAGATATGGTCCGAGGACTGCGAGTGCGCTGAGTACCAGAAGACCCACGGCTATTCCGCTGGTGTAGATACTTGCTGCCCCGTCGATGAGGAATGCGCGTCTGATGTTGCTCTCGGCCAGCGGCCCGAGAATGAGGCCGAGGACGAGCGGTCCGGCGGGAAATCCGTTTCGACGCAGCAACAGTCCGAGTAGTCCGAACACGAGCATCAAGGCAACGTCGAAAGCTGAGTTCTGGACCGCGTAGGTACCGACCATGCAGAAAGTGATGATGACAGCCCACAGGTACTTCTGCGGCAGGTCGAGCAGCTTGATGACCCCGCGCATTCGCACCAACGCCAGTGCGAGTGCAGTGAACGTGGCCAGCAGCATGATCGCCGCGAGGCTGTAGACCAGATCGGGTGAATCGATGAACAGCGCGGGTCCGGGTTGCAGTCCCCAGATGACCATCGAACCGATCATCACGGCCATGACGGCGTCTCCGGGTACTCCCAGTGCAAGTGTCGTGGTGAGTGACCCACCCATGGTCGCTGTGCTGGCGGTGTCCGCAGCCGCGAGTCCTTCGAGTGATCCCTTGCCGAATTTCTCGGGCGTCTTCGACGCGCGACGGGCCTGATCCCACGAGACGATGCCCGCGATGTCGCCGCCTGCTGCCGGTACGACTCCGACGACGGCACCTACACCGGATCCGATGAGAGCCGGTTTGACCAGTTCTCGACGTTCATCCCTGTTCGGCCACCACTTGCCGAGTTGCGTTATCGGAGAGGGGGTGTGGGTGGCGTGCCGACAGATCATCTGGTTGAACACCTCCGCGATCCCGAACAGTCCGACGATCGCTGCGATGAAAGGTATTCCAGAGCTCAGTTCGTTCAGCCCGAAAGTGAAGCGTCCGTCACCGGTGATCGGGTCGCGGCCGATCGTACCCAGTAACAACCCGAGAATGCCCGCGACGAGGCCCTTTGCGACGCGGCCTCCGGAAACCCCGATCATCATCGTCATTCCGAACACGACGAGCGCGAACATCTCGGCCGGTCCGAATCGAAGCGCGACGCTGGCTATCGGCTGAGCAGCGAAGATCAGGATGCAGATACCGATGACCGATCCCACGGCTGACACCAGTGCAGAGCTCGTCAGCGCGATTCCTGCCCTACCCTGCCGTGCCATGGGGAAGCCGTCGAACGTGGTGGCGATCGAAGCGGGTGTCCCCGGCGTGTTGATCAGGATCGACGGCACTCGGTCTCCGAACTGCGCTGCCACGTAGATAGACAGCAGAACGGACAGCCCCTGCAACGGTTCGAGCGTCAGAGTGAAACCTGCCGCCAGCGCCACTGCCATCGCCGCGGTGATGCCGGGTACGGCGCCGACGAGGGTACCGAGGAGAACTCCGACCAGCAGACACAGGCCGATGCTGGGGTCGAGGAGGGCGCTCAAGCCCTCGGTCACGGCACTCACAGCGGTACCCGAAGTAGCAGACCGAAGATCGCCCAAAGGATCAGCGTTGTGACGATAGGAAACAGTACGAGCGCCTTGATTCCCCGCCCGCCGGAAACAGCCGTGATCGCGGCGAGCAAGAGCACCGTGACGACACGGAAATCGAAGTACTGCCAGGCGAAGCCGTACACGACAATCGCCGCGAGTGTCGCGGTGAGCGCCACCGTTCCGGATTTGGTGATGGAAGGTTCGTCCGAGGAAATGCGGGTGAGGAGCGCGCTGGTGATCAGCACGAGTCCGATCGCGACCATGGATACGGCCAGAGCCGTCGGCCACCACCGGGGCCCGAATTGCTGGCCTTCACGAGCGATGTCGATCGACGCCGATGCGAAGTACACGGCAACGCCGACAGCAACCACGACGATCCCGATGGTGCACTCGTAGGCCTTGCTGTTCGGCGGCCGATCGTCCGGCTCTGTCCGATCTTCCGAAACACCGGGACTGATGGGGAGATCTCGGGTTGTCATTCCTGAGCCGCCAGTTGTTCGAAGCGATCGGATTCGGTTCCGACGAACGTGGTGGTCTCTTCGGCGGAACGGTAGAGGGGTAGGTTGCCGCCGGATTCGATCAGATCGATGTATTCGTCCGTGGCCGAGGCGGACTCGATCGCACTTTCGAGCTTGGAGGCCACATCGTCGGGAAGTCCTGCAGGTGCTGCGACAGCAGCCCAACTGCCGATCACGACGTCGAGCCCCAGTTCGCCGGCAGTGGGCACCCCGGGTAGCGCGGGAGCAGGCTCATCGGTGAACACCGCCAGTACGCGGAGGCGTCCGTCCGCGTGCGCTGGGGCGGTTTCCCCGATCCCGGCGACGACTGCGTCCACCTGGGAACCGACTGCTGCGGTCACCGCGGGTGCGCCACCGTCGAAGGGGACTCCGGTGAATTGCACATCCGCAACACGACCGAGTTCGAGTGCGCCTGCTTCCCAGATGGATCCGGGTCCTGCGTTGGAGACGGTGACGGCACCGGGTTCGTTTCGTGCTGCGGTCACGAGATCGTCGAGAGTCTGGAACGGGCTGTTCGCGGGCACTGCGATGGTTCCCGGTTGCGAGTTGACCTGACCGAGGAAGTCGTATGCGGCCGGGTCGATGGAGTACCCCTGATGTCCCAGTAGGCTGACTTCGACGGGGAGAACACCGATGGTGTAGCCGTTCGCGTCCTGATCTGCGAGATATTGCATTCCGATGGATCCTGCGCCCCCAGGGCGATTCTCGACGATGACACTCACTCCGAGGTCCGCTTCCATCTGTTTGCCGAGGGTGCGTGCTGTGAGGTCGGTCGCGCCTCCGGCGGCGGTCGGGGTCAGGAGCGTGATGTTCCCACTGGGAAAGTCCTCGTCCGACGAACCGCCACCGGAGCGGTCTGCGCAGCCGGTGATCGTCCCGATCATCAGGGCTGCGGCGCCACTCCCGATCACCAGGCGCAACGTCCGTGTGCTTGTTCTGTTCAAGGGTGCCTCCGAAGAATCTGTTGCACTGTGTGCAACACCGTTGCTCTATGTGCACATAGAGTAACGCACGTGTGACCCGTGGCATAGGAAATCTTTACTGTGATGCAGATCTATCGAGTCGGCAGAAGCGTCAGGCTCGAGCTTGGAGGCGTGACACTGCGACTGCGCCGATGTTGCCCAGTGCCAACACGACGGCCGCCACCACGAAGGCGGTGGAGTAGGAGTCGCCGAGCGCCGGGGCGACGACGAGGGGGCCCATGACCTGTCCGATGCCGTAGACGGTCGTCAGTGTTGCGGCCGTTCTCCCGATGGGCAGCCCGGCGGCCATGCCCATGGTCAGCATGGTGATGCCCATGAACGTGCCGCCGAAGAGAACTGCGGCGACGAGCGCGACCGCAGGGCTGTCGCTGACTGCAGGCAGGATCGCGGACACCGTCTGCAGGCCGAAGGCGGCGACGAGTGCTCGCGGCGGTGTGATGCGTTGGGCGACCGCGTGCCACAGCACGGTTGCCGGAACTGCGGCGCACCCGACGACGATCCACACCACGGGGCCGACGGACGAGCTTCCGTGTCCGCCGACGGCGGCGACGAGGAAGGTGCCGACGATGATGTATCCGAGTCCTTCGAGGAAGTACGCAGCAAGCAGAACTCGCCAGATTCGGTGTTCCTGCGTCGAGGGCCCGACGTTGCCGCTGGGCCGCCTGGACTCGGCGCGAATTTCGAGCGCGAACGTAGGTGAGATCACGACGGCGGTCAGTGCGGCGGACGCAATCCACAATGCCTGCCACGAAAGATGTTGTGCTGCAACGAGAGTGAGAACGCCGGACGCGGCGATTCCCGCTCCTACACCGCCGAACGCGATGCCGGGTGACGCGCCGACGTGCCGCGCGACGGTGCTCGCGCAGCCGAGGAACACGGCGGCGCTCGCCAGACCGGCGACGAACCTGAGTATCGAGAACACGAGGGTGCCGTCGGCGAACGCCATCGCGACCTCGCTGGCGACGAGCAGGGCGACCCAGGCACGGAACGCCGTTGTGCTGTTGAGGGTGGGGCGGAGCGACAGAAGTATCGCTCCCACGAGGTAACCGGTGTAGTTTGCCGTCGCGATGACTGCGCCGCTGCTCGGCGTGACTCCGGCGGAGTCCACCATGATCGGTAGGAGAGGGGTGAAGACGAACCGGCCGACGCCCATCGCTGCGGCGAGTCCCGCGGCTGCTGTGAGTGAGACGCGGCGGCCACCTGCGATTCCGTTCACTCGGCTAACTATACGTGCGGGAGCAGATCACTCCGACGGCACAACGATGCCCTCTTTGAGTAGCCGTTTCACCACCACCAGCGCGCTGTCGGGGTCGAGACCGCGCATGTCCGCGACACGGCGGGATTGTCCGCTGCGGAGATCGTCGAGTGCACCGGCGCACTCGTCGGGCAGGGAGATCGTCTTGTCGCGAAGGCCGACGTGGACCCGTCCGTTGCTGCGGGTGATGCGAGGGGACAGCCCCTGCCTCCATCGGACCACGGAAGCAGCGTCGAGGGCGGCGATGAACGCGACCGTGCGCAGCGGATCGACCGGTGCCGGTCGAGTGATCGCGACCAGGCGCGCGGCCAATTCGTCGGCGATCGCACGGCGGGCATCCGGATCCGATCGGATGCGTTCCAATGCCGCTGCGACGTCGTCGAGTACGCGGTCCACGTGTGGTGCGGTCGAGTCCGGATCCGTCAGGTCCAGTCCCGCGGGCAATGGCTCGCGGATGCGCGCGTCGTCCTGGAGCGCGCCGAGAACGCGATGTGCGATGTCGTAGTTGTTGAACGACGCCACGCCGATGGTGAGATGAATCGTCGTGTCGCCCAATGCTTCCGCGGAATGAATCCATCCCCGCGGCAGATAGAGGACGTCACCCGGCGTCAGGATTGTGTCGAGGTACGGCGTGTTGCTGGCCTGCTTCTCGACGGCTTCGCGCCGGTCGGACCACGGTTGGTTCGACAAGGGATGCGTATGAACGGGAGGGTGAATCATCCACCGCTTCTCGCCACTGATCTGAAGGACGAACACGTCGTGCACGTCGTAGTGCGGCGAGAACCCCGTCGAGGCGGCGGGGGTGATGTACGCATTGACCTGACTCGGATGACCGAGGTCGTCCACCAGATCACGGGTGAAGTCGATCAGCGGCGGCCACAGGCGATGAAGTCCTTGCAACACCAGCGTGTGTCCGTCGGCGAACGCGGACAACACCGCGGACGAGTCGAGCTGATCCGGCATCTCGGCCCCGAAGCCGGCCGACGACGTGAACTCGGACTTGTCCAGCAGCGCGCCGTCCTTGGCCATCCGTGCGAAGGGAGTGCGGACGCCGCGGTGCGACACCAGCTCGTCGACGTCGGACGGAGTCAGCAGATCCTCGAATGTGCGGTCGAGTTCCGAGGCGCGGGTGAGCAACGGCGTGCGCCCCCACACCTCGTCGGAGAAAGCGCGCTCGGGAATGGAGATCAGACGACCGAGCGCGGACCGGAATTCCGGTCCGCGCTGGTCTGCGTGCATGTCGCTCAAGCCGAGCCGTCCGCACCGCCGTCGTGTCCGTTCGGGTTGGAACCGCCGTCCGCGGGTCCTTCACCCGGACCTGCGGTGCCGTCGGCTCCGCCGTCGTGGCCGTTGGGGTTGGATCCGCCGTCTGCGGGTCCTTCACCCGGGCCTGCGGTGCCGTCGGCTCCGCCGTCGTGGCCGTTGGGGTTGGATCCACCGTCAGCGGGGCCTTCTCCGCCGGATCCGCTGGTGGTGATGTCGTCGTCGTTGATGCTCATCGAAAACCTTCCGGTCGACCTGACTTCTGGGAACGAGGGGCTGTCCCCGCTCGAAGTCGTGGATTGACGGTTCGACGGGCTTCTAAACAATCCCCACGGTGGCGAAGGCAGCGAGACCGATCAACACAGCGCCGGTGATGGCCTGGACTCGCCGATCCACGATGCACATCAAAGAGAGGAAACCGGGCATCGAACCGCCTCGACGGGTGTACAGCAGGGCGAACAGGCTGGGCATGCATCGACCGAGCGATACCGTCACGAACATCGCAGCCCCCAGGGCGGGCGATCCCACAGCCGCTACTCCCAGTGCCAGAAGGTAGTACGCGCTGGACCTGATGTAGATCAGGAAACCAGGTCCGATGATGGCGCCGAACAGCAACGACACCTTCCACGGTTCCATGCTGCGTCGAAGGTGCCGAGGGAGTTGCTGTCGACGCATCGGTGTCGGCATCTTCAGCAGTCCCGTTTCGTGCAGACCGTAGGCCAACGACAGCGCAGCCCACACGCCGAGCACAAGCGCGACGGGCACTGCGCCCAGTACGAATCCGCCGACGGCGCCGAGGGCGGCACCCGTGATCGACCCCGTCGTCACGGAACCCAGTGCGTGCCAGGCGAGCCGACGCGCAGGAGTCGACGCACCCCTGCGTCCGGGCTGCTTGGGCGCCACGACGACACCGGCGACGGACATCCCGCACGTCGACCAATTGGCCGCAAGAGCGGTGATCGCTCCCGCCGCGACGACCGCGCCCGTCAGGCTTGCTGCCGGCGTGGGCGAGAACACAAGTGCTGAGCCTGCGCCGAGTGCCGCGGCGGCGGACGCGAGAAGGGTGCGGCTTCCGAGACCTACCGACGCCCTGAGCGGCGGCCTGATCTGCGGCATATCCTGCTGCAGTGCGGTGTGATCGATCATGGTGGTCATCTGTTACCTCCTCGGTGCATGGCTCGCGTCAACCGACGTGAACCGTTCCGGACATGTACGGGTGAATCGAGCAGTGGTACTCCACGTCACCAGGCGTGTCGAACGTGAATCGAAATGTGCTGTCGCCGTTGACACCACTGTCGAAGACACCGTCGGCGTGAACCTCGTGAAGAAGTCCTCCATCGTCGAACTGCCATTCGACGGTGCCCCCGACGGGAACGAACACCTCCTGCGGTTCGAAGCGGACGTTGCTGACGAGCACGGTCGCGTCGATGTCGGGTTCGGACGCACACCCGGAGGCGAGCAGCAGAATCGAGATCGACACGGCGGTTCTCAGTCCTCGACGACGACGGTGCCGAGCATCATCGGGTGCGGGGTGCAGTGGTAGTCGAATGTGCCTGCCTCCTCGAAGGTGTAGGTGTAGCTGCCCTCGGTGAGCAGTTCACTCTTGAATGTCTCGTTGCTCGATTCGACGACGTCGTGGGGTAGCCCGTTGTCGTCGAATACCCACTCGACCGTCTCGCCCTTCTTGATGGTCACCGACGCCGGGCTGTAGCTCATGTTCTCGACGCGGACGGTGGCAGCCGGCTCGTCGCTCCCGGAATCACTGCTGCAGGCGGTGAATCCGAACAGGGCCGCCAGCGCGAGTGTCAGAATCAGAAGTTTCTTCATGGGTTACCTCTCATCGGATGTACATCAAGTTGGCCGTCATACCGGCTTCGAAGTGGTAAGCGTTGTGGCAGTGGAACATCCACTCGCCAGGGTTGTCGGCGTCGAATTCGATTGCGAGCGATGTGCCGGGCAGTACGTTGACGGTGTCTCGGCGGAGTCCGCCGTACTCGGGCACCGCGAACGTGTGACCGTGTGTGTGCATCGGATGCCACATGGTCGACGTGTTGTTCATCGTGATTCGAACGCGTTCACCCTGTTTCATCACGAGTTTGCCTGCGTCTGCCCCGGCCATTGCCCACACGTACCGGTCGCCGGCCTGCAACAGGTCGACCCGATAGTCGCGGTCGGGAGACTTGGGGGTCAGTACGGTCTTCGCGGCAGGACGCAGCGAGCTCTCGAGCACGAGCTCGCGGCCGAGTTCGGGGATGGACCCTCCCACATCGGGATCGGTCAGAGGCGCCGCATCAGTAGTGCGCAGCACCGTCGACGCATATCCCGGGCGGCCCTCCACCGCAGCGACGATCGGCCATGCACCCGACGCCACTGTGACCATCACGTCGTAGCGTTGCGCCATCCCGACGAGGATGGCGTCGGCCTCGGTGGGCACGACGGCGTAACCGTCGACCGCGATGATCGTCATACGGTGACCGGCAACTGCGAATCTGTACGGCGTCTCCGCTCCCGCGTTGACTATGCGTAAACGCAGGCGCGAACCCGGTGCAGCCTCGACCACTGCGGGGTCGTTGGGCGGTCGACCGTTGATCAGGTGCATCGGGTAAGCGATGTGCTGCGTCATCCCGCCGAGCGCCTGCGAATCTCCGTGGCCTGTCGACGTCAATGCAGTTGCAACGGTGGCTTCGTCGGTGCCGACAGGAATCGGAGCGTTCGCGCCGCCGTGTCCGGCATGGCCACCGCCGTGCAGATCGGGGTTCAGTGCAGCCATGACCGCGTCCGGGCTCGTCCCCATGCCGTCCACCCAGTCGTCGAGCACGAGGACGGCATCGGCGTCGGCCCCGGATGTGTCGTCGGGATCCTCCACGATCAGTGCACCGAACAAGCCGCGGTCGGCCTGAAGTCCGGAATGCGAGTGATACCAATATGTTCCAGGATCCGGTGCAACGAACGAGTAGTCGAACGTCGAACCGGGCACGATGGCGTCCTGCGTTACCGGCGGCACGCCGTCCATGTCGTTACGGATGCGGATTCCGTGCCAGTGGATGCTGGTGTCGGACGGCAGCGAGTTCGTCACCGACACGCGCACGGTGTCGCCTGCGGTCGATCGGATCTCGGGAGCGAGCGCACCGGTCCCGTAAGTCCAGGTGTCGACGAACCGGCCACCCAGGTCGACGGTCCCGAACCCGGCAGCAAGTGCGTACGCAACCGTTCTGCCGGTGGACGACCGCGCAGCCTCCGCTGCTGAGACCTCCGGGTCGGTGGGCTTGATGTAGTCGAGCTTGTCGGTCGTGCCGGATGCAGCGTCCGACGAGGAGCTGCATCCGGTCACTCCGAGTACGCCGATTCCCGCCAGGCCGACGCCTGCTGTCGCCAGGGACAGGAATCGGCGTCGGCCTAGCATCAACCGGGGGTCCGGTCGAGTCACTCCATCACCTCGGGTGTGATCAGGTCGGTGATCGGCGTGACGGCGCCGTCGATGTCCACCGAACTGACCTGCGCGCCGGTCGAGGCGTCGAACCCGACGAGCTTCTGTGGTGCTTCGCCGTCGACCTCCTGCCCGTCGCCGAGTACGTAGAACGTCGTGCCGTCGACGCTGTACGCCATGGACGAGAAACTCTCGATACCCATGTCCGCGAGGGCCAACGACTTCACCGGTGCAAGGTTGGCGGCGTCGAAGAGTACGACCTTGGCGACGGACCCCCCGCGCGCGGAGTCCGGATGGACGATGCTGTCGGTGTAACTGATGGCAATTCGGCTGGCGTCGGCGTTGACGACGTTCTCCGAGAACCGTCCCGACGGGTCGCCCGCGTTGCCGATCGGCGCAACGGTGTCGGTGGGCAGTCCGCCCGACACGTCGAAGAGGTACACGTCACCGTTCTCGCTGACCAGCAATGCCTTCTTGGCTTCCTCGGCGAACGTGGTCTTCCGGGCACTGACGAAGTCGTCCGGTAGCACCTTGCCGCGTCCGACTTCGGTCGGTACGCCGTCCTCGCCGATGTTGACGTGCAACAGTTCCCGGGTGTCTTCGCAGACGCTGTACAGGTCGTGCCCGACCATCCAGGTGAACGGGCCGCACCCGACGATGCGGATGGCACCGGATTCCGTGCCCGCTTCGAGGTCGACGACTCGGATTCCGTACAGGCCGTCGTCCCAGCTGACGAAGTACTTGCCGTCGGAGGTGACCGCGTTCGATCCTTCGCGGGAGTGCACACGGGCAACGTCGGGGAGCGAGGCTTCCTTCGGCTCGAGGAGATTCCCGGAGTACGTGCTCACGGTGAAGTCCGCAGCTCCTCGTGATCCGCGTGGGCGCCACACTTCGGCGGCGATGACGGCGGGGTCGCTCGCGCTGTCTCCGACGAATCCGTGTACGACTGGATCCCAGATGCCTGGTCCGACCGTGATTCGTGTCGTGACTTCACCCGTTGCCGGATCGAGCGCGTTGACGGTCATCTCGAGTTTGCCGAAGCCGCCTTCTATGCCGAGGATCTGATCGGCGCCGATCGGGGTGATCTCTGCGACGTGCAACGGTTCGGGAATCTGGCCGGTGATCTCCTGGTCTTCCTCCCCGAGGCCGATCCCCTCACCTGGAACGGTGAATTCGACGGTGGGGTAGGTCACCTCGGTCGACGATGCGGACTCCTCGGTGTCCTCGCTGGAAGAACTGCAGGAGGTGACGGCGAGCAGTGCCGCGACCGGAACGACCGCGATGGCTGCTCTGCGGCTGTGTCGTGTCACGAGCCCGCACCCACCTTCGGGCGCGCAGCGGGGCGTGCCTGGCAGTCGGCGCCGACGATCGGAGCCATGGTGCAGGTGTATGCCTGAGACTCGTCCGAGACACACCAGATGATTTCCTGGTCGTAGCTGCCGCTGACGGGGTTGTACATCGATGCTTGCATGTCCGGCTCGCCGCAGAATGCGTTGGAGCAGCTGGGGGCTCCGCAGCAGTCGTAGTACGCGATGAGGTAAGTCTTTCCGTCTGCCGGGTTGGTGCAGCAGCCGACCCAGAACTCCGCGCCGGGCTTGGATCCCGGTGCGCACGTGGTCAATCCGCCGCCTTGACATGCAGCACAGGACGTTCCGTCCATCGAACACCAGCGCCAGTAGTCGCATTCGGCCGGGTTGCTGCCGTCGTACTCGGGAACCTGGGGCTCCGGGGTCGGGGCCGACGGTGTTTCTTGGGCGTACGCACGCGACACCGGGAGCGAGCTGACGATGGCCACTCCTGATGCGCCGAGGGTCCAGCGCCCGATACGGGAGATCATCGATCGGCGTGAGACACGCTCGGAAAGCTTGCGCCCTGATCGACTCGCGAAACTACCGCCGCGGCCTGCCATCCACTCGGCTTGCTCTGCGACGACGCTTTCGTCAACGGGGTATCGCTGTTCGGTGGGGTTCGCGTGATCGCTGTGGTCGTGGTCCTGATGATCCATGTGTTCTCCGTCCTTGTTCGGTTGGCGAAAAATCAAGCGACGCCGCGGTTGGCAGCGGCCTGGGTGTGAAGGTGCTGCAGGGAAGGTGTGCCGGATTCCAGTGCGTTGAGCAAGCTTTCGACCTGCGCCATGTGATTGCACAGGCCCTTGGCCTTGATCTTGCCGTGCTCGTCGAGCATGACTCCGAAGGGAGTGGTTCCGACCTGGTAGGCGATGCCGACGTCGCGTCCGTCGACGTAGCTCATCTCACTTCCGATGCCGGCGCCGGCGAGGAATTCCGCGTGTTCTTCCGGCGTACCGTCGGAGATCACGACGATGTCTACGTCGCTCTCGCCCTTCGCCATTGCCTTCATACCGGGAAGCAACGACTTGCATGTCGAGCACCCTGGTGCGGTGAACAACAAGAGCTGTGGACGGTCCCGGTGGCCTGCGACGCTGACCGTTCGCCCGACATGATCTTTCAGGCCGTGGAACGTCGGGCCGACCTGCTCGATCTTGGGTCCGGTGTCCATCATGCGGGCGCCCAGAGGACCGAGACGTACTTGTACGCGCCCGATTTCGCGGGCGAGCCCGAGAATCATCAGCAGAAGTCCGACGACGGCCGCGGCCAGCAGGACGACCATGGTGGTGAGGAAGACGGTCATGACGAGTGGGCCTTTCGAGTGGTGGTGGTCAGTAACGGCTGATGGTCGAGACGGCGCGCATCTCGATGGCGGCGTTGGTCAGGTAGTCGTCGATGGGGCGGCGACCGAACGACATGAACGAGCGGACGTACAGACCGACACACACGACGGTCACGGCGAACACGCCGACCCCTGCACCGGTGATGCGTTCCACGACGGTGATGGAGGGAGCGAGCGCAACAGCCGAACCGGCAATCGCGAGCGTTGCTGCGCGCGTCGAATGCCACCACCCGATGTGTTCGATCTCGTCGGTACCGCCTCCGAACGCGAAGCACCCGCAATCGAGTTCTCGACGTCCGCGGATCAGGTTGATGGTCAGGCCGACGAAGAAGGCCGCGAACAACAGTGCCGACAGCGACCCGGTCAGGGCCGGAACGATACCGAGGATCAGCGCGATCCCGAGAAGGATCTCGACGTACGGCAGGGCGCTTCCGACCACCGCGGCCATGCCGTCGGGCAGGACCTTGTATCCGCGGACGACACGGATCATCCGCGTGCGGTCACGTACCTTCGGAAGCCCGGCCACCAACAGAACCGCACCGATCACGCTGGAAAGAGCTGCCCAGACCATCGTGCGCCCTCACTTTCTCCTTGCACCGACCCGAGTTGTTCGAGTGGTCGGTTCACAGCATGGGAGTGCGATGCGACGCGGTTGCTTCTGCTGCGTTACGTGCTCGTCTGCCCCGTGTGAAACAAGAAACCTCGGGATGCCCCTGGTAGACGAAGCGCCGGCGGTGGGGAAGTGGCGCAGGACACATAACGAGTTCGCCCGGCGCAGATTCTTCGGTGAGATTCTCACTTGAACGTTGCACAACCGTCATCGACGAAACACGGGTGCAACCGGGTGGTCGTACATTTCTCCGGACAGGTCCACCTCTCCACCAGGATGCACATGAACACAAGCGCACTGAGCGCAGCTCTACGGGAGGCCGCGCTCACCGAGCGGCCGACCGATGTCGTTCGGTCACCTCTGAGCGCACTAGGTCGGAGGCAGCTGACGCCGTTCGACCTGGTCGGGCAATCCATGTCGACGATGGCGCCCGCGACGTGCATGGTCTTCATCGCGTTGTGGATGTCGTCGGCTCACAACGGGGTCGGCGGGATGGCCGCGATCGTCGGCGCGACCCTCGTGATGGCTCTGGTGTCGCTGTGCATCCGTCAGTTCACCTGCAGGCTCGCAGCGTCGGGTTCGTTGTACAGCTTCGTGGCGCACGGACTGGGCAAGCGTGCGACTCTGACAGCGGGAGCCGCGTTGCTCGTGGGATACGTCGGAGTGTCCATCTCGGTGTTGTCCAACGCGGGTGCCAACCTGGTCAAGCTGGGCGACGAAGTGGGGCTCTCGTTGCCGTCATGGTCGTCGACGGGCGCCTGTGTGGTCGTGGCGGCGGCCGTCGGACTCGTTGCGATCCGGGGTGTTCGCTTCGCGGCGCGAACGATTCTCGTCATCGAGGTGTGCACGTTGGTGCTCATATCCGTCCTCATGCTGCAGGCACCTGTCGAAACAGCGGTGGGCACCTCGTCCTCGTCCGCGCCGATCGGGTTCGTGCTGTTTCTGGCAATGCAGACGATTCTGAGCCTGGCTGGGTTCGAGAGCGCCGCGTTTTTCGGTCCGGAAGCACGAAAACCGTTGCGGACGGTGACATCCACTGTTCTGGTGACGCCGATGCTCGTCGGGGCACTCTACGTTTTCGCGGGATGGGCAGGAATGACCGGACACGCGGGAGTGCTGCTCGGCGCGTACTTCGGCGGCACCGAGTCCGGCGCGAGCGCAGCTCTGGTGTTGGCGGTGAACGTCGGAGTGTGTTCGTCGTGGATCGCGTCGACTCTCGGTTTCGCGCAGGCAGGTTCACGTCTGCTGTTCTCGATGAGCCTCGAACGAGTCATCCCCGGAATGTTCGAGCGTGTGCACGCGAGATTCCGTACGCCCTACGCCGCCGTCGCCCTCTTCGTCGTGGCGTCGTTGATCGGTTCTGTGTGGCACGACCCGGATCACGCCCCGGACAACTACGACGTGGTGGTCGAGATCGCGCTCATCCTCGGCTACACGATGCTGGCCGTAGCGGCTCTGCGTTTCCTCGAACGCATCGACGAACACACCGCCTTCACCAGATCGTGCGGGGTACTCGCCGCCGCGGCCGGTGCGGGTCTGCTGGTGGTCACCGTCATCGACACCGGTCGGCTGGGCGCCTGGCTGTACATCCTCTGGTGCGTCGGTCTGGCGGCGTCGGGATCGGTGTGGTTCGCGATCCTCCGTCGTTTCCGTCCCGGAAGTATCGATGCCATCGGCGTTTTCGACAGCGTGCAGACCGAGGATCTTTTGCCGGGATCGGCATCACTCGAAATCGACGACACCGGTCGGCCCGTCCTCACGTCGAGTCCTCGCGGGCGGTGACCGTGGCGACCGAACGACGTGAGGCGTTGGGTGCATCGGGCCGGGCCGAGAGACAACGAGGTTCGGGGACGGGCTTCGGAGGACAGCAGCCGAAGGCTGTTCAGAAAGCGCTCGCGATGCTCGAGGCGGTGGCATATCTCGGAGCGGGCGTGACCGCCAAACAGATCGCTGCACACACGGATGTGCCTCCGGCCACGGCGTATCGAATGCTCAATTACCTCGTCGCCGACGGCTTCCTGGCGCGAACCCCGGACCTGTCGGGTTTCGCATTGGGTCGCCGGACGTCCGAACTCGCATACGCGGCGACCGGCACCGAGCCGGTTCGTTCCGTCGCCCAGGTGGTCGACGCCATGCGCGGCGAGACACGGCACGGCTTGTACGTCACATCGTTTCGGGGTGGAACATTGCGGACCGTCGACACCGATCCGGATCACGAGGTGGTCTCCGCAGCGACGATTTCCCGAAACCTGCACGCACACGCTGCGGGCAAGCTGATGTTGGCTTACCGGCCTCGGTGCCTGGACGGCCTCGAACTGAGACCCGTCACCGCTCGTACCGTCGTGGATGGGTTGTCGTTGCACGCCGATATTGCGCAAATCCTTGCGGCCGAATTGTCGTTCGAGAACGAGGAATCGCGCATCGGCCGAGCGGCCCTCGCGGTTCCGGTCCGTGATGCGGGGTCCGAGGTCGTCGGCGGTCTGTGTTTGCAAGGAATTGCGGGCCGAGTATCGCCGGACAACGACGCGCTCGTGCGTTTTCTCAGAGCAGGCGCGGCCGAGTTGAGGGGCCTGTTGTGACCCTGCGGGTGAGTGGGGACGTGTCCGTCGAGACGCGTCCCCACTCACCCGGGGCGCTATTCGCCCGGTGCGTCGCCCACGACTGCGGGACGGGCGATTGCCCAGCCGCCGAAGATCAGTGCGATTGCGAGCATCACCAGTCCGACCCACAGGTTGGCGCTGGTACCGACGCTCATGTCGACGACGTTGTTCGACGGCGACGAGTGGGTCTTGTTACCGAAGACAGATGGAAACAGGCCGGCGAGGGTCAGCAGGATCCCGTAGATGCCGAGCAATGCGCCGATGACGGAGCGGATGTCGAACAACCGCGCCACCAGGCCGGGATTCTTGTCGGGTGTAGTCATTTCCGGTTCTCCTCTAGTGGAAGACGATGTTGAGGACGACGACGAGGCCGAACGCGAAGCCTGCCAGGGGAACCGGTCGCTTGTACCAGGGGTTCGTGGCGTCTTCGGGATCGGTGAACATGTCCCGCGGAGTTTCCGAGTAGACGAATCCGACCAGTTCCTTCACCGGTTTCGGCTGTGTCACCATGCTGACGCCGATGCTGACCACGATGTCGACGACGAATGCAGCCGACGCCGCGACGAACGGCATGCCCTGTCCTGGAAGGTTGATCACGCCGACTTCGGACAGAATGAAGACGAGGACCGCTGCCGACGTGCCCGAGACAAGTCCGATCCATCCGGCTGCGGGCGTCATCTTCTTCCAGAACATACCGAGGATGAAGGTGGCGAACAGGGGAGCGTTGAAGAACCCGAACAGCGTCTGCAGGTAGTCCATCAAGTTGGAGTAGCCCGACGCGATGAGCGCGGTGAAGATCGCGAGAATCGTTGCGGCGACAGTCGCGACGCGACCGACGGTGATGTAGTAACCGTCCTCGCGGTTCTTGACGATGTATTGCTGCCACAGGTCGTAACTGAAGACGGTGTTGAAGGCGGAGATGTTAGCCGCCATACCCGCCATGAAGGCAGCCATCAAGCCGGCGACGGCCACGCCCAGTAGGCCGTTGGGGAGGATGTCCCGCATCATCAGCAGCATCGCGTCGTTGTACGTGATGTCGCCGGTTCCGTTCTCCTTCAGGTTGATCATGTCCCCGATCGCGGCGGCAGCGATCATGCCGGGGACCACGACGACGAAGGGCACCAGCATCTTCGGGATCGCACCGATGATCGGTGCGCGCCGCGCTGCGGACATCGAGCTCGACGCCATCGCGCGCTGTACCTCGACGAAGTTGGTCGTCCAGTATCCGAAGGACAGGACGAATCCGAGACCGAACACGATGCCGATCACGGACAGGATCGGTGAGTCGAACCCGCTCAGCGCTTGCCCCGGCCAGGACGAGAGTTGTTCTCCCGCCGACGCAGTGACGGTGCCGTCGGTGACCGTCGGTACGACTTTGTCCTTGAGGCCGGACCACCCGCCGATCTTGATCAAACCGATCACCGTGAGCGGAACCAGGGCGGCAAGGATGACGAAGAACTGCAGCACCTCGTTGTAGATCGCTGCGGAGAGGCCACCGAGGACGGTGTAGGTGAGCACGATGGCTGCGGCCACGATGAGCGAGACCCACAGTGACCATCCGAGAAGGACTTTCACGACGGTGGCCAGCAGGAACAGGTTGACGCCCGCGATGAGAATCTGTGCGACGGCGAAACTGATGGCGTTGACGAGGTGGGCTTTGGTGTCGAATCGTTTGCGCATGAACTCGGGGACGCTGCGCACCTTGGAGCCGTAGTAGAACGGCATCATCACGATGCCGAGGAACAGCATCGCGGGGATCGCACCGATCCAGTAGTAATGCATGGTGGCGAGGCCCAGCTGGGCGCCGTTTGCGGACATGCCCATGATCTCGACGGCGCCGAGGTTCGCGGACACGAAGGCGATGCCGGTGACCCACGCGGGGAGTCTGCGTCCCGAAAGAAAGAAGTCCAAGCTGGTGGAGAGCTGTCGGCGGGCGACGTAGCCGATCCCGAGAACGAACACGAAGTACACGGCGATGAGCACGTAGTCCAGCGCGTTCGTGTTGAACGAAAGCACGCCTTCTGCCGCAAGAGTCGACGTCACGCGTCAACCTCCCTGGTTGAGTGAGCTGGCTCACTGGTGTGAGCGATGTGAACACAAAGTAACAGGTTCAAACAATTACGTACATCCGTTCCCGCTTTTGTGTCCGGTTCTGTTTGGTAATGTTCGTTTCGTCAAGGTCGCTGGTGCACCGACTCAGTCGTGCCCCGAAATCAGAGGTAGGTGCCGATGCTGGCTGCGGAACGGCACTCTGCGATCCTGGCGGCGCTGCATACCGACGGCGCAGTCAAGGTGGTCGAACTGGCCGATCTCCTGGGCGTCTCGGAGATGACGATCCGGCGTGATCTGGACGTTCTGGACGAGCGTCAAGTGCTGCGCAAGGTCCACGGCGGTGCGATCGTGCGAGGGAACCGAGGTATCGAGCCACCGTCGACGGCGAAGGCAGCTCGGCAGCACGGCGAGAAGGTCGCTATCGGCCGTGCCGCCCTCGGAGCAGTCGAGGATGGAATGACCATTGCTGTCAGTGCCGGCACGACGACGCTGGAACTGGCAAGACTGCTGAGGGGCCGCGACGCCATCACTGTTGTCACCAATTCGATTTCGATCTTTCAGGAGCTGACCGGGCACCCCGACGAGCCCAATCCTGTCGTCTACCTCACCGGCGGCTCACGCACCCCGTCGGACGCGCTCGTCGGGCCGATCGCCAACGCAGCTCTCGACGTGTTCCGTGTGGACGCAGTGTTCCTCGGTGTGCACGGGTTCGACATCGAATCCGGCTTGACCACACCGAACATCGCCGAGGCCGAGACCAATCGTCGGCTCATCGCAACCAGCCGACGATTGTTCGTGTTGGCGGACAACACCAAGTATCGAGAAGTGGGCACCAACGTGTTCGGGCGAATGTCGGACATCGACACACTCGTCGTCGACGACGGTCTCGACGTGGCCGACAGGGCCGCGCTGGCGCCGCACGTGGAGAACATCCTGGTAGCCGAGACGGAGAAATCATGACCACGCAGCACCCCGTTCGAGCCGATCTCGCCGACGGCCGGGAGATCCTCTTCTTCTCGTTGCCCGGCCACGTCGCTCACCCGGTTCCGGACGTTCGGCCTCTGGCCGCGCGACCGAACGGGGCGCAGTCGGAGGTACGGCGTGACCGTCAGACCGGTGATTGGGTTGCGATCGCGGCGTTGCGGCAGGACCGTACGTACAAGCCGCCCGCGGATCAGTGCCCTCTGTGTCCGTCGCCGGGCGGAGACCGAAGTGAAGTTCCCGCAGCGGATTACGACGTGGTCGTGTTCGAGAATCGCTTTCCGAGCCTGTCGCACGCAGGCCCCGATGCACCGATTCTGCACGACGGTGATCTGCAGGCTCCCGGAATCGGGCGCTGCGAGGTCATCTGCTTCTCCAGTGATCACACCGCGTCCTTCGCTGATCTGTCTCACGACCATGCACGTCTTGTCGTCGACGTGTGGGGCGAGCGAACCGCAGATCTGTTGGGACGCGACGGTATCGAACAGGTCTTCTGTTTCGAGAACCGAGGGGAGGACATCGGCGTCACGTTGTCTCATCCGCACGGGCAGATCTACGGGTACCCGTACCTGACGCCGCGGACGACGTCGATGCTGCGTCAGGCTCGCGAGTTCGCCGCGGTCCACGGACGCAACTTGTTCGCCGACATTCTCGGGCAGGAGATCGCCGACGGTCGTAGGGTGCTGGTGTCCGGCGAGCACTTCACGGCATTCGTTCCGTTCGCGGCTCGCTGGCCCGTCGAGGTGCACATCTACCCGAATCGACACGTCCACAGTCTGTTGGATCTGACCGAGGACGAACTCGACTCGCTGACCGATGTCTACCTCGACGTTCTGGGCCGTTTCGACAGGATGTATCCGGCACCGCTGCCGTACATCTCGGCCCTGCACCAGTATCGGTCCGACGGAATCCAGGCGGACGGGTACTTTCACATCGAGCTGATGTCGGTGCGACGGTCGGAGACCAAACTCAAGTACCTGGCCGGATCCGAATCGGCCATGGACGCGTTCATCACCGACGTCACCCCCGAGCAGATGGCCGACAGATTGAAGGCATTGTGACCACGTACACGGCGTACGCGCCCGGGCGGATCAACCTGATCGGCGAGCACACCGATTACAACCTCGGTTTCGCGATGCCCATCGCGCTCGAAGAACGCACCACGGTGACGTTCGAGCCGGACGGGTCGGACCGAATCACGCTGGCCAGCGACGAAGAGGGCGTCGGTTCCGCGTTCGACGTGACCGCGCAGCCCGGCGACGTCGACGGCTGGGCGTCCTACGCGGCCGGTGTGGTCTGGGCTCTCGCGCAGGCGGGACACCCCGTCGTCGGAGGCGCGATGAGCGTTCACAGCGACGTGCCCATCGGAGCGGGCCTGTCATCCTCGGCGGCCCTCGAGTGCGCCGTGCTCCTGAGTATGAACGCGGCCACCGGAACCGAACTCGACCGTCTGGACGTCGCACGGCTCGCGCAGCGCGGTGAGAACGATTTCGTCGGTGCGCCGACGGGCCTGATGGATCAGTTGGCGTCTCTGGGCGGCGAGGTCGACCGGGCGCTGCTCATCGACTTCGAGACCTCGTCCGTCGAACCGGTTGCGTTCGAGCTCGACGCGCACGATCTGGTACTGCTGGTTGTCAATTCCAATGCAGCGCATCAGCACTCGACCGGGGAGTACCGGGCACGTCGCGAGTCGTGTACCCGCGCGGCGCGGGAGCTGGGCGTCGACTCGCTGCGAGAGGTGCAGGGCGAGGACGTTCTGGAGCGGATCGGGGATTCGGTCGACCGGGCGAGAGTTCGTCACGTCCTCAGCGAGAATCAACGCGTACTCGAGTGCGCGAAAGCCATGGCGAGCGGTGACTTTCGTCGAGTCGGAACTCTGATGGACCAGTCCCACGCCTCGATGCGCGACGACTTCGAGATCACCACACCCCACATCGATCTCATCGCCGAATCACTCGGTGTACACGGAGCTCTCGGCGCACGCATGACCGGGGGCGGCTTCGGAGGATGCGTGATCGCACTCGTTCCGGCACCCGACGTCGACCGCATCACCACAGCGGTGACGTCCGACATCGCCGAGCGGGGTTTCCCGGACCCGACGATCTTCACCGCCCGGGCCGGAGCGGGCGCGTCGGTGTGTGCAGAAATGTAGGCGGTAGCCTACATTTTCGCGCGCAGAGGGATGGTGGACAGCAGCGCGGCGATATCGTCGGTGGCTGGTAGGCGGTCGACGAGAGCGGCGAGTCGGTCGGCATCGGTCGAGCCGATGAGCCGTGCGATCTTGCCGTGGACGGCGTCGTAGTCCATCGGGAAATGGTCGACGTCGCCGACGGGATTGGGTGTGGAGGCGCTGACGACGTCGCCGCTGCGCAGCACCACCGTCACCTCGGCGGCCCGTCGCCGGGGGAGCAGGACGTCCAATTCGTCGGCCGAGTTCACGCTGACGCGGGCGCTGAATCGCTCGGCCTCGCGGAACGTTCGCCCGTCGGGATCGAGGGCCCCGCTGTCGATCGCGTCGCTGACGAACGCCGCAGCAACGACGAAGGGCAACGAGAACATGGCACCGAGGCGCGTGTTCGGGTGTCGCTTAAACAACGGCTCGGCGAGTGAATGAGTGCGCACCCGGACCGATTCGACGTCGTCGGCTGTCCAGGATGCGGTCGACCGCAGACTTTGTACGGCGTCGACGGCCGCGTGCGTGTAGGAGCAGCTTGCATGCTGTTTCGCATATCCCTCGAGCGTGAGCCACCGATCGCCGAGCCCCTCCGTGAGACGATCCAGATCGAGCGTGCCCACGATGTCACCGAGTGTGTGCGCCACGGCACCGGAGTTGTGCACGAGGCCGGCGGACGCCAGTCGCGATGCGTCGAGCCCAGCTCGTACGGCCCCGGCCATCCACAAGTTTCGCGCGAAGTTCCCGTCGAGCACGACGGCCCACGGGGCAACGTGCACGAGGGCCGACGACGCATCGATCGCTGCGGCAACGCGGTTCGTGTCGGCTCCGCGGATCGAAGCGGCGGCGGCGGCGGCTCCCGTCGCGCCCCAGTGGCCGTGCGTATGCCAGCGAGGGTCGCGGGTGAGTGCGTAACCGAAGCGGGCAGCCACCTCGTATCCCGCCAGGACTGCGGCCAGGAACGCCTGACCGTCGACCGCAGCAGGGGAGAGGCGCGCCGCCGCGATGGCGGCCGGAACGACGTGGGCAGCAGGATGCCCCGCCGCATACTTGTTCCCCTCGTCGAGTTCGAGACAGCACGACGCGATGGCGTCGAGTTCTGCGGCCGACTCGACGGTGGTGGCGTTCGTGCTCCCCAGCGGGATCGTTCTGCCGGCGTCCGTGTGCCAGGCCGACGTCAGTGCCTTCATCTCGCTCGTGCGTGCACCAGCGACGGTGACACCGAGGAGGTCCAGGAGGATTGTCCGGCCTCGGTCGGCAAGTGCAGGCGGAAGCCCGCCATCGCGTAGATGGCACACCATGATCGCCAGTTGCTCGTTGCGTTCCGCTGAAAGAAACGTAGTCTCATCGGTCATCTTCGAACCGTACGAAGTCGATTACGGTCTGTCCAGGGACGATCGGCGGTGCTAGCCTGAGTTTTACCGCAACCCTCTACGCAAATGTGTTTCGTTGAGCGGAACGGTCATCGAAGACGTAGAGCTCGATCGAAGGAGACAAGGCGATGCCCGATCAACTCCTCCAGGCCGTTCAGGCCGGGGTGCAGATCGTCGACCTGGGAAGGCAACTGCGGGTAGGAATGCCGCAATCTCCCAACCATCCGCAGTTCTGGCACACGTTGCCCAGGCGGCACGGTGACATGACGCGGTCCGACGGTGGCAGTGCCGCCAACGACATGATCACGACGGGTACGCACGTCGGAACACATATCGACGCACTCGCGCACGTGTCGCACGACGGGAAGTTGCACGGGGGTGCCGATGCCGGCCAGTCGTGCCTCGGCGGGAAGTATGTCGAGCACGGTGTCCATACGATCGCTCCGATGATGCGGCGCGGCGTTCTGTTGGACATCCCCGCGGTGCTCGGGGTCGGCCGATGCGACGGCGGCTACGAGATCACGGTCGCAGACCTGGACGCAGCATGTGACGCCGAGGGAATCGAGGTCACCGAAGGTGACGTCGTCCTGATCCGGAGCGGCTGGGGACAGCTCTTCGACGAGGGGCAGGCCTACGTCGGCGGACCGTCCGGCGTGCCGGGAGTCGGTGAAGCCGGCGCGCAGTGGCTCGCTGCCAGAAAGATTCACGCTGCCGGAGCAGACACGATTGCGTTCGAGCGACTCGCGCCGGGTGGCGGCCACGCCCTGTTGCCTGCGCACCGAGTGCTGCTCGTCGAGAGCGGCATCTACATCGTCGAGGCACTCGATCTCGAAGAGCTGTCGGCGAAGAAGACGTTCGAGTTCACGTTCGTTCTCGTGCCATTGAACATCTTCGGCGCAACCGGATCTCCGGTCCGTCCGCTGGCGGTGAGCAACGCATGACCGATTCAACCTTGGCGCAGCAGATCGCGCGGTTCGCGGCGAACACCGATGTCGACGACCTGCCCGACGATGTGGTCAGCAGTGTCGGCATGCGCGTTCTGGACACGTTGGGCATCGCGATTGCCGCGACGGACCTCGACACGTCTCGGGCGGCCATCGCCTGGGCAACCGAGCAGGGCGGTGCGGCAGCCGCTTCCGCAATCGGGGTCGAGAGCGCACTGCCAGGACCGATGGCGGCGTTCGTCAACGGGGTCCTCGCCCACTCGCTCGACTTCGACGACACCCATCTGCCGTCGATCCTGCACCCCAGTGCCAGCGTCGTCCCCGCAGCTCTGGCCGCCGCTCAGCAGCACGGCGCCGACGGAAGAACCCTGGTTCGCGGCATCGCCATCGGGCTGGAAGTCTGTGTTCGACTCGGTATGGCGGGATTCGATCCCGAAACGAAGAACTCGGTGTTCTTCGAACACGGCCAACATGCGACGTCGATCTGCGGCGCGATGGGCGGCGCCGTCGCGGCGGCGGTCATAGGCGGGGCATCGGAGGACACGATCGTCGACACTCTCGGAATCGCCGCGTCGATGGCGTCGGGAATCATCGAGGCGAACCGCACCGGTGGAACCGTCAAGCGCATGCATTGCGGGTGGGCGGCGCATTCCGCACTTGCCGCGGCAGGTCTCGCGCGACACGGGATCACGGGCCCTCCGACCGTGTTGGAAGGTCGATTCGGGTTCTACGAAGCGTGGCTGCACCAGCCTGCCAGGGCCTCCGAGATCGTCGACGGTCTCGGCGAGGAGTGGGCGGTTCCGGCCATCTTCTTCAAGCCGTACCCGGCGAACCACTTCACGCACGCCGCTGTCGACGCAGGTGCCGCGCTTCGCCGACGCGGGATCACGCCGTCGGATGTCACGAAGTTGGTTCTCGGTGTGCCCGCGGCGAATCTGCGGACCATCGGTGAACCCATCGACGTCAAGCGCGCGCCCACAACGGGGTACATGGCGCAGTTCAGCGGACCGTATGCAGTGGCCGTCGGTATGTTCGGCGGCGGCGGTCTCGGCGCCGCGCTCGAGGACTACTCGGACGCCCACGCCAACGCGGCGGATCGTCGCGACTTGATGGCCAAGGTCGACGTCGTGCCGGATCCGCAGTGCGACGCCATCTTTCCGCATCAGTTCCCGGCGGTGCTGACGGCGACGCTGACGGATGGATCGACCGTGGTGGAGGAGGTCCTCACTACCCGCGGTGGTCCGCAGCGGCCGTTGTCCTTCGACGAGGTGTCGGCGAAGTTCCGCGCGAACGCCGGGCCGTACTTGTCGGAATCGGAGCTGACGGAACTCGCCACTCGGTGTCAGGCTTTGTCCGAGCTCACCGATGTCGGAACGCTGCTCGAGCCGTTGACTCGGGTGGTCTGATCTCCGGTGGCACGGTCTGCCCGTCGACCGTGCCACCGGGCTTCACGCGCGGTCCAGGATCTCGCGAGCTCCGCGCACGACTGCCTCGTCCACGAATCGGCCCTGGTCGTCCACCGTCGGACCGCCCTGGGCCAGATCGAACAGCTCGATCAGGCGGTGCGCCCGGGCGACGTCGTCCCCGGACGGAGTCAGCGCTGCGTTGATGATCGGAACCTGCTTGGGATGCAGCGCAGTTCGTGCGCGAAAACCCATGTTCACGAAGTGCGCTGTAGTTTCGACGAAGCCGTCGAGGTCACGGAAGTCCGTCGACGTCGGGGCAACCGGTGCTGCGAGAGCTGCAGCGGCGCATCCCACGACGACTTCCGACCGCAAGCCGTCGATCACACCTGCAGTCTCGGGCGTTCGGGCGATCCTCAGGTCGGCGAGCAGGTCCACCTCGCCGATACCGAAGGTCCGCACCCTGCCGCGCTCGGCCATCCGGGGGAGCGACCGCAGTGCACCCGCAGTTTCGATCAGCCCGATGACTCCGAGGTGATCGAGACCCCGCTTCTCTTCGAGTTCGGTGAGCATCGAATCCGCCTGCGCCACTGCGTCGACCGAACACTTGGCGATCATGATCCCGTCGACGCCGGTCCTGGCCGCGGCATCGAGATCGGCGGCCAGAAACTCAGGCGTGACGCGTACCCACACCTGCGTGCCCGTGAATCGTCGAGACTCCAGCCACTTCGCGACGTCGCGTCGTGCACTGTCTTTGCGATCGAGGGGAACCGCATCCTCCAGATCGAGAATGATCGCGTCGGATTCGCCGTCGATCCCCTTGTCGAAGAGTGACGGCTTGACCGCGGGAACGTAGAGGAACGACCGTGGAACAGTGAGAGTCATCGAGCGGCTCGAGCTTCCAGTAGGTGAGTGATAGACCGCGCGGCATTGACAACCTGGCGGGCATGGGCGAAGTGCTCGTCGTCGGCGGTGGACGAGTATCGGAAGGCGGGTCCGGAGGAGCTCACCGACCCGAGAACGTGTGCAGCGCCGTCGAAGAACGGCGCTGCGATGGATGCAGCCCCGGTCTTGCGTTCGTTGATCGACGTCGCATACCCGAGGTCGCGGATCTCGGCGAGCCGGGAGAAGAATGCATCCGCGTCGGTATCGGGGTTGCTGCTCGAGAGTTCACCCAGTGCCTCGACGGCGAAGTGTTCAGGAAGAAAAGCGAGGATCGCGCGGCTGGAGGCGCCCGAGTGCAGCGGGTACTGAGGCCCGATCTCGACGACCATCTTGACTTCCTGCGGGCTCTCGTATTGGTCGAGGTAAACCCGTCGGTGACCGACGAGCGCGGACAACGTCGCCGTTTCGCGGGTTTCCGCGCGGAGTGCTCGCAGCACCGGTGCCGCGATCGTTCGGACGTCGAGCTGACTCCATGCCTTCGTACCCAAACCGATTGCCGCGGGTCCCAGTGAATACGTCGACTCGCCTGCCATGGGCTGAACGATCGATCGCGAAGCGAGGGACTGCAAGATGCGGTGTACGACGGCCTTGCTCAGGTGCAGGCGTCGAGCAATCTCGGATACGCCCAGCGCGCGATCGGACTGGGCGAAGGCCAGCAACACGTCGGCAACACGATCTGCCGACTCTGTGCCGGTTGATGTTTCGGCAAGGTGTCGTGCACTCGGTCTGTTGTGGCTCGGCGGCATGACCATGCGGGCCATCCTTCCCGATCGGAGGGGAACGTGCGGCGATACGGAACGAGGCGACCTGTCCGTTCCGCTGAGCGAACCATACGCTTTACAAGAAAGTCACGGTAGACCCTGTTGTAAGGCCGTGACGCGTGCCATACTCGGACGCAGGGAATTTGATCACCGTTGGTCCGGTGCGCTGAGCGGAACGTTCTGAGCGACGGACAGCGGTTCGACTCGGTGCCTAGTGGGCGCGAAAGGCAGAATCGCAATGAAGAAGCTCGTAGGCGTGTTGACAGCCGTCGCGGTAGTGGGAGCAGCAGCGTGCGGATCGTCGTCGGGGTCCGACGACTCCGGCGCCATCAAGATCGGGTCCGTTCATCCCACGACCGGCGCTCTTGCAGGTGTCGGCGGGTTGATGAACGACGGTGCGGCACTGGCAGTGGCGGACATCAACGCGGCCGGCGGCATCGCCTCGCTCGACGGACGCCAGTTGGAGCTCGTTTCCGGTGACAGTCAGGGCAAGGCAGAGGTCGGGCAGAGCGAGGCTCAGCGCCTCATCGACGACGGGGCCGTTGCACTGATCGGTACGTACCAGAGCGACGTGACTCAGAACGTCGCATCCGTCGCCGAGCGATCTCGCGTGCCGCTCGTCATCGACGTCGCAGTCGACGACAAGATTCTCGATCAGGGGTATCAGTATTCGTTCCGTATGCAGCCCAACGCTTCCAGCATGGGTACCGATGGGGCGAAGGCACTGGCCGCAATCGAAGAGCAGACCGGTCAGACCATCGACAAGGTGTCCTACTTGCACATCGAGGGATCGTTCGGAGACAGCGTCTTCGATGCTTTCGAAGCAGAAGCTGCCAACCAGGGCATCTCCTCGGTGCAGGAAATCACCTATCCCGCAACCAACTTCTCCGACGCAACCACTCAGGTTCGCGAAGCCGCGGTGAGCAATCCCGACGTCATCGTGGCAACCGGCTACTATCCGGACGGACTCCTCATCGCCAGAGCGGTCGAGCAGCTCGGCTTGAACGTCAAGGGCGTGTACGGAATCGCCAACGGCGCGTTCGACGACAGCTCGTTCCCTGCCGACGCGGCAACGGCGGGTGACGGTGTGCTGAGTGCCAACTATCACTACGACGCAACGAGCGAGCGCACCAACGAGATTCGAGCTCGATTCGAGGAACAATTCGGTCGCCCGATGGAGACCGCCTCGATGTTGTCCTATCAGGCTGTCGAGGTCATTGCGGCTGGACTCGAAGGCGGCGCAGACGCCGATCCCGAAGCACTGCGCGAGGCCATCGCGGGCATCTCCATCGACGATCCGCTGCTCGCATTCGACGGACCGATCGAGTTCGACGAGACCGGTCAGAACAAGAACGCGACCGTCATCGTGATGCAGGTTCGAGACGGTGCCATCGCGCAGGTCTTCCCGGAGGAATTCGCGACGGACGCAATCCAGTTCCCGGTAGGAGCCGGACAGTGACTGCGGCACCCACGACCAGCGCCGCCACGAAGCGCAGCGGCCTCGTCGGTTCCAACCCTGCGGTCACCGTGGGTGGCGCCATCGTCGTGATCATGGCCGTCATCTATCTGGTGGGTGGAAAGGACCAGGGACTCGTCACACAGTCCGTCGTTTCGGGCCTCCTTCTCGGCGGCGTGTACGCATTGATCTCGGTCGGTCTGACCCTGATCTTCGGTGTTCTCGGCATCGTCAACTTCGCTCAGGGTGCAATGCTGACGATGGCGATGTACATCGTCTATGCACTGTCGACGGCGGGTATGCCTGTCTATCTGGCCACCGTTCTCGCAGTGCCGGTGATGTTCGTCTTCGGCATGATCGTGCAGGCGACGCTGCTGACCAAGCTCACGATCAGCGGTAGCCACGACGGACCGCTCCTCGTGACTCTGGGCCTCTCGCTCCTCATCATCAACGTGTTGCTCATGGTCTTCGGCGGTCGGCCACAGTCCGTGCAGGCGCCGATCGACGGCTCGTTGTCGATTCTCGGCGCCGTGGCATCGTGGCCGCGGGTGCTCGCCTTCATCGGGGCCGCCATGGTCGCGGTAGCGCTGACCGCCGTGCTCAAACGCACTCCTCTCGGATTGTCGATCCGGGCCGTGGCGTCGAACTCCGAGGGTGCCAAACTTGTCGGCGTCGACATCGGCCGTGTCTACGCGCTGACCTTCGGTATCGGTGCCGCCTGCGTTGCCGTTGCCGGGGGATTGATGACTCCGTTCACCAGTCTCACGCCGTCCGTGGGTGAGCAGTTCACCATCCTGGCGTTCGTCATCGTCGTGCTCGGCGGGCTCGGAAGCGTCGTCGGTGCGGTTGTCGGAGGACTGGTCATCGGATTGGTACAGACGGTCGGCGCGCTCTATCTCCCTGGAACCGGTTCGCTCATCCTGGTGTTCGCGGTCTTCATCCTCGTCCTGTTTCTCAAGCCCGAAGGATTGTACGGAGCCCGCCGATGACAGCCACTGTGTCAGCACCCATGAATGCACCCGACGACGTCCGGCTGAAGGACACCTGGCTGCGACGCCAAGTGATCACTCTCGCCGTCGGATTCGTCGTCGTCGCCGCACTTCCGCTCGTCCTCGGCGAGCAAGCGCAGACCGTTGCCGTGCGCACGCTCATCTTCGGCATCATGGCCGTCGCATGGAACATCATGAGCGGCTTCGGTGGCATGTTCAGCTTCGGTCACGCAGCATTCTTCGGCATCGGCGCATACACCGGCGCCTACCTGCTGGTCGATCACGGCGTTTCACCATGGATCTCGATGGTTGTCGCTGCTGTGCTCTCGGCATCCGTCGGCACTCTGCTTGCCTATTTGTGCCTGCGGTACCGACTTGCCGGGTCCTACTTCGCATTGGCCACGTTCGCCTTTGCACAGATGTTCTTGCTGCTCGTGCAGAACCTCGACGTCTTCAACAAGACCGAGGGCTTCAATGTACCTATTCTGCCTCGTGATTCGTGGTGGATGTTGCAGTTCGAAAAGGGCAGCGCCAACTACATCTGGATCCCGTTGGTCATCCTCGCGCTCGCCGTGCTCGGCACGATCTTCTACGTGCGTTCGCGTGCCGGGCAGTTCGTGCAGGCCGTCCGTGACGACGCCACTGCCGCTGCGTCGTTGGGCATCGACACCATGAAGTACCGACTGATCGCCGTCGCAGCCAGTTGCGCACTCACCGCCGTAGCCGGTGTCTATTACGTGCAGTACTACTTCTTCGTCGGGCCGGAGCAGGCGTTCGGCTCTGCGGTCTCGGTCGAGGCCATCGTCCCGGCCGTCATCGGCGGAATCGGCACCATCTGGGGGCCGGTCATCGGCGCGGCCGTGATCGGTCCACTGTCCGAGGTCATCAACGAGCTCCTGCGCAACCCACCGGAGTTCCTCGGATTCCTCGACGGTGCCATAGGTCTGGACGTGGCCGTCTACTCGGTGATCCTGATTCTGATCGTCATCTTCCTGCCCAAGGGCATCTTCGGCACTGTCCGAGAGAGGTGGTTTCGATGAGCCTGCTGTCCATCGAGGGCTTGAGTAAGTCGTTCTCGGGAATCCATGCCGTCCGCGACGTCACTCTCGATGTCCCGGAGCACGAGTTCTTGGGCATCATCGGACCGAACGGAGCCGGAAAGACCACCCTGTTCTCGCTGCTCTCCGGCGAGCAGCCGCCCACCGAAGGTCGCGTGATCTTCGACGGTACCGACATCACGGGGTGGCCCGCCAACAAGATCGCGCGCAGCGGACTCGTACGCACGTTCCAGTTGATGCGACCGTTCGAGTCCATGTCGGTGCTGGAAAACGTCACTGTCGCAGCATTGTCCAAGCGTCGCTCACGCAAGGATGCCCGCAAGCACGCTCTCGAGGTACTCGATCGAGTGCAGCTCTCGGACCACGTCGGTGGCAAGGTGTCGGCGATGTCGACGGCCGGCCTCAAGCGCCTCGAACTGGCCCGGGCGCTGGCGATGGAACCCCGCGTAGTGCTGCTCGACGAGGTTCTCGCCGGGCTGGTGCCGGCGGAGCGGGCGCCGATGATCGAGCTGCTTCGAACCCTGCACAGCGAGGGGCAGACCGTCCTCTTCGTGGAGCACATCATGGCCGCCGTCATGGCCCTGTCGGAGCGGCTCGTGGTGATGCACGAGGGAGCAGTGCTGACGTCAGGAGATCCACGGACCGTCGTCGAAGACAGTCGCGTCGTCGAGGCATATCTCGGTGAGGAGAAAACCGCATGATGCTCGAGATCGACAACCTGCACGCCGGCTACCGACGACTGGAGATCCTGCACGGACTCGACCTGTCCATCGAGCAGAACGAGATAGTGTCGCTCATCGGGGCGAACGGTGCGGGAAAGACGACGACGCTGCGCGCACTGTCGGGACTGGTCGCGCCGACTGCGGGTCGAATCATGCTCGACAGCACACCCATTCATGGAATGCGCGCCGATCGTATCGTGCAGGCGGGCCTGGTCCACGTCGCACAGGACCGCGCGCTGTTCGGGAGCCTGCCGGTCGTGGAGAACCTCGAGATGGGTGCTTACACGCAGAAACGCGCATCGGTGAAAGCGTCGATGGACCAGGTGTTCGACCTGTTTCCCATCCTCGCCGAGCGTCGCGGCCAACGTGCCGACACCATGTCCGGCGGTCAGCAACAGATGTTGGCGATCGGCCGGGCGCTGATGGCGAAACCGCGAGTGCTCACGCTCGACGAACCGTCGGTCGGTCTCGCCCCCAAACTGGCAGCACAAGTTCTCGAGGCGATCGTACGGATCCGAGACACCGGAGTGACCGTGCTGATCGTCGAGCAGAATGCGGCCCAGGCTCTGGACATCTCGGATCGCGCGTACGTGATCGAGAGCGGCTCGATCGTGCTGACCGGTACGGGTTCCGAGCTCGCACACGACGATCGCGTCAAGGCTGCCTACCTCGGTATTTAGGAGTTCTACCTCTATGCGCCTCTTGGCTTTCACACCCATCGACGTCGGCGACGCCGAACTGCGTCGCAGGCAGGAACGCTACAACGAACTGGTGCCGTCGACCGTCACCGTCGAACTACGGAACATCGGTTCGACTGCGCCGAGTGCGCTCGACACCGAGGCCGAGATCAGGTCATCGGAAGCAGTTCTGGCCGATGCTTTCCGAGCTGTCGACCCGGACGGCTACGACGGCTTCCTGCCCGATTGCGTGTTGGATCCGTGTGCGGACGAAGCAGACACCTTCTCGCTGCCGCTGTACGGTCTGTCCCGATTGACGGCCTCGTTCTTCTCGTCGCAGGGGCTCCACCTCGGCGCGCTGGCACGCAACGACGCCATCGCTGCAGAACTGGATCGCCGACTGGCGTCGTACGACATCCTGGCCGATTCCACGAAGGTTCTCGGACTCGATGTTCACGACATCGCCGACGCCGAGGCGTGGGGCCGGGCTGTGACCGACCAGGCTGCCTCGATGACGTGCGATGTGGCGATCAACGCCTGCTCGGCGGTCAAGCTCGTCGATCCACCCCGTAGGCCGCGGGTCGTCGACCCGACGGCAACCGCGCTCGCACTGTTGGGGTTACAGGCCACGATGGAGGCTTCCAGATGAGCGAGGACGGTCCCGACCTCGTCGTGGCAGGCGCAGGCGGTGGCCTCGTTGCGGCCCTTCGTGCGGCCGAGCGAGGCCTCGATGTGCTCGTGGTCGAGGCGAGCGAACACTTCAGACGCGGAAACAACACCGCGATGTCGACGGCCATGATTCCCGGCGCGGGTTCGCGTTGGCAGCGGGAGTCGGGGATAGCCGACTCGCCGCAGCAGTTCGTCGACGACGTGATGCGTAAGACCGGGGGCAGTGCGGATGAACGGCTCGCTCGCGCGTTGGCGAACGTCAGTGCCCCGTTGGTGGAATGGATGGCCGATCATCTGCGGATGCCGCTCGATCTGGTCACCGACTTCGCTTATCCCGGTCATTCGCAACTGCGTTGTCATACGGTCGACGGCAGGCACGGTAGTGCTCTGCTCGATCACTTGGTGCGCGCCGTCGGCGACGAGCCTCGTATCGACCTGATGATGCCTGCCCGGCTCACCGATGTCACCGTAGACGAGAACGGCGTGGTTGACGGTGTCGTCGTGACGTTGCCCGACGGGGCTACCGAGTCGATACCGACAAGGGCAGTCTTGCTGGCTACCAACGGATACGGCGCCAACACGAAGCTGGTCTCGGATCACGTGCCGGAGATCGCATCAGCGCGGTATCACGGCAGCGAGCATTCGATGGGCGATGCACTGACGATCGGTGCACGTCTGGGCGCTGACTCGAAGTATCTCGATTCCTACCAGGGGCATGCGGCGCTGTCGAAGAAGGCGACCACGCTGGTCGGGTGGGCAACGGTGATGCACGGTGGCGTCGTGCTGAACCTCGACGGCAGGCGTTTCGGTGACGAGACCACCGGCTACTCCGAATACGCGGCAGCGCTTGCTGCGCAGCCGAACTCGGAAGGATGGATCGTCATCGACCGTGACATCCACGAGAAGTGCATGGCTTTCACCGATTTTCGTCAGACGGTCGACTCCGGTGCTGCGGTGTGGGCGGACAGCATCACCGAACTCGCGGAGGCGACGGGTTTGCCTGCGGACGCGGTCGAGGAAGAGCTTGCCGCCTTGCGTGGCGCGGCCGAGGATCGCTTCGGCCGAACGTCGTTCGAGCACGAGTTGACTGCCCCGTACGCCGCGATCAAGATTGTTCCCGCGCTGTTTCACACCCAGGGCGGGCTCGTCGTCGACGGTGATGCCCGCGTCCTGAGGCCCTCCGGCAAGCCGATCGAGGGTCTGTTCGCCTCCGGCGGTGCTGCCATCGGTATTTCAGGGCACGGCGCCGCTGGATATCTTGCGGGTAATGGCTTGTTGCCCGCTCTCGGACTCGCCTACCTTGCTGCCGATTACATCTGATTTTCCGTTTCGAAAGGATCCATCATGTCCACGTTGATCACCAATGCATGCGTCGTTCGTCCAGGCTCGGATGCACCCGAGGACGGAGAGTTCGTCGACCTTCTGATCGAAGACGGTAAGTTCACCCGCATCGAGGCCGGTATTCCCGCCGACGTTGCCGACTCCGTGATCGATGCGGCGGGAAAGGTGGCGTTCCCCGGAGTGGTGGACGCGCACCAGCACTGGGGCATCTACAACCCGCTCGGTGACGACGCCGAGACCGAGTCACGGGCCTGTGTGCAGGGCGGCGTCACGACGTCACTGTCGTACATGCGCACCGGCCAGTACTACATGAACACGGGCGGTTCCTATGCCGACGTGTTCCCGAAGGTGCTCGACGCGACCGAAGGACGCCCGTACGTCGATTACGCGTACCACCTCGCGCCGATGTCGAAGGAGCACATCCAGGAGATCCCGTCGCTCATCGCCGATCACGGTGTGACGTCCTTCAAGATCTTCATGTTCTACGGCAGTCACGGACTGCACGGCCGTTCCACGGACCAGAGCGAATTTCTGATGACGCCCGAGGGTGAGCGCTACGACCTGGCGCACTTCGAGTTCGTCATGCGCGGCATTCAAGCTGCTCGGGAACAGTTGGGCGACAAAGCCGATCACATCTCGCTGTCCCTGCACTGTGAGACCGCCGAGATCATGAGCGCCTACACCAAGATCGTCGAAGAAGAAGGCACGCTGCAGGGGCTCGCCGCGTACAGCGCGTCGCGCCCGCCGCATTCGGAGGGACTCGCCGTCACGATCGCGTCGTTCCTCGCGGACGAAACGCAGCTACCGAACATCAACCTGCTGCACCTGTCCTCGCGCAAGGCCCTGACGGCTGCGATGCGGATGGCCAAGGCGTTCCCGCACGTGAACTTCCGTCGGGAGGTCACCATCGGGCACCTGCTGGCCGACATCGACACCGCGTACGGACTCGGGGGCAAGGTCAACCCGCCGCTGCGGCCGCGTGACGACGTCGAGGCACTGTGGGAGCACCTGCTCGCCGGTGACATCGACTGGGTCGTCAGCGATCACGCGTGCTGCAAGGACGAGAAGAAATTCGCGGAGGATCGTGGCGACATCTTTGCCGCCAAGTCCGGATTCGGTGGCGCGGAGTACCTGTTGCCGGGCTTGGTCAGCGAGGGCCGTAAGCGTGGGTTGAGCTGGCGTAGGATCGCCCAGCTGACCTCGCTCAATCCCGCCTCGCGGTACGGGCTGCCGGGTAAGGGCGACATCGCCGTCGGTATGGACGCCGACCTTGCACTGGTCGATCCCGACCACACGTGGACGGTGCAGCCGGAGGATTCCGAATCGGCGCAGGAGTACACGCCGTTCCAGGGCTTCGAGTTGGGTGCGAAGGTGACCGATACGTTCGTGCGCGGTCAGCGCGTACTGTCCGACGGCACGGTGTCGGGTGCGCCGGCCGGTCGCTACCTGCACCGCCCGTACCAGTGACCGGCCCACTCGAGGGCATCAAGGTCCTCGATATCTCGACGATCCTTGCCGGTCCGCTCGTCGCGCAGATTCTGGGAGATTTCGGTGCCGAAGTCATCAAGATCGAGCACCCGGCCAAGCCCGACGGTATGCGCGGGCACGGGTTGGACAAGGACGGCCACCCGCTGTGGTGGACGATGGTCAGTCGCAACAAGCGGACGATGACGCTGAATCTCGGCAACGAGAAGGGCGCGGATCTTTTCCGAAAGCTCGCCGCGGAGGCCGACGTCGTGGTCGAGAATTTTCGTCCGGGCACCCTCGAGCGGTGGGGGCTCGGGTACGACGTTCTGTCCGAAGACAACCCGGGTCTGATTCTCCTGCGCGTGACGGGTTTCGGTCAGACCGGGCCGTATGCAACACGACCGGCGTTCGGCACGTTGGTGGAGTCGATGAGTGGGTTCGCGCACCTGACCGGTGCGGCCGACGGCCCGCCGACGTTGCCTGCCTTCGGCTTGGCCGATTCGCTCGCGGGAATTGCCGGATCCTCGGCGGTGTCGATGGCTCTGCTGCACCGAACGAACAACGGCGGCAAGGGGCAGGTCATCGACCTGGACCTGCTGAGCCCGATCATGGCCGCCGTCGGTCCAGGCATCATCTACGCAGATCAGCTGGGCATCGACCAGGAACGCACCGGGAATCGGTCGAGCAACAATGCACCCCGGAACCTGTACAAGACATCGGACGGGCACTGGCTGGCGATCTCCACGAGTGCGAACTCCATTGCCGAACGCGTCCTGACACTGGTCGGGCACCCCGAGGTCATCGACGAGCCGTGGTTCGCCACAGGCCGACAACGTGCCGCGCACGCCGACCTGCTCGACGGTTACGTCGGTGGATGGATCGGGGAACGTACTCGCGAGGACGTCGTTGCAGAGTTCGAAAAGGCCGGTGCCGCAGTGGCTCCTGTCTACAAGCCGAGCGAACTGCTCGACGATCCACAGGTACTGGCCATCGACATGGTGACGACCGTGGAGGACGACGACCTCGGCCCCGTACGGATGCAGAACGTCATGTGGCGGATGGGGGACAGTCCCGGCAGTATTCGGCACACCGGCCGGGCCCATGGTGCGGATACCGACAGCGTGCTCGAAGAGTTGGGCTGTTCGGCGGCGAACATCGCAGAGCTACGGACTGCAGGAGTCGTGTAGACCCGGCGCCTACAGGTCACTCCGCAGGAGAACTAGGGTTGCGGTCATGCTTACCGCTGTCGAGGAGTCCGTTCGCGAGCGAATTGCGGCTTTGGACGTGGATGAGCTGGCGTTGCTACTGCGGCGCCGTCATGTGGCGCGGACCGATGCTCCCGAGGATCTCGACGAGCTGGCACGTCATCTGGTCGGGGGCGATTCGTTCGCAGATATCTACCTGACGCTGCCGCGGCCGGCGGTGGAGGTGCTGTCCGCGGTTGCGTTGTGCAAGCAGTTGCGGATGCCGGCGACGGTCGATGCCGTCCGTCGGTTGCTGGGAGATCCGGAGTCGGGCTTCGAGGCTGTAGTGGAGGATCTGTCCGAACTGCAGATCGCGTGGGTGTCGGATGGGGTGCTGACAGCGGTACATCCTCTCCCGGTGTACGCGGTTCGGAGTTACGGCACCGATGTTCGCCGGTCCTTCGATGCGGCTGCGCTTCCGGTGCTGCGTTCGGTCTCGACGAAGCTGGGTCTCCGCGGAGACGGGGCCCGGCCCGAGGTGGTGGAACAGCTCGTGTCGTTGTTCGACGACCCCGATGCACTGCGGAGTGTGGTGGAGTCTGCGCCGGATGCCGAGAAAGAGTTTCTGTACGACGCTGCCCGCCGAGACTCGATCCTCTACGCGGATCCGGTGTATCTGACGGCCGCGCGTCCCGGTGCATGGGCAGTGCAGCGGGGATTGGCATGGCAGGTCGCGAACGGGCCGGTGTCGATGCCGGTGCAGCTGACCCGGGCGCTTCTCGGTGCCGATTTCGTTCTACCATTCAGCCCGACTCCGCCCGAGGTCGACTCCGAACCGGTCGACGCAGGGCACGTGGAGGCGGAAGCGTCGGCGCGCGTTCTTCGCATGGTGGAGCTCGTGACCGGGGCGATCGAATCTGCATCGACCACGCCGATCCAGCTGCTCAAATCCAATGCCGTCGGTGTGCGCACGGTGCGTGCGATGGCCAAGGATCTACACGGCGAGGTCGACGCCGTCCAGATGGCTCTGGAACTCGCGTTGGGCGACCGTCTGCTCGACTTCGAAGCTCTGCCGGCGCCGAAGGGCCGAAGGCACGCTCCGGCCTCGCATGTTCTGGTCGCGACGGACCGATCGGTCCAGTGGTTGGCAAGTGATCCGGGTACCCAGGCTGCATCATTGCTCCAGACATGGTGGAACGCCGACGCCGTGTATCTCGCGGAGTACGAAGGCGTTGCCGACGAATCGCGCGAGATCCCGCCGAGATTGTTGCGCCGCGCGGTCGTGTCGGCACACGAGCTCGTTCAGGCGGGACACGCCTTTGCCGACGACGGGGCAGTGGTGACGATGCTCGGGTGGACGTTCCCGTGCTTTCCCGTCGAGGAGGGCCTGGACATACTGCAGATGACGCAGCGTGAGGCGGAACTCGTCGGCGCCCGGGCGCTGGGCGCCGGCACCGAACTGGGTCGAGCTTTGTTGTCCGAGAACGTATTCGACGCAGTGGAGCGGGCCGTGTCCACAGCGCACATGCGCGCGACCGTCGGCGCGGATCTGACGGCAGTGGTGTTCGGGCCACCCGGAACCACGCTGGCCCACTTCTTCGACAGTGTCGCGGTACGCGAGGCGACCGGGGCCGCGACGACGTGGCGGTTCGATCAGGCCAGTGTCCGTGAGGCTTTCGACGACGGCCTCTCCGTCACCGAGGTGCTCGAGGGTCTCGACAGGTTCTCGACCGGCGGCATCCCGCAGGCGTTGACCTATCTGGTGAACGATGTAGCCCGCACGCACGGCAGCATCGGTGCCTACACGCTTGCCTGTGCAGTGGTGGCGCCCGACGAAGCGTTGATCTCGGAGATCACGGCGAACAGACGGTTGTCGAAGCTCGGTCCGGTTGTTCTCGCGCCCACAGTTGTCGGGTTCACCGCGCCGATCGAGGCGTCGCTGGAGGCGCTTCGATCAGCGGGGTATGCGCCTGTGCATCGTGATTCGGACGGCCGGGTGATCATCGGGCGCACGCAGGTGGCACCGAACGCAGAGCCGGCGCCGTCCTACGCTCTCGGTACGGCACCGTCGTACGACGAACTGGCCGAGGCGCTCGCGTCGGCCGGTGACTAGCTGCTGAGCGCAGTGGCGACGGCTTCGACCTGATCCGCGACGCGCGGACCCCACCGGCTCGACAGATCCTCGTCCATCGTGATGATCGCACCGTCACGTACCGCGGTGGTCGACGCCCAACCCGGCCGAGCTGCAACGGTTTCCGCCGTCACCCCGCAACACTGCGAGTCGGCCAGGAAGACGATGTCGGGGTCGGCCGCGACAACACCTTCGTCGGACATCTGCGGATAATCGGTGCCGGCACCGTCGGCGATACTGGTCAAGCCGAACAGGCCGTAGATTCGGCCGATGAAGCTCTCGCTCGTCACGGTGTAGAGCATCGAATCGAGTTCGTGGAAGTAGGTCGCGTTCGACTGGGGAACGCTCGCCACCGCGGCATCGATGCGTGTGCGCATGTCCGCGACCACTGCGTCACCTTCGGTGTCGTGACCGGTGGCGTCGGCGATGGTCTCGATCTGGGCGTAGGTGTCGTCGATGCTCGTCGCGGCGGGAAGGAGCAGTACCGGTACATCGGCTGCGTCCAGACCGGCGACGAGGCCGTCGATGTCGTCGGAGGCAACCACCAGATCCGGGTCGTAGCCGATGATCGCCTCCAAGCTCGGTGTGTACGCGGACAGCTCGGTTCTGGGTGCGTCGGTCGGGAAGTCGGACTGACTGTCCACCGCGACCACCTGCTCGCCTGCACCGACGGCGAACAACGTCTCCGTCGCCGTCGGGCTCAGTGAGACGATGGACGTCGGCCTCGACTCGATCACGACGTCGGACGCAACGGTCCTGGGAAACGTCCCGTCACCGGCGGCCTTATCCGCGGGTTGTTCGTCGGTCGTATCGCTCCCACACCCCGAGACAGTCAAGGCAACGGTCGCCGCCATCACGGCCAGAACTGTCGGTATGCGCACCGGTCGATGTGTCATGTTCCCCATTCCTTCGACGTGTCAGTCGACGGTAGCGTCGTCGGCGTCCCGCAGCTGCCGATAGGCCTCGGCGAGCAGGTCGCCGGCAAGATCGTCGCTGTGGTCGCTGGTGTCGGGTGCGCGGTCGGCCATCGAACGTGAGTTGAGTGCGTAGGCCAGGTCGTCGAATTCGTCGTCGGAGATTCCGAAGTCGATGTCGGCGTCGTCGGTGAGGAGTGCGCCGATGTCGATTCGCCACGACCAGACGTCCGCGGTGTCTGCCGTTCCTCGTGTGGCGGTGACCAATTCGGTGGAGAAGTCGAGTTGCTCGTCGGAGTACCCGTTCGCAGTGTCGGTGTTGACGAGCATTTCCAGTTCGATCGAGTCGTCTTCGTCGTTGCTGAATTCGGTGACGACGAGGGTGTCGACGCCGCCGCAGGTGAGGGTCAGGAGTCGACGCTCGTGGGCGGGTGAGTCTGCCGAGGGAAGCGCGGTGACGGTCCACCCGTGCCGGACGGTGTTCGCCGGGTCGGAGATCGTGGCGTTGATGTAGTCCGCGACGATGTTGCGGATGTCGGGATAGGCGATGTGATCGGACAGTTCCCAGTACCTGGTTCGGTGGCCGGACGCCGTGCCGGTCAGCACCGTCGTGCGCTGGGCTCGTTCGGTCGGAAAGGTGAAACGCTCGGTTGCCGCCATGACTGACGATCCAACTACATGCGGGCAACCATTCCCAATCGATCGTCCTGTCGGTACGAAATTCGACTGCAGCTGGTTCATCCACAGGCGTTCTCGTTATCCACAGGCGGGTGTTCGCCGAGGGTTGGGCGCGCGGCCGGCAGTGCAGAGTGACGAGCCATGGGGGTCTACACGCGTGCACAACTGGAGAGTCAGGGGATTGCACGGTCTGGCATCGCACGGAGGGTACGGACGGGTCGCTTGTTCAGGGTCCTTCCTCGGATCTATTCGGATCCCGAACCGTCCTACTTCGACCTGTGCACCGCCCTCACCCTGTGGCGGAGCGATGCAGTACTCAGTCACGACAGCGCAGCGTGGCTCTGGGGCCTGCTCGACGACGAGCCGTCGACGGTTCACGCGACCGTGCCGGTATCGGTACGGGTCAGCAGTGTCGACGGATTCGTGCTGCACCGCCGGTCCGTGTCGTCGACCGAAAGGCACGGCCTACCGGTGGTATTCGCCGCCCAGTGCTTCGTGGATGTCGCGTCCACACTGACCGGTGATCCGCTCGACCAGTTCGTCGACCGCAATATCGGCGCACGGGTGTCGTGGCGAGCGGTCACCGACCACATCGTTGCCACGAAAGGAATGAAGGGCATGCGTGAGGTTCGTCGTCAGTTGGAACACTGTTGCCCAGGCACATTCTCCGAACCGGAGCGGATGGTTGCCAGGGCCGTCCGGGCTCGCGGTGTTCGGATGAACATCAACGCACCCATCGGCCCGTACCTCGGAGATCTCGTGGACTATCACGCCAAGGTCGACGTGGAGATCGACGGGCGCGAGTACCACATCGCGCCGGGGCCTTTCGACAACGACAGGGTGAGGCAGAACCGGATGATCCTCGACGACTGGTTGGTGCTCCGCTACTCCGCTGCAACGGTGTACCGCGATGTCGACGCCGTGGCGGATCAGATTGTCGGCGTTGTGCGACGCCGTAGACGTAGCAGGGGTGCCTGACCCTCCATTCCTTGGACGAATCTGCGGTTTTCCGCGCATTCGAGTCGATAGTGGAGCGTCAGGATCGGGCCTGAACTGGGCCAACTTACACGGATGTCATTCTGCTGCTTGTGTATTTGTCGTGCCTGGACGCCTTGCGAGAAGTAAGTATTTACGTAACACTCACCCCATCAGTCTCATGAGTAACACGAGTCACACGACACGGTGGGGAGCGTTCATGCGCGCACGTACTCGGCAGATGGCGATCGGCGCTGTTCTTACCCTCGCGGCGAGTGGACTCACCGTTCTCTCGTCACCCACCGCCAGCGCGGAACCGTGTGGAGGCATCGGTGGGCCGGGCTCGTCGCCGCTGTTCGGGTCCTCGGGCAGTGCGGGTGGTGGACCCGAGAAGAATCCGCGTGGACCGCAGGGCCAGCTTCCCGCGATCTCCGGCAACGCGACGTCGGTTGCATGGGTCACCGGGCCGTTGAGCCCCAACAACACCTACGACCGGTTCGGCATCTCCGGGACGGATCTGGGCATCAGCTGGGACAACGGGTCCGGACAGACGCTGATGGCGTTCGGTGACACGTTCGGTAATTGCTCGGTGACCGGAGCACAGTGGCGAAGCAACGTTCTGCTGCGGTCCGACGACAAGAACCTCGCCGACGGCATCACCGTAGCCAACGGAGTGCCGGGCGATTCCACGTCGGGCGCGGTCGTCGAACCAGCAGGATTCGCCAGCGAGGTCGTACCCAGTCTGGGCGTCGCAGGCGTCGAGGACACCGTCATTCCCACTGCGGCCATCTCGATCGGGGGCGTGCAGTACATGAACTACATGTCGGTGCGCTCGTGGGGAGCACCCGGTCGGTGGGTCACCAACTTCTCCGCGATCGCGACATCGAAGGACAACGGGCAGAGCTGGCAGACTGCGGCCGCGACGATCCGGGTCAACGCAGGCATCACCATTCCGGCGTTCCCTCAGGTCGAGGAGAGCAACGGCAAGTACCAGATGAACGCCTACGCGGAGGGTCAGGACGGCTACATCTACCAATTCGGTACGCCCAACGGTCGGTTCGGTGCCGCGTTCGTTGCCCGCGTGAAGCCGGAGGAAATCCTCGACCTGACGAAGTACGAGTACTCGACGCAGGATCAGGCCAAGCCCTGGTCGACGAATGTGGCCGATTCGAAGTCGGTGGTGACGGAACCCGTCAGCGAATTGTCGGTGGCCTGGAACGACACTCTGAAGCGGTATGTCATGTTGTACGGCAACGAGGTCGACAGGACCATCGTGGCCCGCACGTCGGAGAAGCCCGAAGGGCCGTGGAGTGCGCCGAAGACGCTCCTGAACAGCCGGCAGACCAGCGGCGGAATCTACGCGCCGTACATCCACCCACTGTCCAGCGGCAACGACCTCTACTTCACCGCGTCACGGTGGTCGGACTACAACGTGCTGCTGCTGCGGACCAACGTCGACGTTTTGAAGTAGCCGAGTCCCGCACCACTTGATGCCTCCTCACATATGAGTCGGCTGTGTCGTCGTAGAGGTACAGACACAATCGGAGGCGGGACATGACGGAGATCCTCATCGTCGGCGGCGGGTACGCCGGGCTCTACACAGCGCTGAATCTCGAGAAGAAGCTTCACCGCGACGAGGCGCACGTGACTCTGGTGGATCCTCGCCCCTACATGACCTACCAGCCGTTTCTGCCCGAGGTGGTCTCCGGCGCGATCGAGCCGAGGCACACCGTCGTGTCGCTGCGTCGGCACCTGCGCCGCACCACCCTCGTTGCCGCCACCGTGGACCGGATCGATCACGCACGAAAGCTCGTCCGAGCCCACGGCCTCGACGGCCGCGACATCGAACTGAACTACGACATCGTCGTGGTCACGGCGGGTGCCGTCACGCGGACGTTCCCGATTCCGGGTCTCGTCGACGAGGCGATCGGCATGAAGAACGTCGAGGAGGCCGTCGCGATCCGGGACAGGCTGCTCACCGCGTTCGACCGGGCAGCTGCTCTGCCCGACGGCCCCGAGCGTGCCCGCCTGCTGACCGTGACGTTCGTCGGCGGTGGATTCTCGGGAGTCGAAGGTTTCGCGGAGGCGCTGTCTCTCGCGACCGAGCAGCTGACGTACTACCCGGAGATCGGGGCCCGCGAGCTTGCGTTCCACCTCGTCGAGGCGCAGGGCAGGATTCTGCCCGAGGTGAGCGACGGGCCGGGACGCTGGGTCGTCCGGCATCTGCGGGGTCGCGGCGCGCACGTGCACCTGAACGCCCAGATGGTGTCGGCCGTCGGCGGCCACGTCGTGTTGTCGACGGGGGAAGAGTTCGACTCGGATCTGATCGTCTGGACTGCGGGCAACGCTGCGAACGGCGTCGTCGCACGGCACACGGACCTCCCCGTCGACGCACGAGGATTCCTTGTGACACGTGCGGACCTGCGCGTCGGAACCGAGGAAGAGATTGTCGCCGACGCCTGGGCGGCAGGCGACAACGCGGTGGTGCCGGACCTCGCCGTCGGGCACGGCGCGACGACGGTTCCCAATGCGCAGCACGCGGTTCGGCAAGCAAAAAGGCTGGCGTCCAACATCGTTGCAAGTGTGCGCGGCCGCGAACCGAAGAACTACGTGCACAGCAGCCTCGGGGTGGTCGCGACTCTCGGCCGGGGACACGGTCTGTTCCAGTACAAGTGGATCGTCGTCAAGGGATGGCCCGCATGGGCGATGCACCGCGGGTACCACGTCCTTGCGGTACCGACGTGGGAGCGCAAGATTCGGGTTCTGCTCGGCTGGGTCGGCGCGTTCGTCGGTCGCCGCGACATTGCCTCGCTCGCGGCGACCGTGGCCCCGCGGGATGCATTCACGAGGGCCGGGCAACCGCGCGCGAACGTCGACGGGGAAGTGGCATGATCCGGTGATGGACGACGAGACCGAGTTCTTGCCTGCACATCTCGGCGACGTCCACGACGAGCGACGCAGGTTGCTGTCGATGTCCTATCGGATGACCGGGACGCTGTCCGACGCCGAGGACGTGGTGCAGGAGACGTATCTGCGGTGGTATCGACTGAGCGAGGAGGAACGGGCGGAGATCGCGAATCCGGCGGCGTGGTTGACGCGCGTCGGGAGTCGGGTGGCTCTCGATCTCCTCGGTTCTGCACGAGCGAGGCGTGAACGCTATGTCGGAGAGTGGCTTCCGGAACCGGTGCCGGCCGACCTGTTCGAGGGCACTGCTGCGGAGATCGATCCGGCCGACCGTGTCACCCTCGACGACGCCGTCGGCACGGCGCTTCTGGTGGTGCTCGAAGCGATGACTCCTGCCGAACGGGTGGCGTTCGTACTGCACGACGTGTTCGCGGTGCCGTTCGACGAGATCGCGGGGATCGTCGGCCGCTCGCCTGCGGCAACCCGGCAATTGGCGGCGGCCGCTCGACGGCATGTGCGCGAGCGACGCTCGACTCTCGTGGCGGAATCCGACCACGACGCTGCGGTTCGTTCGTTTCTGGCGGCCAGCCGCGGCGGCGACATCGGCGAGTTGATGAAGGTGCTGGCGCCCGACGTGACCTTGCGTTCCGACGGTGGAGGATTCGTCAGTGCTGCCAGACGGCCGGTTCTCGGCTCCGATCGCGTGGCGCGCTTCGTGCTCGGTGTCGTCGCGAAGCAGCCCGCTCTGCGTGTCGAGGAGGCCCGGATGGCGGACGGCCTCGGTTACCGTCTCGTAGCGGATGACCGGACAGTCGGGACGGCCAGCTTCCGCGTGGTGGACGGCCGCATCGTCGACGTCTGGTTCATGCTGAACCCGGAGAAGTTGACCAGCTGGCTGCCGCGAAAGATCTGACCCGTCACCGTCTTCGGGTCACAGAATCGTGTAACCGCCGTCCACGAGGATGTCGGCGCCGTTGATCATGGCCGCGCCAGGGGAAGCCAGGAAGACGGCCACCGTGGTGATGTCGTCGGTCTCGGCGAAGCGGCCCACCGGGATACGCGCCCGGAGAGCGTCGCCCTTCGGATTGGTCCACGCGTCTCGGCCCAGCGGTGTCATCACGACGGTGGGGGAGATGGTGTTGACGGTGACGCCGCGGCCCGCCCATTCGGCAGCGAGGACTTTCGTCAAACCCAGTACGCCGAATTTCGACGCGCAGTAGGCCGCATGTTCTTCGATGGCGACAGTTGCCGCCTGGGACGCGATGTTGACTATCCGGCCGCTGCCTGCATCCAGCATGACGCGCCCGAATTCCTGACATACGAGGAACGTTCCGGTGAGGTTGACGTTCATCGTCAGGTTCCAGAAGTCGTCGGAGAGATCCTCGGCGGCAGCGAGTCGGGCGACTCCAGCTGAATTGACCAGGATGTCCACGCGTCCGAAGTCTTCGACGACCTTGTGTGCGGCGTGTGCAACGGACGATCGGTCGGCTACATCGCACTCGACGCTGTGCGCGCCGATGTCGGCGGCCTGCTTCGCTGCCGCATCTCCGTCGCGATCGAGCAGGACGACGCGTGCTCCCTGGGCGACGTAGGCCGCGCCGATCGCTGCGCCGATGCCCGACGCACCGCCGGTGACGACGGCGACCTTGCCATCGAGGGACAGATCGACGGGTGCGGGCAGTGCGGTCATGAAGACGGGCCTTTCTCTGTACAGGTGGGATTCGAGGCGGGGCGGGCTGGAGGGGGAGAGCTGCCGCCCCGCCTCGAAGATCGGAACCGGGAAAGTTACTGCCCGGGGATTCCTTCGTTGGCGATGTTGCCGGTCTCGAGGTTCTGAGCGGTCAGATCCACCAGTCCGTCGAGGAACGCCTGACGGTCGGTCACGACGTGCTCGATGGCGACGTCCACGTTGTCTGCGGTGATGGCAGGCATGACGTACACCGGTGCCGTGTCGACGTCTTCGCCTTGCGCGATCTTGTGGGCGACTGCCAGACCTGCCGAGAGTTCGACGGTGCCGTTCTGCAGGGACGTGCCGATGAACTCACCGCTCTTGACGGCGTTGAGGCCGTCCTCGATACCGTCGATTCCCACGATCGGGACGTCGGTGCGTCCGGCTTCCTTCAGCGCCTGCAACGCGCCGAGGCCCATGTCGTCGTTCTGCGCGACGACGCCGTCGATCTGGTCGCCGAAGCTCGAGAGCCAGTTCTTGGTCTTGTTGACTGCCTCGTCGCGCTTCCAGTTGGCGGTGTCCTTGGCCAGCACGTTGATGTCCGGGTAGTTCGCGAGTACCTGATCGATGCCCGCACCGCGGTTGATCTCACCGGAGCCACCGAGCGGTCCCTGCAGGATGACGATGTTGCCGCGCCCGCCGAGCTCGTCGGCCATCATCTGCATCTCCTGCGCGCCTGCTGCGACGTCGTCGGGCTGAACGTTGCCGGAGATCTGGTCGGTCTCGAGTTCGGCGTTCACGGCGATGACCGGGATGCCCTTGTCCTTGGCGGACTGGACCTGAGGTGCCAGCGAATCAGCCTGTGCCGGAACGACGATGATGGCGTCGACGCCCTGGTTGATGAGGGAATCGACCTGGCTGGCCTGGACCGAGACGTCGTTGTTCGCCGAGTTCCACAGCAGCTCGATGTCGTTGGCCGCAGCGTAGGTTTCCATGCCCTCCTTGCCTGCGGTGATGAAGGAACTCATGTCGTACACGGTGACGCCGATGCGCGTCTTGCCGTCCTGGGCGCTGGTGTCGCCTGCGCCGCAGGCAGTGACGCCGACGGCGAGGATGCCCGTGGCCGCCACGGTCAGCATCTTGGAAGCAAACTTCATTGTTCTTCTCCGGATCGGTGGGTAGTGAGGTGAGGGACGAGAGCGGTCAGGTTCTTCGCTTGGACGACCAGACGTCGACCGAGACGGCAGCGACGATGAGCACGCCCTTGATGACGTCCTGCCAGTACGCGGGGACGACGAGCAGGTCGAGACCGTTGTTGAGGGTTTGGATCATGAACAGGCCGAGCGCAGTTCCCCAGATGGTGCCGCGTCCGCCCATGAGGCTTGCGCCTCCGATGACGACGGCCGCGATGGCGTCGAGCTCGTAGCCCTGGCCCAGGTTCGGTGGACCGGAGATGACGCGCGACGCCAGCATCACACCGGACAATCCGGCGAGCACTCCGGACAGCGCGTAGACGCTGAAGAGAACGTTCTTGGCATTGATGCCCGCGATCTCTGCAGCGGTACGGTTTCCACCGACCGCGTAGACACGCATGCCGTAGGCGGTCCGCTTCATCACCACTGCCAGGACGACGATGCCGATGATCATCACGAGGACGGGAATCTGAAGTCCGAAGATCTTGGTGTTGGCGATCTGGCCGAACTCGGCCGGAAGGCCGTTGATCGGAGCGCCACCACCGATCACATACGCGAAACCTGAACCTGCGGTGAGCATACCGAGTGTCGCGATGAACGGAGGAACATTGATGCGGGAAACCAGGAATCCGTTGATGGAACCTGCGACGAGGCCGACGAACATCGCGACCAGCACGGTCAGCCAGACCTGTCCTGGGTTGGCCTTGGCCACAGCAGCGGACGCCATGGCGGACACTGCGATGACGCTGCCGACCGAGAGGTCGATTCCACCGGTCAGGATCACCAGCGTCTGACCGAGTGCGATCAGCGCGAACGGTGCAGCCGCGACGAGAATGGTCTGCAGGTTGTCGACGGTGCCGAATCGCGCACTGCGGTATGAGAAATACGCGATCACCAGCAGCATGACGATGACCATCGAATAGCGCAGGGCGAGCGCGCCGGCCCACGCGCTGGAGAACCGGCGCACCGGTTCCCCTGTGATGGCCGATACGGACGTCTTCTCGTCCGGTTCAGCGACGGGTGTTGTCACTGTGGTGCCTCCTCGAATGTCGACCGCTTGTCGGTCGCAACGGTGTCGCTCGGTGTATCGGTGGTCCGGGTGTCGGTCGCAACGGTGTCGGTGGTCCGGGTGTCGAGGGCCGTGGCCAGCCTGAACACCGAGTCCTGAACTTCGGGGTGATCGAGCGCATCTCGGTCCAGTTCGCCGACGAAGGCACCCTCGCGCATGACGAACGCGCGATGAGACAGTCCGACGATTTCCGGCATGTCCGACGACGCCATGACGACGGCCATTCCGCGGCTGGCGAATTCGGTGATGATGCGATAGATCTCGGAGCGAGCTCCGACGTCGACGCCGCGGGTGGGCTCGTCGAGCAGCAACACGTCGACGGTACCGGTAAGCCAGCGTGCGAGTACGACTTTCTGTTGATTTCCGCCCGACAGAGTTCCCACGCTCTGGCCGAGTCCACGGCTACGGAGTCGGACCGAGTCCATGGCGTCGGACACTGCGGTGGAGCGGGACTTGGTGCGAAGCCATCCGGCGATACTGAACGAGGACAGTCTCGGCAGAGAACCGTTGTCCAGCACGCTCATCGACAGCACCACACCGTTGACCTTGCGGTCCTCGGGCACCATGGCCATCCCTGCGGTGATCGCCGCCGCTGGTTTACCTTTCGGAACCGTCTTGCCGGAAACCTTCACGGTTCCCGACGTGACCGCGCGCATGCCGAACAGCGCTTCGAGCAACTCGGTGCGGCCGGCGCCGACAAGCCCGGCGAGGCCTACGATCTCGCCGCGGCGGACGGTCAGGTTCACCGGCTCGGATGCGCCGACGACCTGAAGGTTCTCGACTTCCAGGACGACGTCCCCGGTGTCCTTGCCGACGGAAGGGAAGAGATTCTCCAGTTCACGGCCGATCATCGCAGTGACGATGTCGTCGTCGGTGATGTCCGTGAGCTTCTCGTCGGTGATCAACTTGCCGTCACGCAGAACGACGACACGGTCTGCGATCGCGCGGATCTCGGCCATCTTGTGGGTGGTGTACACCATGGCGACTCCGCGGTCGCGGAGCTGCTGCATGACTTTGTACAGCCCCTCGACTTCCCGCTCGGAAATGGCCGAGGTCGGCTCGTCGAGCATGACCACCTGTGCACCCGTGCGGGCGGCCTTGACGATCTCGATGATCTGTCGAAGGCCGACCGGTAGCGACCCCATACGTGCGGTGGGGGAGATGGAGACGTCGAAGACACTGAGGGTCTCGGCGGCTTCCTTGATCATCGCGCGACGGTCGAGGAAGAGGCCGCGCCGCTTCTCGCGTCCGACGAACATGTTCTCGTACACCGTCATGTCGTCGATCGATGCCAGCTCTTGCGGGACGATCGCGACGCCGTGACGCACTGCGTCGCGGGGATCACCGGAGGAGAGCGTGTGCTCGCCGATCGTGACCGTGCCGGTATCGGCGCGCAGCTGACCGGTCGCGATCTTCATGAGCGTCGACTTGCCCGCACCGTTCTCGCCGGCCAGAGCCGTGACGGTGCCGGGTTCGAGCTCGAGGGTGATTCCCTTCAGCACGGGAACGCCGCCGAAACTCTTGGTCACGTCCCGACATTCGAGCAGCCCGGTCATGGTCGGTCACCGACGGTGATCAGGACCTTGACGTGCTCGGGGTCGGTCGAGGCGGCGAACGCGTCCGCTGCGCGTTCCAGCGGGAACTCCGCCGTGACGAACTCGTCGATCGGGACCGTGCCCTCGGTGAGCATGTCGATTGCTTCCTGGACGTCCTCTCGCACGTACATGAGGCATCCGGCGACGACGATCTCGCGGTCCTGGATCAGATCGAGGGGGACCGGGGTGGCGCCGGCTGCGACACCGACGATCAGTACGGCGCCGCCCTTGTCGACGATGTCGATCGCCTGCGCAACCGACGATTCACGGGACACGCAGTCGATGACCACATCGGCCGGCCCGCCGAGAGCGTCTTTCGCGGCAGAGACGGCGTCGCCCGACGTCGGATCGAAACTGCCGACAGCGCCGAGACGTTCGGCGCGTGCCCGCTTGGAATCGAGCAGGTCCGCGACGACGACGACGGCACCGGCGCGGCGTGCGGCGAGCAGGACGAACAGTCCGATCGGCCCCGCACCCAGGACGGCGACGCGTTTGCCGTCCAGACCGCCGACGAGACCCGCTGCGCGGCGTACGGCGTGCACCGGTGTGGCGAGAGGTTCGATGAGGGCGGCGTGGCGGTCGTCCAGGCCGTCGGCCAGCGGGATGACGCGATCCGCGGCGATGGTGAAGGCGTCGGTGAGTCCGCCAGGGGTCTGACATCCGAAGACGGCGAGTTCGGCGCAGATGTTGTAGCGTCCCGCGCGGCATTGGGTGCAGTGCCCGCACGCCAGGTTCGGCTCGATCACCACGCGGGTGCCCACGAGCGAGGCGTCGGCACCGTCACCGACGGCGTCGACGACGCCGACGACCTCGTGGCCGGGGCGGAACGGCAGGTCGATGAACGGATGACGGCCGTGCGCGGCGTGAATGTCGGATCCGCAGATTCCGACGACCGTGCTGCGCACCCGCACTTCACCGGGTCCGGCTTCGGGAACGTCGACGGTCTCGACGCTGACGTCGTCGATTCCTTCGACGAGAATGCGTCGAACGGTTGCAGTTTCGGTGCTCACCATGCTGTGTAGCCTCCGTCTGCGACGAGAACCGATCCGGTGATGAAGCTTGCGGCGTCACTGGCGAGGAAGACGACGCTCGGGGCGATCTCCTCGGGCATCGCGTAGCGCTGCATCGGTGCATCCTCGATCCAGTAGCGCTGCAGATCGGGCCGGTCGACGGGTGCCATCTCCGTCTTGCAGTAGCCGGGTGCGACTGCGTTCACGCGTATTCCGAGCGTTCCCCATTCCGCGGCAAGTGATTTGGTGAGGTGGTGCACGGCTGCCTTCGATGCGTTGTACGCGGGTTGCATCTGGGGGCGGTTGACGATGATGCCGGACATGGACCCGATGTTGACGATCGAGCCCGTGCCGCGCTCGCGCATGTGTGCGCCGACAGAAATGCTGCACTCCCACAATGCTTTGACGTTGAGATCGAAGACGTTGTCCCACTCGTTCTCGGTGACGTCCCACGAATCGTTGTGGTAGCAGGTGCCGGCGTTGTTGACGAGAATGTCGATCCGACCGAGCTTCTCGAGTGCCTCGGCAGTCATGCGCTCGATGTCGGCACGTTCGGTGATGTCGGCGGTGATGGCCTCGAACGTGTATCCCTCGGCTGCGGCCTCGGCGACGACCTTCTCGTTCCGTTCTGCGCTGCGTCCGGCGATGGCGACGTGGGCGCCCGCAGCGGCGAGACCGAACGCGAACGCGCGTCCGAGTCCTTGGTTGCCGCCCGTGACGATTGCGGTTCGTCCGGTCAGATCGAAAGGATTCTTGCTCATGCTGGCACCACTATCGACTTGAGGCTGGCAGGGTCGGTGTCGCTCTCGAGCGCGTCGGCGACGTGTTCGAGGTCGTAGCGTCCGGTGACGAGTCGATCGAGATCGACGAGCCCGCTGGACGCGAGATGGATTGCCGCCGGCCAGGTGTCGGTGTAACGAAACACGCCGGTGACGGTGATCTCCAGGTTCTGGATATGGCTGATCGGCAGTGGGTAGTTGTCGGCGCCCATCCCGACGAGGACGACACGGCCTGCCGGGCCGACGGCGCGGATGCCGCTCTGGACGGCGGGGACTGCGCCGCTGGCGTCGACGAACGCGTCGACCTGGGGGTCGAGTGCTGCGACATCCTGAGTCATCGGGTCGATGACCTCGGTCGCGCCGAAGGTGAGGGCGCGTTCACGCCGCGACTCGACGGGATCGGAGACCACGATGCGTGCCGCCCCGAATGCACGCGCTGCTTGGGCGGTGATGATGCCGATGGGTCCGGCTCCGGCGATCAGGATCGACGATCCCGGCACGATGCCCGCCTTGCGCATCGTCGTGACGGCCACCGACAGCGGTTCGAGAAGTGCAGCAGCCTCGTCGGACAGCGAATCCGGGACGGGGTGTGCGAAGTCGGCGTCGATGGTGACGTACCGGCAGAACGCGCCATCGATCGGCGGTGTCGCGTAGAACTTCATGTCGGGGCACAGGTTGTAGCGGCCGGCCATGCACTGCGCGCAGCGGCGGCACGGATGCTGTGGTTCGACGGCGACGCGCTGGCCGATCCGCGCGGTGTCGACACCGTCACCGACAGCGGCGATGCGGCCGGACAGTTCGTGGCCGAGCACCATCGGGTCGTTCACGACGAAGTCGCCGATGCGTCCCTCCCGGTAGTAGTGCACATCCGAGCCGCAGACGCCGACAGCAGCGACCTCGATCAGAACTTCGTACGGTGCCGGGGTGGGGACGGGTCGGTCCTCGATCTCGAGCGTGCGCACGCCGGTCATCACGCTCGCGCGCATCGACGATGCGGGAGGTGTGGGTGTGGCGGTGGTCATGATTGTCCTTCCGGCAGTGAGTGATCGGTGAGTAGGGCGCGGCCGACGACGAGCGTCGTGGCGCCGGCGGAGCGGCAGCGGGGTATCAGGTCGGGTGTGACACCGCCGTCGACGGTGACGTCACCGTGGGCGGAGAACGTTCGCACGGACTCCAGTCGATCCGGGTGTGCGGTGCCGGACGTACCCGGCTGCAGAAGCATGACGAGCACCCCGTGGTATCCCTGCAGATCCTCGGTGGTCGGTGGAGTGTCGTCGAACTCGTCCCAGACCGCTGCCCAGAATCGGCAGTTGCGTTCGTCGCGAATCCCGATGGGTACGTACAGATCTCCGCAGTCCGGGATCGTCGGCAGCATCATGCGAACTCCTGCGGCGCTGCCGATGAGATGGATCCCCAGCATGGGCTGCGGAACAACCTGGACGAGTTCGGCGAGCTCGGCGGCATCGATGCCGGTGGGCAGACCTTCCCCTGGCGCCATGACGTCGACGTGCACCGAGATTCCCGCGGCGACGAGGGCACGCGCGGCGTCGATGCGTGAGCCGGATGGAGCAGCGTAGATGCTTCCCGCCAGGATGCTTTCGAGGCCGGTGTGCCAGGGAGCGAGCGCGACGGTCATGGCGCGTCGCTCCGATCGAGCACGTCCACAGCTGCTGCCCGACGCCAGTTCTCGCGAACCGCGTCGATGTCGCGCTCGGTCTTGCGGGGCGCAACCGTCGCGCGGTCCGCGGGCGTCCAGCGCTGAGAGAGCGCGACCATGCCGTCGATGTCGTGACCCGCAGCGACCGCCGCGGCCTGTACGCACGCGCCGCGAGCGGTCGCCTCGTCGGCGTCGGGCACGGTCACCGTGTCGCCGGCGAGATCCGCCAGCAGTTGCAGGGTCGCCCGCGACCGGGCACCGCCTCCGACGACCGTCAGGGGGCCTTCGCAGCGAATGCCGAACGAGCGTAGTGCGTCTCGGCCCGAAAGCAGGGACAGCAGGGGGCCTTCCAGGAATGCACGTGCCATTTCCTCGCGCGTCGTCGCCGACGTGATCTCGGACAGCAGCCCACGGGCGTGGGGACGGTTGGGCGTGCGTTCGCCGTCGAGGAACGGCACCAGCGTGGGGCCGACAGTCGATCCCGCGGCGAGTGCGAGCTCGGCGAGACCGGTGTGATCGGTTCCGAGGATCCTGGCCGCAGTGTCTCCTACCCGTGCCGCGTTGAGGGTGCAGATGAGCGGTAGGTAACCGCCCGTCGCGTCGGCGACCCCGTTGACGACGCCGCCTTCGTCGAACACCGGGGTGCGCGTGGAGGTCGCGACGACGCCCGACGTGCCGAGACCGACGTATTGATCGCCGTCGCGCAGGCCGAGACCGAGGTACGCGGCGTGCTGATCGCCTGCACCTGCGCCGACGAGTACCGGTCCGGTGATGCCGAGCTCGGTGGCTGCGCGCTCGGTCACGTGGCCTGCCGCGTCGGCGCCGCCGAGGACAGTCGGCAGCATCGGAAGCCAGTCACGTGCGCCGGCAGCGGCATCGAGGTACTCGGGTAGCCAGGAATCGGTCGTGGCGTCGAAGTATCCGGTGCCGGACGCGTCGGAGCGATCGGTCACGGCTCGGCCGGTGAGGCGGTAGGTCAGGTAGTCGTGCGGAAGAAGAACGCGTTGCGCGGCATCCAGTACACGGGGTTCGTGCTCGGCCACCCATGCGAGCTTCGCGATCGTGAAGGCGGCGGTGGGCAGTGACCCGATCCGGCGCACCCATTCCGGCCCGCCGATTCGCTCGACGAGTTTCGCCAGCTGGTCGGCGCCGGTCGTGTCGTTCCACAGTTTGGCAGGACGTAGGGGTTCGTCGTCCGCGCCCAGAAGAACCAATCCGTGGCATTGTGCTGCCACCGACATCGCGGAGACCGAGACGTCGCCTGCGGCCGCCAGCGCGGCGCGGACGGCGGTGACCAGGGCGTCCCACCACGACCGTGGATCCTGTTCGCTGCACGGCGGGAATGCGGGCGTGTGCGGCGCAGTGCCGGAGCCGAGGAGGTCACCGGTGTCGGCGTCGCGGACCTCCGCTTTGCACGACTGGGTGGACGAGTCGATGCCGATGACGACGCTGCGGCTCACAGTCCCACCACCGGTGCGTCGTTGCTGTCCAATACGTCCTCACGGGTGCCGACGCCCCCTGCGGGATGCGAGTTGACGACGTCGTGGAGGGTGTGGCCGGTGAGCGCCATGGCGACGACGCTGACTGCGTCGCCCCATGCGCCGACGGCCAAGGTGCTGGCGAGCGCGATCATGTTGCCGGGATCGGCATCGGGTGCGGTGGCGGGTAGTTCGGCGATGTCGGTTGCTGCCCGGGCGAACGGAGAGTTCGCAGCTTCCGTGACGGCGACGACTCGAATCCCGCGACCGACGAGTCGGCTCGTCAATTGTGTGAGTTCGGCCGATCGACCGGTCTTCGAGATCGCGAGGACGAGGTCGTCGGTGCTGATCGCAGCCATCCCGCCGTGGAGTGCATCCATCGCGGGGAGGTACAGGGACGGGGTTCCACATACCGACAACAGGTGAGCCAGTCGTTCGGCCATGATCCCGGACGTGCCGGAACCGGTGGTGATGACCTTGCCCCTGGTCTCGACCAGTGCCCGGGCGACGCGAACGACGCTCGGTTCGACGGTGTCGGCCAGGCCGTTCAGGCCCGAGGCCTCTCGGACCAACACCGTGTGCGCGAGACGCTGCAGTTCAGCGTCGTCGAGCTCGCTCATATGTAGTACCTCACTGCTCACGTGATTTGTGAACAGGATCATGCATTGCTAGTTGCTCATATGTCAACGAGGTTGCTCATATGAGCATGAGGCATCATGATGAGGCTCATGTGAGCCGAAGGGAGGGGTCATGCCGGAGCAGAATGTTCCGCGGGTTGGTCCGGAAGAACTGACTCAGCGCGGACTGGTCGCGCGGCGCTACTACCTCGACGGCCGTACCCGAATACAGATCGCCGAGGAACTGGGGCTCTCCCGATTCAAGGTGGCGCGAATACTCGAGGACGCCGTGGCGTCGGGCATGGTCGAGATCAAGGTTCATGCACCCGAGTCCATCGACATCGAACTGTCTCGTGCGCTCAAGGACACCTTCGGGTTACGCATGGCGTTCGCAGTGCGTACGGGAGGGGAGGAGCAGGGCGTTCTCTGGGACGCCGTCGGCCGTGTCACCGCTGATCTGCTCAGCGAAATCGTCACTCCCACTGACGTACTCGGGGTGGACTGCGGTCGAACGTTGTCGAGGATGACGACGCATCTGGATTCGATCGCGACGTGCGACGTGGTGCAGTTGACCGGAATGGCGGGAGCAGTCAGCTCGACCTCGGCCGAGTTGGTGCGTCGGATCACCGAACTCGGTGGCGGACACGCGTGGTCGATGTATGCGCCGCTGGTGGTGGCCGACTCCAGAACCGGCGACGCGTTGCGGGGAAGTCGTGGCATTCAGGAAACGCTGAAACATCATGCGTCGGTGACCAAAGCTGTTGTGTCCATCGGCGCGTGGCAACCGGGGTTGTCTCAGGTCTACGACTTGGTGTCGCCGGCTGAGGCCAAAGAACTGACGGCGCGAGGTGTGGTTGCCGAGTCGTGTGCTTTGTTGCTCGACTCCGACGGTAATCGCGTCGAGGGATTGGACGATCGCCGGATCGGGGTGTCGGAAGAGGACTTGAGGGGGATCGCCGACGTCGTCGCCATCGTCGCGGGCGAGAAGAAACTCGAGGCTGTTCGGTCCGTTCTGAAGTCCGGGTTGGTGTCCTCGCTGATCATTGACGCGACCACCGCTGCGGGGCTGCTTCGCTGACACGCCGCCCGCACGAAGCCGAAGTGGCCGCCTCGGGCGATCGAGGCGGCCACGACGGATCCTGAGGTCAGCTGTGTGCAGGTTCCGGAGTTCTCGCCGGGGCCAGCTTGTCGTTCAAGCCTTCGCCTTCGACGTCGAGGTTCGGCAGGACTCGGTCCAGCCACTTGGGCAACCACCACATCTTGTCGCCGACGATGGCCATGACGGCCGGGACGATCATCATGCGGACCAGGAACGCGTCGGCGAGAATGCCGATGGCCAAGGCGAATCCGATGGTCTTGATGATCACCTGGTCGGTCAGCGCGAAGCCGGCGAAGACGCCGAACATGATGACGGCTGCCGCGACGACGACGCGAGCACTGTGCTGGAATCCGACGATCACGGCCTGCTTCGCGGGGGTGCCGTGGACGTAGGCCTCTCGCATGCGGCTGACGAGGAACACCTCGTAGTCCATGGCCAGACCGAACAGGATGCCGGTCAGCAGCAGCGGGAGGATGAACACGACGGGTGACTGGGTGTCGACGCCGATGAGGTTCGCCAACCAGCCCCACTGGAACACTGCCACCGTCGCTCCGAGCGAGATGCCCACGGACAGAAGGAATCCGAGAGCAGCCTTGAGAGGCACGAGGATCGAGCGGAAGACCAACATCAGCAGGATGAAGGCGAGCCCGACGACCACAGCCAGGTACAGCGGGAACACCGAGGTGAGTTCGTCGGCGATGTCGACTCCCACTGCCGTCTGTCCGGTGACCAGGGCACGGGCGCCGGTTTCGGCGGGCAGGTCCGACATCGTGTCGCGGATCGTCGAGACCAACTCTTTGGTGGCAGCGTCGGACGGTGCGCTGTCCGGAATGATCTGCACCGTAGTGAATCCGACTGCAGCAAGCTGGGGTTCGAGTACCTCGGCGACTGGAGGCACGATGGTCGAGATGTCGGTGCCGATTCCTTCCAGCTTGTCGACGGCGGTGCCGACGGCCGCGACGGGATCCGCAGCACCTTCGGTGTCGACGACGACGACGAGGGGACCGTTGGCGCCGGGGCCGAAGTTGTCGGCGATGGTGTCGAACGCGACGCGGTTGTCACTGCCGGTGGGGGCGGCACCGTCGTCGGGCAGTGCCAGTTCCATCGAGGCGATGGGCAGCGAGACCACAGCGGCGACAAGCAGACCTGCGACGAGCGCGGGCCATTTGAACGCGCTCACCTTCTCGACCCACCGCTGCCCGTTGGTGCGTGTCTCCGGGTTCTCGGGATCGACGGTCTTCAGGCCTTTGATCTTCCCTCCGAGGACCTTCCTGCCGGCGAAACCGAGGATCGCGGGCAGCAACGTCAGTGCGACGAGCACGGCGATGAACACCATGAAGGCGCCGCCGACGCCCATCTGCGTCAAGAATCCGATCCCGCACACCGAGAGTCCGGCGAGCGCGATGATGACGGTCAGTCCGGCGAAGATGACCGCCGACCCGGCACTGCCGACGGCTTTGCCTGCCGCTTCCTCCAGTGAATGTCCCTGTCTGACTTCGCTTTGGTAGCGGGACATGATGAAGAGCGCGTAGTCGATTCCTACGGCGAGTCCGAGCATCGTGCCCAATGCGGAAGTGACCGAGCTGAGTTCGACGAATGCGCCGAGGACGGTGATGCCCATGATGCCGATTCCGACACCGATGAGTGCCGTCAGCAGGGGCATGCCTGCGGCGACGAGCGATCCGAAGGTGATGGCCAGGACGATGATCGCGACACCGATGCCGATCAGTTCTCCGAGGGGAACCTCTCCCATGGCCGTGACGGCGTCGCCACCGACAGCGACGGTGAGTCCTGCGTTTTCACCGACCGTCTTCGCCTCGTCGAGAGCGGTGCGGTCCGCGTCGACGAGATCGATAGCCGGCGTCGTGTAAGTGACGGTCGCGTAGGCGGCCCGACCGTTCTCCGAGATGGTGCCCGCGGTGAACGGATCCGTTGCCGACGCGACGTGCTCGGACTGGACCGACGCGATGGCGTCGGCGACTGCGGTTCGATTCGATGGTTCCGTCAGCGACTGGCCTTCGGGCGCTTCGAACACGATGCGTGCGGTGGCACCGTCTGCGGACTCACCGCTGCGCTCGGAGATGAGCGAGAAGGCTTCGGTGGACTCGATGCCGTCGAGCTCGAACGAGTCGGACGTCTGGGTGTTCAACGTGGACGCGCCGAGCACTCCGAGCAGCAGTAATACCACCCAGACGCCGGCGACGAGTTTGCGATGCAGGAAGGACCATCGGCCCAGCCTGAACAGTTGCCATGCCATGGGTGGCACCTTTCGATTGGAGGTGATCTCTGATTGAGAAGCGTAAACCTACTTGGTAGTGACTACCACATTTCTGACCCGTGACGGTAGTCACTACCGAAAAGGGGGCAGCTGCTACATTGCTGAGCATGGGGTTACGTGAAGTGCACGCGGCGCAGACGCGTGAGTTGATACTCGACGCGGCATTCTCGCTGTTCCTCGATCGCGGATACGAGAAGACGACGATGGAAGAGATCGCGGCCAAGGCCGAGATCGGCACGACCACGTTGTACCGGTATTACCCAACGAAGGACTTACTGGTCGTCGGACCGTTGGAGCTCAACGGGCAGATGGCGGACGAGCTGCGTTCGCGCCCCGAGGACGAGCCACTGGAGGTGTCGTTGGGCCATGCGCTCCGTGCGCTGCTCCTCACGCCTCGGGCGGGCAGTGAGCGCTTCGTGCAGATTCAGCAGATTCTGGACGTGACGCCGTCGCTCACGACACGGCTGTTCGAGCAGTACATGCACGAGCGCGTGATGCTCGAGCAGGCGGTCGCCGACAGGCTCGGACGCCCGCACGACGACCTGTACAGCAAGGCGACTGCCCGGATGGCGACGATGGTGCTCGAGCTCGTCGGCGAAGGAAGCCCCATGCGCGAACTGGGTGACGATGCCGAAGCGCTGCCGCGGATCCTGGGAAACTTGAAATCAGTGATGCAGCAGTTGCATTCGGAACCCCCATTGCTCCCGCGGTTGGACGACTAGCGCGTCCAGCGAATCCTGATCGGGCCCTTGGCTGTCGACGGGTCCACGACCGAACCTTTCTGGGTGATCTGAACTTCCCCGGCGTCAACCAGGCGGCGTGCAGCTTTGCGCACCGGCTCCATCAGGTCTCGCCAGTCGTTCTCGGACATCGCGCGCGCTACGTCCGACGGGCAGATCGTCGAATCGCGCGAGCGGGCGTCGAGCAGCTCCCGGATCTTGTCCTCCAGCTGACGGTCCGTCGCGCTCACCCTGTGCCGCCGGCAGGAATCACTGCAGTACTTGATGTCATCCCAGTTCTTCTCCCACTTCTTGCGCCACTCGATGCGCCGCCCGCACGACGCACAGGTCTTGTCTGCGGGTGTCGACTGCTTCGGTCGACGAGTGTGGGCCACTTTCTCGACTGTAGCTTTTTCAGCGATGCGTCGTCGCGACGAACTGGCGTGTTGCGGCGTCGACGATCTGTGACGGGGTCACGTCGATTTCGTCGTTCAACCAGGCGACGACGAGTTCGGCCAGGCCTCCGATGAACAGGAGGCCGGTGATCTGCGACTCGGGCTCGGGCAATGCGTGGTCGCCGTAGAGTTCGTGGGCTTCTGCGGCGACGAGGCGGGCGAATTCACGCATCGACTCCCGGCGATGCGTGCGCAGCGACTCGACGGCCGAGGACTCGATCATCGCGACGCGGCCTTTGCGTCGATCGTCGGTGAGGACCGTGACGAACGCGGTGATGGCGTGTCGGACCTGTGCTTCGACGCTGTCCGCGGGGGAGTGGAGTGCGTCCAGGGCTGCGGTGCGGATCTCGTCGGACACCGCGTCGACGACGTTGCGCAGTAAATCGTCTCGGCTGGTGAAGCTCTCGTAGAAGTAGCGTTCGGTGAGTTTGGCCTGTGCGCAGATCGCAGTCATGGTTGCGCCGTTGGCTCCTGAGGCCGCGAACACCTCCAGCCCGGCTTCGAGTAGGCGTGCCCGACGGTCGGCGGCACGGTCGTCGGCGCTCATGCCTGCGTATCTGCGGGTTGTCGACATGAGTAGATGTTGACAGACGCGAGAAGTGTGACGCACACTACAGTTATCTGACAGGGCTCCCTGTCAGATCGAGGAAGGTCTGGCGAATGGCACGAATCCTGGCGGAACCACCGGCTCGATCCCCGTTGAAAGCAGTCTCCGGTGACGGGGGACTGCCCGTCGTCGGTCACACGCTCGAATACATTCGCGATCCCCTGACTCTGTTTCGTAGTCGATGGGACAAGTACGGCGACGTGTCGTGGCTGACGATGGCCGGGCAGCGATGGATCACCGTCCTCGGGCCGGACGCATGCCAGGAGGTCCTGCAGAACAAGGACAAGGCGTTCGTCAACAGCGACGGGTGGTCGCTGCTCATCGGCCCGTTCTTCCACGGCGGGCTCATGCTGTTGGATTCCGACGAGCACCTGCGACATCGACGAATCATGCAACAGGCGTTCACCCGTGAGAGGCTCGTCAGATCGGTCGACTCTCTCAATCCGGTGGTCGCCTCGGGGCTCGACGGGTGGCATGCCGGTGACGCCGTACAGGTCTATCCGGCACTGAAGGCGCTGACTCTCGACGTCGCGACGTCGGTGTTCATGGGGGGAGCCGAGAACAGCAGCGATGCCGAGATCGACGTCGTGAACGCAAGTTTCGTGGCCTGCGTCCAGGCTGCCACGTCGATCGTTCGATACCGCCTACCCGGGACTCGATGGAAGCGTGGGCTCGACGGACGGAAGGTGCTCGACGACTTCTTCCGGCGTTATCTGCCTGCGCGTCGCGCCCGCGAGACCGATGATCTCTTCTCCGTTCTCTGTCACATCGAATCCGATACGGGTCAGCGTTTTTCGGACGACGAAGTGGTTGACCACATGATTTTCTTGCTGATGGCGGCGCATGATACCTCGACCATCACGCTGTCGACGATGATGCAGTATCTCGGGCAGCATCCGGAGTGGCGGGAGAAGTGCCGAGCCGAATCGCTTGCGCTGGAAACGGAGTCGCCGACGCTGGATCAACTCGACGAACTGGTGAGCGTCGACCTGGTCATGAAGGAATGCCTGCGCCTCGTGTCGCCGACTCCCGTCGTGGCTCGTCGCGCTGTGAAGGACACCGAGGTGCAGGGAAAGTTCGTCCCCGCCGGAACATACGCATCCGTAGCCCCGCACTTCACTCATCACATGGCGCAGTACTGGCCGGATCCGGAGAAGTTCGATCCGGACAGGTTCTGTGCAGATCGACGCGAGGACAAGGTTCATCGCTACGCGTGGGAGCCGTTCGGCGGCGGAGTGCACAAGTGCATCGGAATGTTCTTCGCCGGAGCGGAGATCAAGACGATCATGCATCATCTGTTGCTCCGATTCGACTGGGAAGTCGACCCGAGTTACGTTGCACCACTGAACTTCACGTCGCTGCCCTTCCCGGAGGACGGGCAGCCCGTGAAGCTCCGGCTCAGGTGAGGCGGCTCGTCAGCCATCCGACGATGTCTGCGGTGACTTCGTCCCTGTTCGTTTCGTTCAGGATCTCGTGGCGGGCTCCGGGGTAGATCTTCACCGTCACATCGCTGAGCCCGGCCTCGCGGTAGCGCGCGGCCAGTTGTTCGATCAGCTGTCCGCCGCCGGCCAGCGGGTCGTCGGATCCCGACGTGATCAGCAGCGGCAGATCGGACCGGATCTCCTCGAGCTCGTGCGGATCTGCAAGCTTGTCCGCCTCGGTGAACAACGCGGGCACCGTCGCCGCGGGCAGGTCGAAGCCGCACAGCTCGTCGGCGACGTAGGCGTCGACTTCCGACTCGTCGCGCGACAACCACTCGTATCCGGTGCGGTGCTCGAAGGCGCTGTTGAACACGCTGAGATCACCGGCCGGGGCGTCGACCATGCCCGCGGCGAGCACATCGAGGGTGGTAGACCCGGACAGGACCACGCCCTCGTACAGATCGGACCGCTCGATCAGAACATGTTGGGCAGCAAACGAACCCATCGAGTGTGCAAAGAGGAACAGAGGTAGGTCCGGGTACTCGTTCAACAGTTGCTCGCCCAGTTGTTCGATGTCCGCCCACAGCGCAGGAAAGCCCGGTGCCCCCAGATCGCCCGGTGTCTGCTCGATCGACGTGCCATGGCCTCGATGATCGGATGCCACGACGTGAAACCCGGCGTCGTTCAGCGCCCCGGCGAAGCGGGCGTATCGACTGCCGTGCTCGGCAAGACCATGGGCTATCTGAACGACACCACGAGCAGGCGTGACCGCTGTGGGCCAGGTATTGGTGCTGATCTCGAGCTGATCCTGCTTCGAGGTGTACGACGCTGCAGTGGGCACTGGTTGGTCTCCTTCGGTGCTGAGGGGTGCATCCATGCTAGGCCCGAAGAACCGGCGAGAAGTGCTCGACGACCGGAAACGGATCGTAGAAATGATGCAGCAACGCCTTCCACTCCTGGTACTCCGCTGATCCGCGGAAACCCTCGGTATGGGCTTCGAGGGTCTCCCATTCGACGAGCAGAAGGTAGACCCCTGGTTGCTCCACGCCGCGCGAGAGGGAAAGTGTCACGAACCCCGGCATCGCCGAGATGATCGACTTGGCGTGCGCAAAAGCGGTCTCGAATTCCTCCGAGCGATCGGATGTGACGTGAAGTAGAGCATGTTCAAGAATCATCTGCTCATCTTTGCCGCAGTGCGTTGTACTCTGCCGGTCGGGGAGTGTCGTCGATGGCGCTGGTGGGGGATCAATGGAACAGAAGCCGTCGTTCGTGTGGCTGTGGCGGGAATCGCTCGTGGTGAGTGCTGTCGCGACCTACGGGGTGTGCGAAGGGACTGCGATTGTTGTCCTCTGGGTCTTGGCGGCAATGAATGGGGTGTTCTCGCCGGAGACTGCAGGGGCGGCTGTTGCCCTCGTCCTGGTTTGGGGAACCTGGTACTTCGTCATGGTCGGATGGATTCTGATCCTTGTTGTTTCGCTGCTGGTTGCGTGGGTGCGCTACGTCGTAGCGGTACGCAGGTATCGGCGGTGGACACTACGTGAGAAACCCTCCCGCGCCTGACTGCACGGGAGGGTTTCGACGGAGTTGCGCTACGCCACGTTCAAGGCGAGTTCGTCGTCCGCGACGTCGACGGATACGCTGCCGCCTTCGGTGAGGGCATCGTCGAGCAGCAGGTCGGCGATCTTGTCGTCGAGTGCTCGCTGGATCGATCGGCGCAACGGCCGGGCACCGAATTCGGGCTGGTGACCGTTCTTCGCCAGCCAGTCGACGGCCGAGTCGCTGAACGTGATCTCGATGCCCTTGGCCGAGAGACGTTCCCGGCTTTCGGCGAGCATCAGGTCCGTGATCCGGTGGAGCTGTTCGGTATCGAGCTTGCGGAACACCACGATTTCGTCGATGCGGTTGAGGAACTCCGGTCGCATCGATTCACGGAGGCGTCCCATGACTCGCGCACGCAAGGGCTTCTCGTCGAGGACACCGGTGTTGAATCCGGTGCCGCCGGACTTGCTGGAGATGATGTCCGAGCCGAGGTTGCTGGTCATGATCACCACGGTGTTCCTGAAGTTCACCGTGCGGCCCTGACCGTCGGTCAACCTGCCGTCGTCGAGCACCTGGAGAAGTGTGTCGAACACGTCGGGGTGGGCCTTCTCGATCTCGTCGAGCAGCACCACCGAGTACGGATTGCGCCGCACCTGCTCGGTGAGCTGGCCTGCTTCGCCGTAACCGACGTATCCGGGAGGCGCACCGACGAGTCGGCTGACGGTGTGGCGTTCACCGAACTCGCTCATGTCGAGGCGCAGCATCTTCTTCTCGTCACCGAACAAAGACGAAGCCAGGGCTTTCGCGAGCTCGGTCTTGCCGACGCCGGTCGGACCGAGGAACAGGAAGCTGCCGACGGGACGGTCCGGATCGCTCATACCGGTCCGGCTGCGCCGCACCGCACGGGCGATGGCTTCGACGGCCTCGTCCTGACCGACGACGCGCTCGTGCAGCTCGGATTCCAGACGCCGTAGACGTTCCTTCTCCTCCTGCGTCATCTGGTTTGCCGGGATTCCGGTTGCCCGCGAGACGATGTCGGCGATGTCCTCGGCGGACACCTCGGGTGCATCGTCATCGGATTTTCCGTTCAGGCGGTCCTGCAGCCGCTGTGCTTCGTCGCGAAGCTGAGATGCGCGCTCGTAGTCTTCCTTCTCGATGGCCGTCGCCTTCTCGACTTCCACTGCGGCGATCTTCTTCTCGATCGCGTCGACGTCGATGCTCGGCCTGGCGAGTTGCTTGCGGGCACCCGCCTGATCGATCAGGTCGATGGCCTTGTCCGGGAGGAAGCGGTCACCGATGTAGCGATCGGAGAGTTCGACGGCGGCACTGATTGCCTCGTCGGTGAAGGTGACACCGTGGTGCTCCTCGTACCGACTACGCAGCCCGGTGAGGATGGCCTTGGCGTCGTCCACGCTCGGCTCGGGAACCGTCACCGGCTGGAACCTGCGTTCGAGGGCGGGGTCCTTCTCGATGTTCGTGCGGTACTCGTCCAGGGTGGTGGCGCCGACGATGTGCAGTTCGCCGCGAGCGAGCTTGGGCTTGAGGATGTTTCCGGCATCCATGGCGCCCTCGGCGCCTCCGCCCGCGCCGGCGATGGTGTGCACCTCGTCGATGAACACGATGAGCTCGTCGGAGTGCGCGACGATCTCGTCGATCACCTTTGTCAAGCGCTCCTCGAAATCACCGCGGTAGCGGGTGCCCGCGACCATGGACGACAGGTCGAGTTGCACGATGCGCTTGCCCGACAACCGATCGGGAACGTCACCGTCGACGATGCGCTGAGCCAACCCTTCGACGACGGCAGTCTTGCCGACACCTGCCTCGCCGACGAGGACCGGGTTGTTCTTGGTGCGACGGGAGAGGATTTCGATGGTCTGCGCGATCTCGTCGGAACGGCCGATGACCGGGTCGATACCACCCTCGCGCGCACGCTCGGTCAGATCGACGCCGTACTTGTCGAGCGTCGGCGTCTCGGACTGCGACTGCGGTTCCACGGAACCACCCTTCAGTGCAGTCTGCAGGCCTTCGGGAGTGATGCCCTCGTCCGCAAGCAGCCGGCCGGCGATGTGCTCCGGATCGGCGGCGAAGGACAGGAACAGGTGTTCGGGATCGATGTACGTCGAACCGAGGCTTTGTGCGATGTGGTGAGCCTCGAGAATGGCGGTTTTCAAGGTGCTGCTCAGGGTGGTGGCGCTGACCGAGGTCTCGCGCGCCTGGGGGAGCCGAAGCTCCACGGCGTCCGCCACCGAGTCGGGCGTCGCACCCGCGCGCTGCATGAGGTCCTGGGTGGGGTCGTTCTTCGCCATGACGTGCAGAACGTGCAGTGCATCCAATTCTGCATCACCGCGACCGGCAGCGAACGTGGCTGCATCTCCGATGAGCGACTGGGTAGCCGTGCTCATCAAACGGCTGATGTCGATACGGCGGGGACCCTGCGGACCCAGGTATGCCGGCATTCGTTCCTCCTACTGCAAGGTTGAGCGTCTTCGGCTCAATTAACGTGCTCGCGACGATATCAATTCCCTCCGACAAGAATAAATTCCCCCGGGCAGCCCGAAGCCCCGCCGACCACGGTCGACGGGGCCTCGTGCTCGGAGACGCTCGGTCGATCAGCTCTTCTTCTTGGTGCCGGGCAGAATGCCCGCATCGATGACGGCCTTGACGTACGGGCGGACACTGGTGACCAGGGCTTCCGCGTCGGGCACGTTCTTCCAGATCGACGACGCCAGCGCATCGGTCCTGGCTTCGATGTGCGCGTCCTGTTCGACGCCTCGATCGGTGAGGGCTTCTCGCCCGTCGGTGGTCGTGAGCAGTCCTCGGGAGGCGAGACGATCCGCGGCGGCGGCCCACTCCTCGTCCGACCACTGGCGGGTGAGTTGGGTGATGCGCTTGCCGAGCACTCGTCGAGCTTTCGGGTCCGGATGCTCCGCCTCGTGGAACACGACGGCTTCCGTCGGATCGAGTTGGGCGTCGACGAGTGCGGCCAGGTGACCGTCGCCTCGCCATTCGCGGATCACGGCGATGGAATGCCACAGCGCCAGATGTGGTGCGTCCGGTCGCTGTGTCGAGTGCCATGCTGCAGACAGTGGCCGACCTGCGAAACAGGCGGTGTCGCCGATGTCGCGCAGTCGATCGGCCACACGGGGGAGATCGGGGTCGGACACCAGTTCGCCCAGTGCGTCGCCGAGGACGGTGTCGAGCATGGTCCAGCGGCGTTCGGTGATCTTCTCCAGCCCGGCGTCGACGGCGGCCGGCCACACGCGCTCGATCAGCGCGGGATTGAAGTTGTAGAACGTCGCCGCGACGACAGTCGCCGCGGTCTCACCGAGCGGTGCGGCACGCGACCCGACGTACCACGCGTGCCCGTCCAACCCGGCGTCCACGGAGACCGTCTTCAGCAGGGGATTGAAATAGGCGGTGATGTGAAACGGCTCGAACGTCGTGTAGGCGGCGCGGGCCAGGGCGGTCGATGTGTCGCTGCTCATGATCACCGAACCTACCTGCCGTCGGGTCGGCGCCTCAGGCTCTTGGCGAGATGGACACCTGTGTGCGTGTCGGTGTTCACCAGATCCGCGACCGTTCCGGTGAACACGACCTCACCTCCGCCCAGACCGCCGTCGGGTCCGAGATCGATGACCCAGTCGGCCGCTGTGACGACGTCGAGGTTGTGCTCGATGACGATCACGCTGCGGCCCTCGTCGACCATGCCGGACAACAGTGCGATGAGATTCGAGACATCCGACGGGTGCAGGCCGGTAGTGGGCTCGTCCAGGACCAGTATGGGAGACGACCCGACCAGTTCCGTCGCGAGCTTGAGGCGCTGACGTTCTCCACCGGACAACGACGAAAGATTCTGGCCCAGCGAGAGATATCCGAGGCCGACGTCGGAGCACCGGTGCAGGATGTCACGAATCTTCTTGACCTCGAAGAAGTCCTGCGCGTCCTCGACGGACATCTCGAATACGTCCGCGATACTGACATCGTCGACGGTGTGCCGGATCGCTCCCGGCCGAAAACGCCGTCCCTGGCACGTTTCACAGGTACTGGACACCGGGTCCGTGAACCCCAGATCGGTGAAGATGATGCCGCTGCCCTGACAGTCGGGGCAGGCACCGTCGGAATTGGGAGAGAACAGAGACGCCGGCTGGCCGGTCTTCTTCGCGAAGTACGCACGGATGGGGTCGAGGAGTCCGGAATACGTTGCGGGGGAGGAGCGCCGTGACCCGCGGATGGGCGATTGATCGATGATGACGGCGTCGGGTGCGACCGAACGCAGATGACCGTGGATGAGACTCGATTTCCCCGATCCCGCGACGCCGGTGACGGCTGTCAGAACGCCCAGTGGAATGTCGGCACTGACGTTTCGGAGGTTGTGGGTGTCGGCACCGGTGATGTGCAGGTAGTCGGTGGGTGTTCGTGGAGCGGAGATGGAGTGACCGTCGCGGCGGAGCGCACTACCTGTTCTGGTGTCGGCGGCCACCAATTCGTCGTAGGTTCCTTCGAACACCACGTTCCCGCCGGTTTTGCCTGCGCCTGGGCCTATTTCGACGATGCGATCGGCGATGGCCATCACTTCAGGATCGTGCTCGACGACGAGGACCGTGTTTCCCTTGTCTCGCAGCGCAAGGAGCATGTCGTTGAGGCGGTGCACGTCGCGTGGGTGCAGGCCGGTGGTCGGCTCGTCGAACACGTAGAGCATGTCGTTGAGCGTCGCGCCGAGGTGGCGCACCATCTTGATGCGCTGAGATTCGCCCCCGGACAGGGTCGACGTCGCTCGGTTCAGACTGAGATAGCCGAGCCCGAGATCGACGAGCCTGCGCAGTTGCAGCACGATCTCGTCACGGAAGGTGTTCAGTTCCCTCAGGTTCCATCCGGCAATGCGCTCGGCGAGTTCGGACACTTGCATGGCGAAGGCGTCGGGTAACGACAGTCCGTGGAGGGTCGCGCCGCGGATGGTCTCGTTGTAGCGGGTGCCGCCACATGCCTCGCACTCGCCGCGTGTGACGATCCGGTCGAACGCTGCCTTCGCTTTGCCCTTGAGTGCATCGGCATCCTTCGACAGATAGCTGCGGCGAAAGCGCGAAACGATTCCTTCGTAGCTCTTCATGAGGGCCTCGGTGTTGACCACGTCGACCTCACCGGGCTTGGCATCGAAGAAGATGTGGCGTTCACGGGCGGAGTACTGCTCGACGGGGACGTCCAGATCGAACAACCCGGAGTCGGCGAACACCCGGTACGGCCACTTGCCCGGCTCGAAGTCCGGATGCTTGAAAGGGCCTTCGCGCAACGACTTCGATTCGTCGACGAGTTCGTCCATGTCGATGATCTTCGCTTCCCCGAGTCCCTCGCATTCGGGGCACATGCCGGCCGGGTCGTTGAAGGAGAACGCGTTCGCGTAGCCGATCGACGGCGTCACCCCGCGGGACCACAGCATGCGCAGCCAGTCACCGATGTCGGTGATGGTGCCGACGGTCGACCGGGGCCCTCCGAACAGACGCTTCTGGTCGACGATGACGACGGCGGAGAGGTTGGCGATCAGATCGGCATCGGGTCGGCCGTAGGACGGAAGGAACGTCTGGGCGAATGCGGTGAAGGTCGAGTTGATCTGGCGCTGCGCTTCGGCGGCGATGGTGTCGAACACCAACGAGGATTTGCCGGAACCGGAGACTCCGGCGAACACGATGAGCCGACGTTTGGGTAAGTCGAGGTCCACGCCGTGCAGATTGTTCTCGCGTGCGCCTCGAACGAGGATGGTGTCTAGTGCTTCGGCCGTGGTCATCGCGTGTAGTTGCCTTTCGCCGGTCGAGTGAACGACCAGTCTACCGTACGCTGTACGTTAGGCGTTCCTGGTTTTCGTCGATCGACTCCCGATCCTCCCTTCGACGGATGTGCGCCGGGCTACGATCAGAATTCGACTTCCAGGTGCTCGCTCGTCGGTGTCGCCTGGCACGCGAGTATGTAACCGTCGTCGAGGTCGTTCTCGGTGAGTGCCGTGCCGTCCCCCGGCTCGACTGTCCCGGATTTCAACGTGCATGCGCAGGAACCACATTCGCCCTCTCGGCATGAGTAGGGTGCGTCGATTCCTGCGTTCAGCAGCACGTCGATGAGTGTCGACTCGGCGGGCCACGTCAACGAGTGCTGTTCGCCGTCCAGTTCGACGGAGACAGTGGATGCCCGACCGGACGGGGCGGCCGCAGGCGCCAGCGTGAACGGGTCGCCCGTCAAGGAGGCGAACCGTTCGACATGAACGTGCCCGACACCGAGATCCTGCAGCGCGGATTCGACCGCAGCCATGAACGGGCCGGGGCCACAGATGTATGCGTGCCTGTTCGTGTAGGCGGTGGCGAATTGGCGGAGGTCGTCGTCGGTGGGGATACCACGTTCGGACTCCAGCCAGTGTTCGACGACGATTCGTCCGCGATAGCGCTCTTGGAGGCCGGCAAGTTCTGCGTCGAAGATGATCGACTCTCGATCGCGGTTGGCGTAGAAGACCGCGACTCGGGAGTCCGAAGACTCCAGTGCCGACTTCAGAATGGAGATGACCGGCGTTACTCCGCTGCCCCCGGCGAACAACACGAGATCGTGGTCGAACGAGGCAGGACCGAACGTGCCGCTCGGGGGAAGCACCCGCAGAACCGAACCCGGCTTGACGTTGTCGCACAACCAGTTCGACGCGTACCCGTCGCGCGTGCGTTTGACAGTCACCTTGGGATGGATGTCCGTAACCGGTGAACTGGCGAGTGAGTAGCACCGGGCCACGAACTCGGTGCGTTCGCTCGGCACACGAAGGGTGAGGAACTGCCCGGGGGTGTACGGGATCTGCGTATCGAACACGATCGACACCGCGTCCGCCGTCTCCTGGACGACGTCGAGGATGGTGAGATCCGAGCCCAGAGTGCGGACGGCGGGATCGGTCATGTCGTGGTCCTGAACGGAAGGGACTGGTACCAGACCTCGCCCAGAATCCGGCCGAGCTCGTCGATACGTTCGCGCTTCGGTGTGCTGGCCGGGAGCCCGATGTGGACGTAGGCCAACTGCTCGGTCATGCATCCGAGCGTTTCCGCGAGCAGCTCGAAATCTCGGTTCTCGATCACGTCGGATGCGGCGAGACGTTCCAGCCACCGCTGGGTGCGGGCGACGTAATCCGATCGGAGGTTCAGCCACAACTGCTGAAAGCCTTCGTTTGCGCTGGCCGCCGCTGCCTCACGAAGCAAGCGCAGCATGTGTCGGTGACGCGAATACGTCTGCAGGTAGGTCGTGTTCACCTCGATGAGAGAGTCGAGTTCGCCGTGGGCACGGTCCGGCCGCCCGCGCGAATTGGACAGATCCGCGAGCGCCGGCCGCAACGCCGCGAGAAACACGTCGTCGAGACCGGTGAAGTGGCGATAGAAATTCCCCTGCGCGGTGTCGGCGCGGTGCGTGATGTCGGAGATGCGTGTCCGCGTGTAGCCGTACTCGGTGAAACACTCGGTCGCGGCCGCGACTATCTTGTCCCGGGTCTGCTCGCCCCGACGATTGGCCCGCTTCGGGGAGGTCGGGGTGTTCTCGACGAGGCCGGCCCGGGTGAACTCGGCGTCGATTCCGGTGGTTGCCGCATTCTCTGTCATGTCGTCACGCACTTTCGAGAGGCCGGTTGGTCACCGACGCCAGATGGTGGTCGGCCGGAAGAGGGTTGGGAAGCCACGTCAACAGTTCGGTCAACGACTCATGAGTCCGCGTGCCTGCCTGCAGGACGTTCCCCTCGTAGATCTTCCCTGACGCGCCGTCGACGGTGATGGTGCGTCCCAGCAATGCATCGACGGTGCCCGGACCGCACCCGACTACGCAGGGCAGCCCGATCTCGCGACAGACGAGCGCGGCGTGCGACGTCGAACCTCCCACCTCGGTGACCACCGCCACGGATTCGAACATTGCAGGCACGTCGTCGGGTGCAGTCGACGGTCTGACGAGGACCACGGCCGTACCGTCGGCTCCGAGACGCTGAGCTTCGTCGGTATCGGTAACGGCCACACCTGCTGCTGCGCCAGGGCCGGCGCCGTTGCCCTGTGCGACGACAGGAGCACCGGCTCCGACCTCGTCGGTCTGTTCGAGTGATCGGATGTGCTTCGCCGATACTCGCTCGACGGCTTCGCTGTGCGAGATGGTTCCGGAGTGAGCCAGGTCGACGGCCACTTGCACCGCTGCGGCTGCGGACCGCTTGCCTTTCCGACACTGCAGTACGTAGAGCGTGTCGGACTCGATGGTGAACTCGATGTCCACCAAGTCGCGGTGATCCTGCTCGAGCACCTCGGCGATCTTCTCGAGCTCGGCATAGTGGTGCGGCAAGCTCTGTTTCAGATGGCCGACCGGCGTCGGGGTGCGTTCCCCGGACACCACGTCCTCGCCCTGCGCCCGGGCCAACCATTCCCCGAAGATCGCGTTCTCGCCGGTGCTCGGATTGCGACTGAACAGCACGCCGGTTCCGGATCGTTCGTCGCGATTTCCGAAGACCATGGCCTGCACCGTGACAGCGGTTCCGGTGCCCGTGCCGAGGCCGTGACGAGCCCGGTAAGCGGCGACACGTTCGTTGTTCCACGAATCGAACACCGCACCGATTGCGTTTCGGAGTTGTCGGTAGGGATCGTCGGGGACCGGTCCGACGATGGACGTGTAGCTCTCACAGAAGCGAGTCCACGTGTTTCGTGCCCACTCGGTGTCTCCGGTGGCGTCGGCAAGTCCGTCCCGCAGTGGCTCGGTGAGACCCAGATTGAGCACCGTGTCCATCATGCCCGGCATGCTCTGCGCGGCTCCGGACCGAACCGACACGAGGAGAGGAAACGGTCCGACGCCGAACTTCCGGCCTGTCTCGTGTTCGAGGCGGGCCAGATGCTCGAGGACCTCGGACCACACGTCGTCGGGTAAAGCTCCACCGTTGTCGTGGTACTGCGCACAGAGCGGTGTGGTCAGAGCGAAAGCCGGTGGAACAGGTAGTCCCAGGGCGCGCATCTTGTTGACGCTGTAGGCTTTTCCGCCGAGCAGCTCGCGGCTGCCTGGTTCGGTGCCGTTCAGATCTACGATCGTCGGCATGCTCATGACGCGAGTCCTTTCAGTGGGTTCGACACGAGAGCGGACCTGGTCGCGAACAGGCCGCCCTCGACCGGTACATCGATGCCGTTGGTCCAGGACGCAGCAGGGGAGAGGAAGAATTCTACGACGGCGGCGATTTCGTCGGCGGTACCGTGTCGACCGACTGCAGCCTGCGACCGATCGATGGAGGCCGCACCCATACTCGCTTCGAAGTCGGCGAGGATCGGCGTCTCGGTCGGGCCTGGGCTGACCGACACGACACCGATTCCGCGGGGGATCAGGTGGCAGGCGAGCGACGACGTCCACTCCAGCACCGCACGTTTCGACGTGTCGTAGGCGGCAGGGCCGTCGAGGGGATACGCGTCGAGCCACGAGCGCAGTCCTGCACGGTCCGTCACTTCCAACAGGCGGGCGATCTCGGGTAGTCCGAGTGTGTTGCGATGTGCCGCAACGGAAGCGACGTTGACTATACGCGCGCCTCGCTGCATCGTGCCCACACACCGTGCGGTGAGCAGTCGCATGCCCAGTGTGTTGACCGCGAGTACCGTGTCGGCTGGGGCCGTTCCGGGAACACCGGCGACGTTGGCGAGCATGTCGACCTGCGATGGAAGCTCCGCTGCCTCGATAGCGTCCGGATCGGACAGGTCGCAGAGAACGGAGCGGGCGTCCGGCTCCGGACACGGATTCCTGTCCAGGGCCCAGACCTCGTGGCCGGCGGCAACTGCTCGGCGCACCAGTGCCAAACCGATGCCCGACGCTGCACCCGTTACGACCAGTGTCATGACATCACCGCCGTGACATCGGTGAACTCACTGAGCCCGAGCGCGCCGAGCTCGCGTCCGTACCCGGACTGTTTGACGCCACCGAACGGTACGGCAGGCCTGTCTCTGGTTTTCACACCGTTCACCTTGACCTGTCCCACATGGAGTTTGGTTGCCACACTCTCGGCTTCGGACGTCTCGCCCCAGACTTCCGCGGACAGCCCGAAATCGCTGTCGTTTGCCAGCTGTATTGCTTCGTCGGCATCGCGGTAGGTCTGGAGTACGACGACCGGTCCGAAGATCTCTTCGCGAACGGCTCGGGCGGTTGCCGGAAGATCGGCAATCACAGTCGGGGCCACGAAGCAGCCCGACTCGGGCTTGCCGGTGCCGACGACGAGACGTCCGCCGTCGGCCAGGGCGGACTGTGCGTAGTCGACAACACGATCCAATTGACGTTTGGATGCGAGTGGACCGTGTGTGGTGGCTGGATCGGACGGGTCACCCAGTACGTAGGTCACCTCGGCAATGCGTTCTTCGATCTCACCTGCCAGTTCTGCGGGAATCACCAGGCGCGTGGGCGCATTGCATGCCTGCCCGGAGTTGACGAGTGCGCTTCCGAGCGCACCGGACACCGCAACATCGAGGTCGGCGCCGCGCAGGAGCACCGCAGGCGACTTTCCGCCGAGCTCCAGGGTCGTCCTGGACAGTGCCCCTGCTGCGAGGGTGGCCACTGTGCGACCGGCTGCGACGCTTCCGGTGAAGGACACGTGGGTGACGCCCGGGTGGGCGGCCAAGGCGGACCCGGTGACTGCGCCTGTGCCTTGGACCACGTCGAATGCGCCTGGTGGCACTCCCGCGTCCAGGAAGATCCGTGCGATCAGTACGGCATCGAAGGGTGTGGCTTCCGACGGCTTGAGGACAACGGAGCAGCCTGCGGCCAGAGCTGCGGACACTTTCGCGACGATCTGGTGGACGGGCATGTTCCACGGTGTGATCGCAGCTACGACTCCGCTCGGGCGACGCCGAAGTCGAGCACCGGCGATGTCTTCGACCCACGGGAACGACCGGGCTGTGGCCGCGGCGGATCGTAGAACCGTTGCGGGTAACCGAGCCTGTGTCACCGTGGAGAGTCCGATGGGCATGCCCATCTCTCCGGTCACTGTGGATGCGATGGTCGTGCTGTGTTCGTCGACCAGCTGTGCGGCACGTTCGAGCACGGCGGCACGTTCGTCGACCGGCACGCGTGACCACTCGTCGAATGCTTGTGCGGCAGAACGCACTGCGTGATCCACCGATGCAGGTCCGGATTCGTGTGTCGAGCCGATGGATCGGCCGGTGAACGGGTCGACGACGTCGATCAGGTCACCCGACGTCGACGCGGCACCGTCGATCAGGGTCACCGCATGTTCAGCCATCGAATCGGGTCACTTTCACCGGCAATGTCTTGATTCCTCGAAAGAAGTTGCTTTGCAATCGGTTCACGTCACCTGTGACGTCCATGCGCAGGCCTCGTTCGACGATGCGTTGAAAGAACAGCTTGGCCTCGAGGCGCGCCAGGTTCGAGCCGAGACACGCGTGCGCGCCCCAACCGAAACCGACGTGTTCGTTGGGGAATCGGTCACCTCGAAACTCCTCGGGATTGTCGAACACCCGCTCGTCGCGATTGGCCGAACAGAACCACATGACCACCTTGTCGCCGGTTCGGATCGTCTTGCCGTGCATATCGATATCGCGAGTCGCGGTGCGACGCATCGAGAGAACGGGAGAGGTCATTCGCACCATCTCCTCGACGACGACGCGGATCTTCGCGGGGTTCTCTCGCATGTAATTCCACCAACGGGGGTTCTCGTGCAGCAGCTGAACTCCGCCGGACAACAGGTTCCTGGTGGTCTCGTTTCCCGCGACCATGAGAATCAGGTAGTAGGCGTCGAGATAACCACGCGTCAGGGGCTTTCCGTCCAGTTCGGCAGCCGTGAGGACGCTGATCAGGTCGTCGGCTGGGCACTGTCGGCGCAGCTCCTCCAAGCCCCGAAAGTAGCCGAAGACCTCATCGCGGGCTCGGACTGCTGTCTCGGGACCCTCCGAGTAGTCCGGATCCTCGCTTGCCATCTGGTTGGTCCACCTCAACAGGTTCGGGCAGTCCTCGAGCGGAGCACCCAGGAGTCGGCCGATCATCACCAGTGGAAGTTGGGAAGTGACGGTGGCGACGAGGTCGACGGTTCCTGCATCGGTGGCGGTGTCGAGCAAGGAATCGATGACGGCGGCGATGTCCTTTTCCAGTGATTTGATCTTCACCGGCCGTACGTGAGGAGTCACTATCCCGCGTAGCGGTCCGTGTTCGGGCGGATCGACGTGATGGATGCTGCGTGCGCCTTCACCCTCGGCGCGCCTGCTGGCGATCTGGGTACCGTCGGTGACGGAGAAGTCCTCGAACGACGAGGCAACGGTCTTGACGTCGTCGTATCTGGTGACCGACCAGAATCCCGGTCCGTTCGGTTCTTCGTTCCAGTGCACAGGATCTGCGTCGCGTAGATGCGCGAAGATAGTGTGGTCGGATCCGTCCGCGAAAGGACGGAGGTCCATCAGGTCGACGTCGTCGGTGATCGTCATCGTGTCCTCCCGTGTACTGCTTGGTTTGCGACTCGGGTTTCACTAAACCACACTTTCAAAGTGGTGTGAACCACATCTTGTGAAAAAAGTGACGTGCGCATATCTTGAAAACGTTAGTGACCGACTATTCGCAAACGAGGTTTCAGGTGTACCCACCGAGCATTGCCCGGGACAGACCGGACGACCTGGCCTACGTCATGGCGGGTTCAGGTGCGTCGCTGACGTACGGCGAGCTCGATGCCCGGTCCAATCAACTGGCACACAGATGGCGTGAGCACGGCCTGAGCAGCGGCGACACCGTCGTCATCGTGATGGAGAACAATCTCCACTGGCCCGTCGTCGTCGCTGCCGGGATGCGTACCGGGATGTTCGTGACGCCGGTGAACTGGCATCTCCAGGCGACGGAGCTGGCGGCTCTGGTGTCCGAAGCGGAGCCCGCGTGTGTCGTCACCAGTGCAGGACTGGCATCGACGGTGGCAGGAGCATTGGAATCCGCAGGGCAACGCCCGCTGCGCTTGTGCGTCGACGACGTTCCCGGTTTCGAACACCTCGCGAGCACGCTCGACGGGCGGCCCGAGACTCCGGTCGACGGTGAACTGCTCGGTGCGCGGGTGCTGTTCAGTGGCGGAACAACCGGTCGTCCCAAGGCCTTTCGTCAGTCTCTTCTCGGAGTGCACCCGGAGGATGCGCCGCCGCGACATGCAGGTCTCGTCGACAAGTTGGAGATCGACGCGGACACGGTGCTGTTGTCACCCGCACCGAACTATCACGCAGCGCCGTTCACCTTCCAGCTCATCACGCTGGCGGCGGGCGGAACGATCGTCTGTATGGAGAAGTTCGACGCCGCGGATGCGTTGGATGCGATCGGGGCCTACGGAGTGACGCACTCGCAGTGGGTGCCGACGATGCTCGTCCGGTTGCTGAACCTTCAGGGCGCCGATCGTTACCGTCCGGTATCTCATCGGGTCGCGTTCACGTCGGGTGCTCCGTGCTCCGTCGACGTCAAGAACGGAATCGATCGGTGGTGGGGGCCGATTCTGCACGAGTATTACGGGGCTTCCGAGGGTTACGGGCATACGTACATCTCCCCGATGGACGCCAGGACGCATCCCGGTTCGGTGGGCACGCCGCTCGGATCGACGGCGGTGCACATCACCGACGACGACGGTGTCGAAGTGGTTGCCGGGCAGGTGGGAACTGTCTGGTTCGAACCCGTTACGGCGCAGTCCTATACGAATGCGGCCGACTCCAGCGGGTGGAAACAGATGGGCGATGTCGGATACGTCGACGTCGACGGCTTCCTCTATCTGGTCGGGCGCAAGGGTTTCATGATCATCTCCGGGGGTGTCAACATCTATCCCGACGAGATCGAGGCAGTACTCGTCGGACACCCGGGTGTTCTCGATGCGGCCGTCTTCGGCATTCCCGACGCGGAATTCGGTGAACGGGTCAAAGCTGTCGTCGAACTTGCCGACGCTGCGGTCACCGAGGCCGACCTCATCGCGTACTGCCGGGACCGATTGGCCCACTACAAGACTCCGCGGGTCGTGGAGTTCGTCGCGAGGCTCCCTCGGTTGCCGACCGGCAAGTTGAACAAGCGTGCATTGAAAGACGAATTCGCTTCTACAGGAGGGCACTCATGACGACCACTGCGCAGGAATCGTTCTCGATTCTGCATTCCATCCGAATCAAGGGACTGGCGACGGATCCGGTCCTGGCCGCGATGGTCGGACTTGCCCCTGACGTACTTGCGTCGCGGCTGGAGCCGCTCCTCCAGGATCATCTGGTCGTGCGGAAGGAGGGGCGGATGAGCGGGACGATGCTGACTCCGGTCGGGAAGGAACTCCATGCCGAGTTGCTGGGTGCGGTGCATCCGGGCCCGGCGGTAGCGGAGTTTCATCACGTGTTCCTGCCGCTGAACAGGCGATTCAAGCAGATCTGTAATGCGTGGCAGATGCGCGACGAGACGACGCCGAACGACCACTCGGATCCGGACTACGACTCCGGCGTCGTGAACGATCTGGCTGCCGTCCACGTCGAGATCGTCGAAGCGCTGGAACCGTTGGGGGTGGAGGACCCTCGCATGGGGTTGTATTCCTCCAGGCTGTCGGCGGCGCTGACGCGGATCGAGGGCGGTGATCGCGCTGCGTTCGCGAGGCCGATGTACGACAGCTACCACGACATCTGGATGGAACTGCACCAGGACCTGATCATGGTGTCCGGCCGGAAACGTGGTGAGCAGGACGAGTAGGCCGCTTCGCGGCATGTGAGTGGAAATGCGCACCAGGGTGCGCATTTCCACTCACCAGCGCGTAGCGCCCGCGGTCTTCAACACGTCGACGACCGTGCCCAGGGTCGTGGCGGCGACATCGTCGTCGGACCCGACGGACGTCAGTGCAGTCACCGCGACCGAGCCGGCTCGAACCGTCGCCGCATCGGTACCCATGCTCAAACCACTTGTGTTGTCGTAACGCAACAGTTCCACTCCGCCGTCCACTCGAGTGATTCTCAGCCCGAGCAGGCTGCGTGCGCCGAGGGATGCGACGCAGAGGCCGCGCAACTGGTCGAAGTCCACGTCCGGGACATTCACGTTCAGTGTCATTCGGTGCGCGTCGTTCTCCTCTATCCACCGCACGACTCGAACTGCGACCTCGGCTGCCGTGTCGAACCGGTGGTCGGGAGGGAAACCGCAGCTGACGGCCACCCCGCCTATGCCGGCGATTCGAGCCGTCAGTACAGCGCCCACGGTGGACGAGAAAAGTACGGATCTGCCGGTGTTGTGGCCGGGATTGATACCACTGACCACGAGATCCGGCTGCGGACCGAACTGTCCTGCGCAGAACGCGAGGACTGCGAATGCAGGCGGGCAGTCGAACGCGAACGCTTCCACTGTCGGAAGTCCTGGAAGCGTCCGTGGTTCGACGGCGACGACTGCGCCGTGTTCAAGCGTGCCGAGCGACGTTCCGCTTCCACTGCTCTCCGTCATGGGAGCGCCGACGACGATCTCGTGTCCTGCTCGGACGAGTGCCTGTGCCACGGTCGACAAGCCGGGCGCGTCGATTCCGTCGTCGTTGGTGACCAGAATGCGCATCGCAGTTCCCCTTTCGCGCACCCGGCAGAAAAGTGGGTGCACTAGTGATCGTCCACCGATAGTGACTTAGTGTTCGCACTTTTGTCCAGCTTTCGGGTGTGGACCACTGAACAGCGGGGCGAATGGCGTCCGGAATCCTCGGAAAGACTATTGACACCGTGATCGCAGTCACATAATACTGTGAATACACGTTCGCTAACCATTCGGTACGACAAAGGCTTCGACGGGATCGCCCGCACGGAAGACCGTCTCGACGAAAGAGGTACGACATGGCCGAGTGGCCGATCAACGACGCAACGTCCAAGGTGTTTCCGCTGTACTCGCGGGCCAACGTCGGTGAGATCTTCCCGGACCCCATCAGCCCACTGAATGCATCGGTCGGATTTCAGCACGGACTGGAACCGGGTTGGCGCGACGCCTTCGTGGCCTGCGGGGTGTGGGACAAGGACCTCTACGACGAGACCGTCCCCATGAACATCCTGCCGGCCTTCGGGAGCTACCTCTACATCAACATGTCCCTGATGCGGTTGTTCGGTGTTCGCGTCCCGGGGATGTCCGCGGAGGCTGTCGATCTGCAGTACTTCGGAGACATGCCGGGAATTCCCAGCTACGAGAGCGAACGCCGCGACTTCGACGAGAACGCGGAGTACGAGGCCAAGGCCGGGCAGTGGCTCGGCGAGCAGGTGCTCGGCGCCACCGATCTCGCCGCGTACGACGCAGACCGCGTCGAGGTGGAGCGAATCCGAGCGGAGCGTCCCGACTTGGCCACGCTGTCCGACGCCGAATTGTTCTCGCGCATGCGCTCGTTCGAGACACTGCTGCGTCGTCTCTTCAAGCACCACATCGAAGCCAGCCTCAAGTCGGGTGTCGGCCTGGGTGCCATGGCGCAGCTGACGGAAGCGATCGGCCGCCCCGAACTTGCTCTCACTCTCGTCGCGGGGATCGGGAACATCGACTCGGCACTGCCGTCGATCAGGATGTGGAACCTGGGCCGCCTCGCGCAGAAGCCGCAGATCGCCGAGCTCTTCGACGCAGGTGTCGCAGAGTTGTACGAGCGTCTGAGCGCTTCCGACGATTCCGATGTCGTGGCGTTCACCCGCGAGCTCGACGACTTCCTGACGGACTGGGACTTCCGCGGTCCCGCCGAGTGGGAGATCCGCGCCACCACGTGGGGAGTGAATCCTGCTCTGGCGCTCGGCACGATCGACAGGATGCGTCACGTCGACGAATCCGAGGCTCCGGAGACGAAGACCGCAGAACGTGCTTCCCAACGAGAGGCCGCATCGGCACTGGTGCGTGAAGCCCTTGCCGCGGAAGCGGAGGCGTCGGGACAGTTCGAAGCTGTGCTGAACGCTGCCGCACTCTGGATGCGAGGCCGAGAACGCGGACGCACGACTGCCGCGATGCTGATGCACGAGATTCGGCTCGCTGCACTCGAACTGGGCCGGCGCGGTGTGGCCGCGGGCTCGCTGATCGAAGTGAAGCACATCTTCATGCTGTTCGCCGACGAGATCGACACCTACCTCTCGGCTCCCGCGACGCTCACCTCCACGCTCGCCGACCGTGAGAGAACGTATCTGGACCTGTTCGACCGTCAGCCGCCTTTCGTCGTCGACGGCACAGCTCCACCGGTCGAGGAGTGGCCGCTCCGAGCCGACCGGCGCAGCACTCTGCTGGGGCAGGGGGAGTCGATCGTCGGTGTCTCCGGATGTACCGGAATCGCCCGCGGCCGAGCCCGTGTGTTGCTCTCACCGGACGATCCGTCGGCACTTGAGGCTGGCGACATTCTCGTCGCGCCCATCACGGACCCGTCGTGGACGCCGTTGTTCGTCACGGCCGCGGCAGTGGTGGTCGACGTCGGTGCCCCGTTCTCCCATGCCGCGATCGTCAGTCGCGAGCTGGGTATCCCGTGCATCGTGTCGGCGACGGACGCAACCGTCCGCATTGCCGACGGTGCCCAGATCGAAGTGGACGGTTCGACCGGAACCGTGACGGTTCTGTAGGAGGCGGCCCCACATGCACGCATCGGACATATGTCCCAGCTGGATCGACGAGGTTCTACACGACGCCGGCCTGCTCGACCCCATGTTGACCGTCACCGCCGTCGATGCACGTCCCATCGGGACCGGTCAGGTTGCCGACAGCATCCAGGTGACTCCGACGTACTCGGGATCGACCGACGCGCCGTCGTCGTTCGTGTTGAAGGTCAGTTCCGAGAACGAGCAGAGTCGGTCCGCGGGACGGACGGAGATGAACTATCTTCGCGAGGTCCGCTTCTACCAGGACATCGCCCCTCGTCTGAAAGTGCGAGTCCCGGTCTGTCATCACGCCGAGATCGATTCCAATCGAACAGAGTTCGTGCTCGTGCTGGAGGACCTCAGCCCCGCGCGACCCGGTGACCAGATTCGCGGATGCACCGTCGAGGAGACGACGCTCGCCGTCGTCGAGGCGGCGCGCATCCACGCTCCGTTCTGGGGATCCGCCGAACTCGACGGCAACCCGTGGCTCGACATTTCCGGCACCTACTGGGCCAGGTTCGTCGACATGATGCCGTCGTGGTGGAACGGGTTCGAGGAGAGATATCGTGACAGGCTCACCGCTGAGGACCTCGCGTTGGGGCGCGCGTTCACCGAGCACATAGCCGACTACTACGCGGCGCTGCGGACCGTCCCCTTCACTGTTCAGCACGGAGACTTCCGTCCGGACAATGTGCTGTTCGACGCGGCGGGTGGTGACGTTTCGTTGGCAGTGTTGGATTGGCAGACAGTGATATTCGCCCCCGGCACAGTCGATGTCGCGTACTTCGTCGGTGGTGCACTCGATCAGGACACCCGCCGGGCGAACGAAACGGCTCTGCTGAGGGCCTATCACGACGAGCTTCGTGCCCTCGGCGTCGCGAACTACGGCTTCGACGACTTGCTGCGTGACTATCCGATCGGGACGTTCCAGAACTTGGTCATCGGTGTCGCGGCAGCGATGCTCGTCGTTCGAACCGAGCGGGGTGACGACCTGTTCGTGTCGATGGTCGAGAATTCGCTGGCCCATGCTCGTGACCACGATGCACTGGCGAGGATCATCGAACAGTCGAAGCAGGCTGTCCATGTCTGAGCCGGGCGTCGATCGATTGGCTTTCTACACGCTGGGTGGCCACGTCGAGAGCCCGAGAATCATGCTCGACGAGTTGGCCGAGGCCGAGGCCATGGGCATCGGGCAGGCATTCATCTCCGAGCGCCTCAACGTCAAGGAGGCGTGCGCATTGTCGGGTGCTGCGGGCGCGGTCACGTCGACCATCGGTGTCACGACGGCTGCCACCAACATCAACACCCGTCATCCGTCGATCACCGCTGCGTTCGGGTCGACCATGCACCGACTGACCGGCGGCCGGTTCACTCTCGGTGTCGGTCGTGGACTCGTGCCGCAGATCGCGGCGATGGGGCTGAAGCAGACCACCACCGTGCAGCTCGAGGAGTTTGCGCACGTCATGCGTCGGTTGTGGCGAGGCGAGAAGATCCTGGATTACGACGGTCCGCTGGGTAAGTATCCAGCTCTGTCTTTGGATCCCACCTTCGACGAGGACATTCCGCTGGCGACGACTGCGTTCGGAGACCGGACACTTGCGATGGCGGGCCGGGCGTACGACGTGGTGGTCCTGCACACGTTCTTCTCCGACGAGACCGTCGTGCGGTCGGTGAAGGCGGTGCGGGACGCGGCCGAGCACGCAGGCCGCGATCCGAACAGTGTGCAGGTGTGGTCCTGCTATGCCACGGTCAGCGACGAGATCGACGAGCAGACGATGCTGAAGAAGACCGTCGGCCGCATCGCAACCTACCTGCAGGTGTACGGCGACCTGTTGGTGTCGACCAACCGGTGGGATTCGGCGAAGCTCGAGGAGTTCCGTCGCTCGGCCGTAGTACGAAACCTACCCGGATGGGCCGACGCGGTAGGCGACACCGACACATTCTCGGAACTGGCGAAGGTAATCCCTGCCGAGTGGCTGGACTGTGCGGCAACGGGTTCACCGCAGCGGTGCGCAGATCTGGTCCGGCATCAATTCGACCTGGGCGTCGACGGGGTGATCCTGCACGGTGCAACGCCGTCGGAACTTCGGTCGACGGTGTCGGCCTTCTCGAATGCTGCGATGTCCGCATGAACGCCGTTCGACTGGTCGAGAGGTACCTCTTCGAGCTCTACAACGATCGGCAGCTTCAGCTGGTGTACGAGATCTGCGGTGACCCGATGGTGCGCCACGCGGCTGGGTCGGTCACCGCACTGAACCGAGACCAACAGTTCGCGCGGATCGAGGCCGATCTCGCAGCTCACGAGCCGGAGTTCTCGGTGGTGACCCTGGTCGGCGACGACACCCATGCGTCGTTGACGTGGAATGCAGTCCGTCGTGCAACAGGCGAGAAGCTGTGCGGCATCGAGATTTTCAAAGCTGACGGCGGTGTCATCACCGACGTCTGGAATTCCGGCTACTTCGAAGGATCATGGTCATGAGTACAGTCGAACCACGATTGTTGGACACTGTCGCGGAAATCGATTCCGCGTGGATTCAGTCGGTCCTTCGGTACGCCGGAATTCCGGGTGTCGATGTCGCCTCCGTGTCGGCTGCCCCCATCGGCGCCGGAAACGTCAGTGACACGGTTCGCGTGGCGATCGAGTACTCCGGTGCGGCGGGCGAGGCACCGAAGTCGCTCGTCGTCAAACTGAAGCCGAGTGATCCCGGTGTACATGCTCACGGTTTGCGGAGCGGCGCTTATCACCGGGAGATCGGAGCGTACGTCGATATCTCGGAGCGTCACGCGTGCCGAATTCCGCTGAAGTACTGGGTGACAGGCGACGAGACCACCATCAACCTCGTGATGGAGGATTTGAGCACCACGACGACTGCGGGCAATCAGATCGCGGGGTGCGGCCCGGTGGAAGCAGAATCCGTGATCGTGGAACTGGCTCGGCTGCATTCGGAGTTCTTCCCACTCACCGACGCAACGGCTCCGGGGTGGATGATCCGTCTCGGCGACGTGTGTGAATACTGGTCCGCTGCTGCCGAGAGAGGCGCGCAGGCTGCGTTACGTCGATTCGCCGAAGACCTACCTCGGGAATCGCTGATCGCTGTTTCGGAGGCCACCGCGCTCGTACGAGACTGGTACCGGCTTCCGCAACGCAGACTCACCTTCACTCACGGAGACCCGCGGGTGGACAACATTCTGTTCGACACCTCGGGTGCTGTCCCGGCCGCGATCCTCATCGATTGGCAGGTGACGGGCCTGCGCAATCCCATGTACGACGTCGGTTATTTCATGTCCGGAAGTGTTGCGACGGACGACAGGCGAATCATCGAAAGGCGGCTGCTGCAGCGGTACGTCGACGTGTTCGCCGAGCGTGCATCGGGATACAGCATCGACAAAGCAACGTGTGATTACCAGATCCAACTCCTCAGCGGCCTGTACATCACCTTGGCGGCGATCGACGTTCTACCGGACAACGACGTCGTCAACCGACTGATCCTGGCGTTGCTCGAACGTAACTGCGCGGCAGTGATCGACTGGAAGTCGGTTGCTGCGCTGACGAACGTGACGCAGGCGTTGGAGGTGGCCTAACCCTCACGTAGGGATCAGTACAGCTAGTCCTCGCCGCTGGCGTGTACGACGGGCAGGTGTGGTTAGCCAACCCAGAGGTTGACGTCGTGATCCGCGGGGTAGGCGAGATCACATGAGCCTCCCCGGAGTATTGAACAGCCTCGAAGATGCGTCCTTCCTGGACAAGGAGAGCGATGCGATCAACGGCGTCCTGAAGCCCGCACTCGACGACACAGTGGTCGGTGGACTTCTACGCGGGTCGTTCGTGGGCCACCCCATCCACCCCGCATTGGTGAACGTCACGGTCGGCGCGTGGACGAGCGCCGTCGTGCTCGACCTCGTCGGCTTCGAGTCGAAGGCCGCTCAGCGGCTGATCGGGCTCGGTCTGCTGTCGGCGCCCGCAACCATTGCCACCGGGTGGGGTGACTGGTCCACCCGCGGCCCACGTGCACGCCGAGTCGGGATCATCCATGCGGGAGCGAACGCCACCGGCGTATTCCTGTTTCTCGGCTCGTTCCTCCGCCGACGCCGTCGCACGGACGGAGCCGCGAAGGGTCTCGCGCTCGCCGGACTCACCGCCGCCGGTCTCGGCGGCGTCATCGGTGGTCACCTTGCCTACAGTGTCACCGAGGAGCCGGCCGAGCAGCCCGCGTTCGACGAGCACCAGCTGACGTAGAACCTCGAATCCACGCGGGGCGGGACGATCGCCTTCGGCTACTTTCGTCCCGCAGCCCATTTCATGCCCCAGCCGTACTTCTTGTCGAGATCCGACTGGCTGCCCTGGATGTATTCCACCAAGCGGGTTACGGTGACTCCCTGTTTCCCGCTCTCCAGCAACGCAATTGCGCAAATTCGAGCGGAGTTGCTGTCCGATTCGAGCTTCACCTCGACCTGTGGACCCGAGGTCGGGAACAGGGTGACGACGCCGTCGACTGCGGCCCAGTTGGGGGCGCCCTCGTAGATCATCGCGAAGATCAGGACCCGCTTGAACATCTCGGGGCGGGCGAGGTTGATGTGCATGTTCTCGCCGCCGACGACAGTGCCCGAGCGATCGTCACCGTCCAGTGCGATGTACGGAGCGCGATCGACCGCGCCGAAGCTGTTGCCGAGCGCCTGAATGACGCCCTTGGAGCCGTCGGCGAGTTCGTAGAGGCAGCCGAGGTCGAGGTCGACGCCGCCGGTCCCGTAGGACGCCGCGGCCAGCTTCGCCAGAAAGCCCTTCTTCTTCGGTGCGGGTGTCGCACCCGTCGACCAGTTCAAATTGACACGCATCGTGCCCTGTGACTCGCCCGCCTTCGTCAGGTTCACCGAGGGCGCCGACTTGGACAGCGTCACCTTGCTCAGGCTCACTGCGGGCGTTGCCGGGGTCGAAGGCTTGCGGGTGTAGTCGATCGCCATGAAATTTGCCTACTCGTCGTGGTGTCCGTTTTGCCTTGTCCGAGAATAGCGGGCAAACGTGTCGGTACCCCTCGGTACGGTTCTTTTCATCAGCTTCACCCGCGCGAGTCCGCGCACTTTCTCAGGAGGTTTTCTTTGACGAATCCACAGTTGTCTCTGGTGGCCGCGTTGCTCGACCGCTCGGGTTCCATGAACGCCATTGCCGATGACACTCGCGGTGGTTTCGACTCGTTCATCGCGAAAGAGCGTGCGCACGAGGGTGACACGGTGGTCACTCTTGCGCAGTTCGACGATCGCTACGACATGGTCTACAGCTCGCAACCGATCGATTCGGTTCCGCCTCTCGTGCTCGAGCCTCGGGGCATGACGGCGCTGTACGACGCCATCGGCCGGCTCATCACCGATGTGGGCTCGGAGCTCGCAGCAACACCCGAGGACGAGCGTCCTGGTTCCGTCACCATCCTCGTGATGACCGACGGTCACGAGAACGCGAGCAAGGAGTGGAGCAACACGGCTGTTCGCACCCTCATCGAACAGCAGGAGCGGGACTATCAGTGGGACTTCGTGTTTCTCGGCGCCAACATCGATGCAGTGGACGTGGGTACCGATCTCGGCTTCGCCCGTGACAAGTCAATGACGTACGTGTCCACCACCGTGGGCGTCACGTCCGCGTTCGATTCGGTGGCGAGCTATCAGAGTCGCAAGCGCGCCTCGGTGATGGGGGCGCCCCCGGTGCAGGGTTTCTCGGAAGAGGATCGTCGCCGAGCTCGAGGGGAGTGAGCGAGGCCGCTACCGCCTGGGGGCGAACTGTTTTCGGTATGTCGTGGGTGCAACCGCGAACGCCGAAGCGAAGTTCTGTCGAAAGGTCACCGTGCTGCCGAATCCGCAGGCAGTCGCGACGTCGTCGATGGATTTCGTCGTGGTCTCCAGCAGGCTCCTGGCTTCGTCGAGGCGTCGATCCAGTACCCACCGTGCGGGCGTGGTTCCGGTCGCCGACTGGAACTGCCGGATGAAGCTCCGCCGGCTCATGTGCGCACGTTCGGCTAGCCGGTCGATCGGTAGGGGCTCGTGCAGGCGTGCAAGAGCCCACTCCAGGACGTCGGCGATGGTCGTGTCCTCGGCGTGCGTGAGGGGCCGCTCGATGTACTGGGCTTGACCGCCCTCGCGGTGGGGTGCGACGACGAGGCTGCGCGCGACGGAGGTGGCCGCGGCGGATCCGACGTGCTTGCGGACGATGTGCAGGCACGCATCGATCGACGACGCGGTTCCCGCCGACGTGAGGACGTCACCGTGGTCCACGTAAAGCACCGAGGAGTCGGGTTGTGTCTGGGTGGTCCTCGCTTGCAGTTCCGCCATCTTGGTCCAGTGCGTGACGGCCGGGCGGCCCGCGAGGATGCCTGTGTCGGCAATCGCAAAGGAGCCGAGGCACAGTCCGGCGACCTCTGCGCCGCGCCGATGAGCTTGTCGTATGCGTGAGCCGAGTTCTACGTCGACGGGCGGTAGGGACACCGGCCAGGACGGGACGATCACGATGTCCGCCCATTCGATTGCCTCGGGTCCCGCGAGTTCACCCAACGAGTAGCCCTCGGCCGTCCTTACCTGCTGTGCATCGTCCGACCACACGCGCGTTTGCCAGTCCTGCGCCTCGTCGAGTCGAGTGACCTCGCCGAACACCATGAGCGGCGCGGCGAGATGGAACATGGTGATTCCGTCGAATGCGTACAGCGCAATCTTCATACCCCTCCAACTGTGGCGCAAAGTCATCGAAAGTATGCATCCGTGCCACTCGTCGGCGCAAGAATCAGGCTGAAGAATCGGAGTTACCCAACACGAGGAGGATGACCATGACTGCACCACGCCGCGCGCTGATCGTCGTCGACGTCCAGCAGGAGTACTTCGACGGTGTACTGAAAATTCAGTACCCACCGCGTGAGGAGTCGCTGGCCAACATTGCCAGCGCCATCGAAGTTGCTGCCTCGCAGGATATTCCGGTTGCGATCGTGCAGCACGAGATGCCGGAAGGGTCGCCCGCATTCGTCAAGGGCACACCCACCTGGGAACTCCATCCGCGGATCGCTGCGCTGGTACAACCTACGTTCGAACGCGTCGAGAAGAAGTTCAGCAGCGTGTTCGAGGGAACCTCCGTCGCGGAGTGGTTGACGGCCAACCGGATCGACACGATCACGATCGTCGGATACATGACCAACAACTGCGACCTGGCCACGGCAGCCGGTGCGGAGGCGCTCGATGTCAGCGCTGAGATCCTCTCCGACGCCACCGGCGCGATCAATCTCGCGAACGAGGCCGGCACGGTGTCGGCAGAGGATCTGCACAGCACGTTGATGGTGCTCTATCAGTCCAACTTCGCCGCGGTGGCGTCGACGTCGGACTGGATCGAGGCCGTCAAGTCCGGATCGAGCCTCACCGCGAACAACCTGGTCGTGTCCGCGGCCCAGGGGAACGACACTTTCGGAGGAGAGTGACCTCAGCGTCGACGGCTTGCGCTCCGTGATTCGCGGTTCGTCAAGCGGGCGCCTGCCTCGTCGAGAAATCGAAGGAACATACGAGTTTTTCGGGCCAGGTGTTCCTCGACCAACGGAGAGCAATCGACGCGCGCCACCACGGCAACCGCGTCGGGCGCGACGCGAAATGCCATGTCGGGCCACGATTCTGCCAACCGAAGTATCGACGCAGGTGTGGGCGGCTCCCCGGTGTAGGTTGCCGAGTACTCGACGACGGCCTCGTCGTCGAGTACTCGGATGCGCGCGTCGCGGACGAGGCGATCCACGGCGACAGGTCCCAGCACGGCGAACACACGCGAGGTCAGATCGTCGTCCGTTCGGGCCCGGCTTCCGTCGAGAATCCAACCCGGTGAAGCGCCGGTGGCGTCGAGAGCCAGAAACGATGGGTGGCTGATCCGTCCGAAATCCCGGAACAGTGTCATGACCGTGCGGGCAATGGGCGTGCCGTTGCCGCTGATCCTGAGCTCCGTGCCGTCCGAGTGCGACCGGGCGGGGCTGGCGCGCCACCGGGCGTACGCGAGGGTCGTTCGCTCCTCCGCAGTGCGTGCGTCGAGCAGCGACCTGGGGACGTGCGCCACCGCGTCGACGAGGTCACGGTCCTTGGCGAGAACCACCGACAGTCCGCTCACCTGCCAGACCGAGTCCGACAGAAGGGTGAGGGTCTGGGGTGCGCGCATGCCGTCGAGATACCGGCCCAGACGGGCAGCGAACACTGTCCAGGACGTGTTCACTTCCGTGTCGAAGTCAGGGTCCTCCATCATGAGGCCTCCTGAACTGGACAAGTTTTGAACTATCCGAACCATGATAACTGCTGGTCCGACGGGTGCGGGCCCACTGGGTGGGCCGAGGGTTGCGCTCGGATTGCTACGCCGTCAAGATTCGAGGGGCAAACGACTTCGGGTGGGAGCGAGTGCGGTGACGGCTGTTCGACGTGGGTTCCTGGTAGTTCTGCTCCTCCTGGTGGCCTCCGGGGCGACGATGTTCGCCCACGCTGATCCGCCGCCCTCACTGCAGCAACAGGTCGAGCGATGGGCCTCGGACATCGGGGCGCCGAGTATCTCCGTGCAGATCGTCGATTCCGACGGGCTCGTCGACGACGCCTCGTCGGGGCCGGATGCCGGCGCCCCCTTCGTGTGGGGTTCGGTGTCGAAACAGCTCGCGGCAGCCACGGTTCGAGGGCTGGAGCGCGACGGCCTTCTCCAGGACGACACCGTCGTCGTCGACGTCCTGCCGCAGGCCGAGCACCTGCTCGGTGACCCCCAGGTCACCGTCGGTGACCTGGTTCGTCACACCAGTGGGCTACCGCACGACGTCTCCGTCACCGACGACTGGACCCGTCGGGAATCCGCGTCGGATGTTCTGGCGTCGATACCGCAACCGAGCGGAATGGGCGAGCGAGGCACGTTCCGGTATTCGAGCCTCAACTATCTGCTCGTGCAGGCCGTGGTCGAGCAGGTCTCCGCCGGGCAGTATGCGGATGCCGTCCGCCGGTACGTTCTCGATCCTGCGGGCGCGTCGGGCACCATCACCGATCCCGACGCCTTCACCGCGGCCGTCCCGGACGGTCACGTTCCGTTCTTCGGGACCTCCAGGGCGGTGGACGTGGGCGTGGATTCGGCGGGGCTCGGTTACGGATACCTGGCCGGGACGATCGAGGACCTCGGCCGGTACGCGTCGTGGCGGCTGGACAACCTGGGCGATCCCGTGGTGGCCGAGACCGGTCACGGCACGGCGTACGGCGACGGTCTGTACAACGAGGACATCGATGGTCACGACGTGTGGTGGCACTCGGGTGCGGTGCCCGGCTACTACACCTACGTCGCGTTGGTGCCGGGGGAGGACCGCGCAATCGTGCTGGCCACCAACCGGTATGGCGAGATCGAGGCCGAGCGTGTGGCGGCCGTCGGCAGAAACGTGACGACTCTGGTGCTCGACGGGTCCGCGTCGGATCTGCCGTCGTCGATGGCGCCGGCGGTGTTGGGCACCCTGCTCGGACTCGCGACTGCTCTGCTGGCGGCGTCGGGATGGTCGGTCGTGCGTGGAACGAGAGAGCGCTCTGCTGTGGGTGCGATCGTTCGGAGCGTCGCCGCTGTCGTGGTGGGAGGGACAGTGATCGTCGGCGTCCTGATCGGTGTCCCGGCTTTGGCGGGCGGTACGTTGTCGGCGATGTGGTTGTGGACGCCGGACGTGACCGTTGCGTTCTGGGTGTTGCTCGCGGCGGTCTTCGTCGCCACCGTAGTTGTGGTCATAAAATCCGCGGCCGGGTACCGAAAACTGCGTTCTCGCACTGCCGAGGGGTGACGAGCAGGCCCTGCTCGGCGACGCCGACGGGGCTACCGATGGGTAACTAAGCCGTACCCAACACTGCCCCGCACGGACTCGCGTCGGCAAGTTTAAAGTTGGAGGTGGACGCATCCAAAAGACGACGTTGAAACAGAGGCAAAGGCGAACATGACAGCAAAACAGCCGACCATCATCTACACCCTGACCGACGAGGCGCCGATGCTGGCGACTCACGCGTTTCTGCCGGTCATACGTGCTTTTGCCAGCGCGGCCGAGATCAACGTCGAATCCAGTGACATCTCTGTCGCCAGCCGCATCCTCGCCGAGTTCCCCGATTACCTGAACGAAGACCAGCGCGTCACGGACAACCTGGCCGAGCTCGGGCGCCTCACCCAGGACCCCGACACCAACATCATCAAGCTGCCGAACATCAGCGCCTCGGTCCCTCAGTTGCTCGCAGCCATCAAGGAGCTGCAGGACAAGGGCTACGCCATCCCGGATTACCCGGGCAACCCGAAGACCGACGAAGAGCGCGAGATCCGCGACCGCTACACCAAGTGTCTCGGCAGTGCAGTGAACCCTGTTCTGCGTGAAGGCAACTCGGATCGCCGCGCACCGAAAGCCGTGAAGGAATACGCCCGCAAGCACCCGCACAGCATGGGTGAATGGTCGCCCGCGTCGCGCACGCACGTCGCACACATGCGTCACGGCGACTTCTACCACGGCGAGAAGTCCATGACGGTCGACGGCGACCGCGAGGTGAAGATGGAGCTGCTGACCGAGAGCGGGAAGACCGTCGTCCTCAAGGAAAAGGTGTCGCTGACCGACGGCGACGTCATAGACAGCATGTTCATGAGCAAGAAGGCGCTCATCGAGTTCTACGAAGAGCAGATGGAGGACGCCTACAAGACGGGCATCATGTTCTCTCTGCACGTCAAGGCCACGATGATGCGGGTGTCGCACCCCATCGTCTTCGGTCACGCGGTGAAGGTCTTCTACAAGGACGCGTTCGCCAAGCACGGCGAGCTGTTCGAGGAACTCGGCGTCAACGTCAACAACGGCCTCTCGGATCTGTACAGCAAGATCGAGTCCCTCCCCAGCGCACAGCGTGAGGAGATCATCGACGATCTGCACAAGTGCCATGAGAAGCGCCCCGAGCTGGCCATGGTCGACTCGGCACGCGGCATCTCCAACTTCCATTCGCCCAGCGACGTCATCGTCGACGCATCCATGCCCGCGATGATTCGCAGCGGCGGCAAGATGTGGGGAGCGGACGGACGGCCGAAGGACACCAAGGCAGTCAGCCCCGAGTCGACGTTCTTCCGGATCTACCAGGAGATGATCAACTTCTGCAAGACCAACGGGGCGTTCGACCCCACCACGATGGGCACCGTTCCCAACGTCGGTCTGATGGCGCAGAAGGCCGAAGAGTACGGCTCGCACGACAAGACGTTCGAGGTCCCCGAGGGTGGCGTAGCGAACATCACCGACCTGGCGACGGGCGAGGTTCTGCTGACTCAGGACGTCGAAGAGGGTGACATCTGGCGTCTGTGCATCGTCAAGGATGCGCCGATCCGCGACTGGGTCGCTCTGGCGGTGCGCCGCACCCGTGAGTCCGGCATGCCGGTCGTTTTCTGGCTGGACCCGTACCGCCCGCACGAGAACGAGCTGATCGGCAAGGTGCGCAAGTACCTGAAGGATCACGACACCGAGGGTCTGGACATCCAGATCATGTCGCAGGTCCGCGCCATCCGCTACACGATGGAGCGCCTCATCCGCGGGCTGGACACCATCTCCGCGACGGGCAACATCCTCCGCGACTACCTGACCGACCTGTTCCCGATCCTCGAGCTCGGCACGTCCGCCAAGATGCTCTCCATCGTTCCCCTGATGGCAGGCGGCGGACTGTACGAGACCGGTGCAGGCGGCTCGGCTCCGAAGCACGTCAAGCAGCTCATCGAGGAGAACCACCTCCGGTGGGACTCGCTGGGTGAGTACCTCGCCCTCGCGGTCAGCCTCGAAGACCTCGGCACCAAGACAGGCGGCAAGGCAACGGTTCTCGGCAAGGCACTCGACGCTGCCACCGGAAAGCTCCTCGAGAACAGCAAGGGCCCGTCGCGCTCGACCGGCGAACTCGACAACCGCGGAAGCCAGTTCTACCTCGCCCTGTACTGGGCCGAGGAGCTCGCCGCACAGACCGAGGACGCGGATCTGGCGAAGCACTTCGAGCCACTGGCAAAGGCCCTGGCGGAGAACGAAGATCAAATCGTCAAGGAGCTCAACGACGCTCAGGGCACGGCCGTGGACATCGGCGGATACTACTTCCCCGACCAGGAAGCCACCGCCGCCGTCATGCGTCCGAGCAAGACGTTCAACGAAGCTCTGGCCGGCTTCATCGCCTGACCCCACGTGAGCGGAACGGAGCCTGCGGGTCAGTCCGCAGGCTCCGCTTCCAGCACGCCAGGGCCTAGATGTCCGCTCACGAGCGGCGAGTACGTGCCACGGCGAAGCCTCCGACCATGAGGACCGCGGCAACGGTGAGGCCGAGAGTCGGGGCGGCCAGTGACAGCAGTAGAGGTACCGCAAAGCCGAGGTAGACGAAGCAGTAGTACACCGCTACGGCGCTGGAGAGATCGCCGCCCACCGGGATGTTGTTCTCGACGATCATCAGTCCGGAGACGAGCAGCATGCCGTAGCAGCTACCCAGCAGCACACACGCGAGAACGATCAGTCCGAGCGACACCGCGCCAGTAGTCGCCAATGCCGCTGCTGCCGAAGCGAAACCGACGCAGCCGAATGTGACTCCGGTGGCGACGGGGATCATGGCCCCTCGGCCGGCCAAGCGCCGAGCCGTCGGCTGCACGGCGACGCCGGTCCAGAGCGTCAGTGCAGCTACGGCTCCGGTGAACGCGACGGACAAGGAGCCGGTGACGTCGGAGACGTGCGGCGGCAAGGTCGCGAAAGCGACTGTCGCCGTGCCGAATACCCACGGCGCCCATGGTGCGACACCGGCGATGAACCAGCTCTGGCCGACGACGCCTGCCGTGGGCGCCTTCCGTTCGACTGCGCGCGCCCGTGTCTCGGGGACGCGCCACACCGATGCGCCCGTGGCGACCATCATCACCAGGTGGACCAGATAGGGCAGTACGTCGGGCATCGGTAGCCACTGTGCGATGAGTCCAGCGAACAATGCTCCGCAGCCGAAGCCCGCCGACAACGCGACCGCGGTACGACGCGCACCTGCGCCTGGACTGTCGCTGAGTTCCTTGATCCAGGCACCGCCTGCAGTGAAGGCCATGCCGGACGCGACACCGGCCAGCACGCGACCGAGATACAGCAGGCCGGGCATGTCGGCGCCGAGAGCGAGAATCACCGTCGACACCATCGCGACGCCGACCATCGGTCGGACGATCGCGCGGCGACCGACTCGATCCGAGAGTCTTCCGAAGTACAGCAACGACGGAATCAACCCCAGCGCATACGTGCCGAGCATCGCGGTGAACGCGGTACTCGTCAGGCCGGACGTGTCCCGGTACACCAGCTGCATCGGAGCGAACTGGTTCGCACCCCAACTCACGGCGAACACAACGGCGACCACACGCATCCAACTCACGGGCATTCCCGTCATCCTTCCTCTCCGATGCTCCGGTGGATGTGGCAGACGTTGCCAGCGTCGACCGCGATTCTGTGTCGATTGTGGTCGTATGTTGCCCACTGCAGGAAAAGTAGGTTCACGACAATGAACGGTGGAGTCTGGGTGGGGCGATCGGCCAGGGCCATCGCCGACGACGTGCAACACGGGCGAGTTACCGCCCGCCGGGTCGTCTCCGAGCATCTGGCTGCGATCGAGCGCGGCAACGACAAGCTGAACGCGCTGGTCACCGTCTGCGGATCCGAGGCGTTGTCGGCGGCGGACGATCTCGATCGCCGGCGCAAGGCCGGGGAAACACTCGGCCCGTTGGCGGGCGTGCCGTTCAGCGTCAAGGACACCATCGCTACCGCCGGGGTCCGTACCACTGCCGGGTCGCGGGCATTGGCGTCGAACATCCCGGTGCACGACGCCGCTGCGGTGGTTGCGTTCAAGAACGCAGGCGCGGTTCTGGTGGGCAAGTCGAATGCTCCGGAATTCGGGTCGTGCGGTTTGACACGCAACGATCTGTTCGGCACGACGGCGAGTCCGCTGATCGCCGACGGGGTGCCGCGCTCTCCGGGTGGATCGAGCGGAGGTGAGTCGGCGTCGGTGGCGGCGGGGTTCAGTGTGCTGGGGTTGGGGACCGATTTCGGTGGTTCGGTTCGGTGGCCGGCTCATTGCACAGGGTTGATGTCCGTGCGCCCGACACAGGGCCGGATCGACGGAACCGGGCAGCTTCCCGGTGTGCTCGACGATGGGCATGTGCTGGTGAACCCGGTAACAGCGCACGGAGTCATTCAGACGATAGGTCCACTTGCACGGAATCTGGGCGATGTGAAGCTCGCACTCGACGTGCTTTCCGGCCCGTCGTGTTCGCGTCCGGCAGATGCGCCCACCGTCACGTGGGCTTCGGGGGACGGCACGGTTCCTGTCGATGTCGAGATCGTCGATGCAGTCCAGGCTGCGGCGGCCGCGCTGGGTGCACGACGCTACGAGGGCGGCGCTCTGGCGCAGGCGAATTCACTGTTCGGCGCACTGCGTGCCACAGAGTCGCACTCCGATGTTCGGGCCATGGTCGGCGACCGCATGGATCTGCTCACCGACGAGTTCCGATCCACCCTCGAGGCTCCGCGGGTCTCGGGCGCGGAGGAGTTGTGGGCGACACGGGCGAAGCTGATCCGGCAGTTCAGAGCTGAGATGGGTGATGTTCTGCTGATGCCGGTGGCGTCGATTCTGGCCCCGCCGGTGGGGCTCGAACGCTTCTCCGTGGACGGCCGAGAGTTGACGTGGATGGATGTACTCGCGAGCTCACGCGCCATCAGCGTGCTCGGTCTCCCGTCCGTGACGGTACCGATAGCCCGCGCACGCAACGGTTTGCCGATCGGTATTCAGATCATCGCTCAGCCCTGGCGTGAGTGCGACGCTTTCGCGGTGGCCGAGACACTCGCCCGCCCCTGACGCGGAAGGGCGGGCGAGACCGAGTCAGATGACTGCGCGCTTGCGCAGGTCGATGATGTCGTCGGCGCTGAGGCCGAGTTCGGTGAGTACCTCGACGGTGTCTGCGCCGAGTGCGAGCGGCGGCGCACTCTTGACCGGCAGCGTTTTGCCGTCGACCCAGAACGGGCCACGCACGACGGGCGTTCGACGTCCGTCGGGGGTCTCGGTGTCCTGCACCATGTTCAGAGCACGCACCTGCGGGTCGGCGAAGACTTGGTCGATGGTGTGAATCGGGCCGCACGGTATTCCGACCGCACGCATTGCGGTGATCCATTCCGCCGCGGTCTTGGCCGTCAGGAGTTCGAGAATTTCTTTGGTCAGGCTGTCGCGGTGCTGTAGGCGGAGTTTGCCGTCCGCGTATTCGGGCTTGTCGGCGAGCTCGGGCGCGCCGAGTACCGAAGTGAGCGCTGTCCAGTGCTTTTCGGTTCCAGTGGCGATGGTGATGGGAAAATCGGCGGTGTCGAAGACGCCGTACGGTGAGATGGACGGGTGAGTGTTGCCGGTGGGCTGCGCCACACGGCCGGTGCTGATGTAGTTCTGTGCCTGAAACGTCATGATGGAGATTGCGGACTCGAGTAGGGAGGTCTCGACGCGTCGTCCGCGTCCGTCGCGTTCACGCGCTGCAAGCGCTGCGGAGATTCCGAGCGCGGCGTAGATGCCGGACACCGTGTCCACGATCGGAATTCCGACGCGCATCGGTGCGCTGCCTGCATCGCCGGTCACCGACATCAGGCCGGACATTCCCTGCGCGACCTGATCGAGCCCGGCGGCGAGGTGATCCGGCCCGACGGGTCCGAACCCGCTGACGCTCATGATGATCAACCGCGGATTCTCGCGTTCGAGTTCGTCGGGGTCCAGTCCCATGTCGACCAGCACGCCGGGCCGGAAGTTCTCGATCAGCACATCCGCATCGAGGACCAAGCGCCGCAGTATCTCTCGGCCGTCGTTGCTCCTGAAGTCCACGGCGACAGATCGTTTGCCGCGGTTGACCGAGGTGAAGTACAGACTTCGCTCGTCCTCGAACGGTGGCCACTGACGTGAACTGTCGCCGGTGCCGAGTGGTTCCACCTTGATCACCTCGGCGCCGAAGTCCGACAGCAGTGATGTGCACAACGGGCCGGCGAGTGCCCTGGTGAGATCGAGAACTTTCGTCCCGCTGAGTAATCCGTCCATCGAAAGTATCCCTCGCTCGTCTCGTCCACTGGTATGCCCTCAGACGATGGCCGAGGCACCGGGGGCGGCGCGACGGCGACATTGCACAACGACGACGCCGACTTTTCGGCGCTATGTGTGCCCGGGCAGCCAGTCCGTTGCTTATAACCTGAGTCCAGGCGAGTGAACGGAGGATCGAGCGATGCGTGAGATATCACCTCAGTTGTACGCATGGCTGCAAGCCGGAGACGATGCCGCGCTGGCGACCGTGACCCGCACGTGGCGATCGTCCCCTCGCAGGCCGGGCGCTGCTATGGCGGTGAACCGCCGTGGCGAGGTGATCGGCAGTGTGTCCGGCGGATGTATAGAAAGCGCGCTGTACGAGACGGCTCGGGACGTACTTGCAGACGGCAACTCGCGCGTCGAGATATTCGACGTCACCGACGACGACGCATACGGCGTCGGGTTGACGTGCGGGGGACGCATCGAGGTACTGGTGGAGTTCGTCCATCACGGGGATTCTCCGATGTCGGACGTGTGCCGCCGACTTGCTGCGGACGAACCGGTTGCCGTGTTGACCACCCTCGCCACGGGCATGCCGTCACGGCATCTGATCGTCGACGCCAAGTCTGCCTCGGGGGATCTGCACCTGACACGGACGCAGGTTCGGGACATCATCGCCAGGCTCGAACACGGTGAGTCCGACGTGTTCGTCGCAGCGGCCGGGACGCTGGCCGATAGTGACGTTCTTGTCGACTTCCACCGGCCACTGCCACGCATGTATGTTTTCGGGGCAATCGACTTCGCAACGGCTGTCAGCACACTCGGTGTGTTCGCCGGGTATCACGTCAGCGTGGTCGACGCCCGGCCAGTCTTCGCGACACGTGCGAGATTTCCGTCGGCGCACGAGGTGATCGTCCGGTGGCCGGACAAGTTCTTGGCAGAGGCTCCCATCGATTTGCGAACGGTGATCGTCGTCCTCACCCACGACGAGAAATTCGACATCCCGTTGCTGAACATCGCCCTGCGTTCCGACGCCGGGTATGTGGGCGCGATGGGCAGTCGGTCCACCCATGCGCGACGGGTGGATCTACTGCGCGAGCGAGGAATCGACGCACAGCAGCTCGCCCGCCTGCACTCGCCTATCGGACTCGATCTGGGAGCTCGAACTCCCGCGGAGACTGCGTTGTCGGTGATGGCGGAGGTCACCAAGACGGTACGTGGTTCCAGTGGCGACGAACTGCGCTTCGGCCGCGGACCGATTCACGGGCTCGTTTCGTCTGCTTGACCTGTTGTCCTGCCGCGCGGGGCAGTGAGCGTTAGGATCGACGTTTCCCCCGCGAACGAAAACCGAGGTGCCAGCCCAGTGTCCGTACCCATTCTGGACAGCGAGATTCCACTCGAAGAGCTGCTTCGATCGGCGCTGTTGCCGTCCTCCTCGGTCGTCGTGGGAGATGTCGACGGGGTGGCAGTACACGGGGTCGGGTTCATGGCGGTTCCGGACATCGGGCCGTGGCTCCGGAGTGGTCAGCTGTTGATCACGTCTCCGCGCACGCTCGGCCTGCTGACCGAGGCGGCGTCGACGTTCGTTGGGCGTCTGAGCTCGCGTGGAGTCGTGGCGCTGGCGGTGCAGTTCAACAGTGACGGCTGGAATCTCGAACCGGAGATGATCGATGCCGCTGCACAGCTCGAGCTTCCGATCATCGCCTATCACGGCGACGGCGACCACCCACTCGCCCGCGGTCGAGCGCGCATCGAAGCGGCGCAAGTCGGCGCGATGTTCGAAGCCGAGCGCATCAGAAAGCTGTTGGTCGACATCGTCATGGCAGGAGGTGGCCTGACGGATCTGGCCGAGGTAGCGTCGCGTGAGTTGAACGGCACCGTCTTGCTGACCACGTCCGACGGCCGCGAGATCTGTCGAGCGGGCGATGCGGGCGGACGCAGGAGGTTGTCGACCAGTCCCGCCCTCGACTCGACGGGGCGGCTCCGAACCGACACCGTCGAAGGCGGTCTCGGCATGCACGTCTTCGACGGCCACGCCAGTGCGGTCGCGGCCGTCTCCGCCAACCACATCGACCACGGGCGAATGGCGCTGTTCGCGTGGGACCGCGAGATGGCCGAACACGACCTGTACCTAGTGGAGCGCGCGGCTGCGGTGTGTGCACTGGTGGTGACTCGTCAGCAGGCAGTGGCGTCGGTCGAGGAACGGCACCGGGCAAACTTCATTCACGATCTGATGTTGGGTCGTGCCGGAGACTCGGATCACGTTGTCTCGCATGCCAAGACGTTCGGCTGGGATTTCGACAGGCCCTTGGTCATCGTCAGTATCGAACCTGATCCGGTGGTCGACGAATCGTCGAGTTCGGTGCACCGACTTCCTGTCGTCGATCGTCAGGCGATGGCGTTCTCCGGCGCGATCGCGCACCGGGACCCCGGCGCGGCGGTGACGGCACTGACTGGAGAAACGGTCATAGTCATGGGCGTCGGGTCCGACACGATGGCATTGGTGCGGGATTTGGTGAACGTCGTTCGCGGCGAAGGTGGCGGCGGCAGAAGGCCGTTCAGTGTGGGAGTATCGCGCACTGCGGGCTCGACCGACGGCGTTCCGTCCTGTTACAGCCAGGCTCGCACGGCGTTGACTGTCGGTCGTCGCATTTCGGGTCAATGGTCGCTCACGAATTTCGACGACCTGGGTGTCTACCGCCTGTTGTCGCTCGTGGAGGACGAGGACGAGCTCGAGAACTTCGCGCGAGAAACGCTGCGTGAGCTGACCGAGGACACTGCGGAGGCGCAGGACATGCGAAACACACTCGAAGCGCTACTGGCAACGAACATCAATATCGCGGAGACCGCCCGGAAGCTCCATTTCCACTACAACACACTGCGTTACAGGGTTGTGAAGCTGGAGAAAATCCTGGGCTCGTTCACCGAGCAGCCGGAATTGCGGTTGGACCTGTCTTTAGCACTGAAGATAATCGCGATGCGCGGCATCAATCACTAAATCTGCCAATCCGAGCCCGCTCGATCTGTCAGATTGTCATCACTCGGGCCCTCTCCGCCTGTAATAACGTTCAGGTTCACCACGGGCGATCTGTGAGCTGGAACACAGAACGCGGGCGCCCTCCTCTTCGTGAAAGGCTGAACATGCCGATTTGGACGTTGCATGGGGATGGCAAGACGGTGGCGCCGGGTGAAGTCGTCGCTCCCGGTGAACGGCTCAGCTGGGGGCGGACCATCGGACTCGGTGGCCAGCACGTCGTATCGATGTTCGGCGCGACGTTCGTGTTTCCGATCATCATGGGTCTGAATCCGCAACTGGCAGTGATGATGTCAGGGTTCTGTACCATCTTCTTCCTTCTGGTGGTCAAGGGCCGGATTCCGAGTTATCTCGGAACGTCCGCTGCGTTCGTCGGCGGCATCGCCGCGATTCGGGCGCAGGGTGGCACCTCGGCGGAGGTCACCGGTGCGATCCTGGTGTCCGGCCTCGTGCTCGGGCTCATCGGCGTCGCTGTCCACTTCCTCGGCGGCCGCCTCATCTTCAAGTTGCTTCCGCCCGCCGTCACCGGGGCGGTGGTCATGTTGATCGGCTTCAACCTCGCACCGGTTGTGGCCGGCCTCTACTGGCCGCAGGACCAATGGATCGCGCTGTTCGTGATGGCAGCGTTGATCATCATGTCCGTCGCGCTTCGCGGCTTCATGGGTCGGATCGCGATCTTCCTCGCGTTGATCCTCGGTTACGCCGCGTCGTGGGCGCTCGACCGTCTCTCCGGGCCGATAACGTCGTACGACGCGAACGTCGGCGAGATCACCGAGCACTTCCGCGTCAACTGGGACCCTGTTGCGTCGGCCTCCTGGTTCGGTCTACCGCCGTTCTCCGACGAGGCCAACGGTGTCGTCGGCATCCACGCCCCGTCGTTCAGCCTCACGTTCGTCGTACTGGTTCTGCCCGGTGTCATCGCGTTGATCGCGGAGAACGCTGGTCACGTCAAAGCTGTCGCGGAAATGACCAAGGAGGACCTCGACCCGTACATGGGCCGTGCGTTGGCCGGTGACGGGTTCGCCACGGCAATCGCCAGCGGCGTCGGTGGCTCACCGACGACCACTTACGCCGAGAACATCGGCGTCATGGCCGCTACGCGCGTCTATTCCACCGCCGCGTACACCGTGGCCGGCATCGTTGCCATGCTGCTGGGTTTCTCGCCCAAGTTCGGCGCGTTCATCTCGGCCACCCCGGGCGGTGTGCTCGGCGGCATCACCGTTGTCCTCTACGGCATGATCGGCCTGCTCGGAGCCAAGATCTGGAAGGAGAACGGCGTCGACTTCGGCAACCCGCTGAACATGATGCCCATTGCTGCCGGCCTGATCATCGGTATCGGCGACGTGTCCCTGACGTTCAGCGACACCTTCTCCCTCGGGGGCATCTCGCTCGGCACGATCGTCGTGATCCTCATGTACCACTTGTGCCGATTCGTCGGAGCCCGCAATCCCGAGTTGGACCGTTACACATCGGGCACGTCCGAGGGATCGACACCGAGCAAACAACTGACCTGATTGTGACAGGCATCGTGCGTGACTGTTGTCACAAGTAGACAAGTTACCTTCGTTTCCGGACAGGCAGGATCGAGACATGAAACCGTCGCCGCTGACATACCACCGGCCCACCACGATCCCGGAGGCGTGCCGGATACTCGCCGAGGTCTCGTATGAGGGCAAGGTCATGGCGGGTGGTCAGTCACTCGTCCCGCTGCTGTCGATGCGGTTGGCCGCACCGGCGCACATCGTGGACATCGGAGCGGTGCGAGACCTCGATTCGATTGTTGCCTCCGGTGATTCGGGCGTCGAGTTCGGCGCGCTGGTCACGCACTCCGTACTGCACGATCACCCTGCAGCCCGAGAAGTTCAGCCGTTGTTGAGCCGAGGCCTGCATCTGGTGGCGCATCCGACGATTCGCAACCGCGGCACCACCGTCGGATCGATCGTGCACGCGGATCCCTCGGCCGAGATGCCGGCCGTGCTGTCGCTGCTCGGCGGAGAGGTCACGGTGCAGTCGACGCGGGGTCAGCGCGTGATCGCGTCCGCCGACCTGTTCGCCGGGCCGCTCGAGAGCACGCTCGAGCCCGACGAGATCGCTCTGGCCGTGCGCGTACCGGCAGCGCGAGCGGGAGTCGGTACCGCTATCGACGAGATTGCCCGACGGCACGGCGACTACGCGTTGGTCGGTGTCGCGGCCCAGGTGGAAGTGGTGGACGACTACGTTGTCACCGCGAAGATGACATACATTTCGGCAGGAGAGCTCGGTCTCGTCGTCGATTACAGCGACACCCTGGCCGGGGCGTCGGCGACCGACGAGCGTGACCCCAAGTGGCGTGCGCTGGGCGAGCTGGCCCGCGACACCGTCGAGACCGACGCCGACATCCATGCCACGGCCGCTTACCGTTCTCAGCTGGTGTCTGCGCTGACCAGTCGAGTCGGACTCGCGGCGGCCGCGGACGCACGCACACTCGTGAGGAGCAGAACCAATGCCTGACAAAACCATCGACGATCAGCTCGCGGAGCTGCAGGCCGACACCGGCGAGCATCACGTCGCCGTCACGTTCACGCTGAACGGCGTCACCGAAACCGCGGTCCTGCCGTCTCGGACCCTGGCGTCGGATGCGATTCGACATCACCTGCGCCGCACCGGAACACACGTCGGCTGCGAGCACGGTGTGTGCGGGGCGTGCACGGTGTTGCTGGACGGCAAGCCTGTCCGATCCTGCCTCGTGCTCGCAGCGGGCTTGGAAGGCCACTCGGTGACGACGGTGGAGGGCCTCGTCGAACCCGACGGCACGCTGCACCCGGTGCAGCAGGCGTTCAAGGACTGCCACGGTCTTCAGTGTGGTTTCTGTACTCCGGGATTCGTCACGACGATCGCGGCATTCCTCGAGGACAACCCGAATCCGACGCACGACGAAGCGACCGATGCCATTGCCGGAAACTTGTGCCGCTGTACCGGATATCAGAACATTCGTGCATCGGTGCTCCGCGCCGCCGAGATCAAACGTGAACGGGCGGGGGAGTTCCCGCTCGGCGTCGACGACGAAGCCACCCGTGACGCGCTCGACCGTAAGGTCCGCGGCGCGACTGCACCTGTCGGTGGAAAGGCCGGGAGGGCATGACAACCCAGATCGACACCGCGCACGTGGTAGGCGCGTCGGAGAAGTTCTTCGGCAAGCCCATTCCGCGGGAGGAGGACACGCGTCTGCTCAGTGGGCAGGGCCGTTACCTCGACGACCTCGGCCACGGCGCGCTGATCGCGGCGTTCGTGCGTTCCCCGCACGCGCACGCGAAAATAATCGACATCGACATCGATCCGGCGCTCGATGTGGCAGGCGTTCACGCCATCTACATCTACGACGATCTGGTCGACGATTCGGAGGAGATGGCGGAGAATCTGCCACTGCTTATTCCGCATCCCGCGATCGTCGCCGCGCGCAACGGATATCCGCTGGCCAAGGACGAGGTCAACCACGTCGGTGAGGCCATCGCCATGGTCGTCGCGGACAACCGCTACATCGCCGAGGATGCGTGCGCGAAGATCGACGTGACGTACGAGATGCTCGACCCTGTTGTGGGTATCGACACCGCGCGCACTGCCGCCAAGGCGGTCCACGCCGATGTGCCGGACAACGTCGCGGCACGGCTACAACACGGATTCGGCGATGTCGACGCCGAACTGGCGGCTGCACCCAACCGTCTGACATTGGATCTCGAGATCGAGCGGTCCGCCTCGATGCCCATGGAAGGCAAAGGCGTCTACGCCCGCTGGGACGGCGACGAGAACGTACTGACGTTCTGGACGTCGACGCAGACCTCCACGTCCGCGCGTGCCGCCATCGCAGCTCGACTCGGCATGGCACTGAACAAAGTTCACTGCATCGCGCCCGATGTCGGCGGCGGTTTCGGTGTCAAGATCGTCCATCCCTGGCCGGAGGAGGTCATGGTCACCTGGGCTGCCCGACGCCTCGGCCGCGCCGGCGTTTCCAACGAGGTCAAGTGGGTTGAGGACCGCCGTGAGCATTTCATCTCGAGCGCCCACGAGCGTGGCCAGATCCAGAAGGTCGAGATCGGTTTCGACGACGACGGACATCTGCTCGCTTTCGACTTCACGTTCTGGCACGACAACGGCGCGTACCTGCCCTACGGCATCATCGTCATGATCAACACGGCCACACAGGTGCTGGGACCGTACAAGCCGAAGTCCTTCCGCGTCGACGCGTACTCGCTCTATACCAACACGGTGCTGGTCACGCCGTATCGCGGCGCCGGACGGCCTCAGGCGGTGTTCGCGATGGAACGTGCGATGGACGCCATCGCCGACCATCTCGACAAGGACAAGATCGCCGTTCGTGAGATCAATTTCGTTCGGCCCGAGGACATGCCGTACGACTTCGGGCTGATGTTCCAGGACGGGCGCCCGTTGATCTACGACACGGGCGACTACCAGGCCGGCATCGACAAACTCAAGAAGCTCGTCGACTGGGATGGCTTTCCCGAGTACCAGAGGAAGGCGCGAGCCGAGGGTCGTACTGTCGGCATCGGTATCGGCGCGTACGTCGAAGGAACCGGACCGGGACCGTACGAGGGCGCACATGTTGTCGTCGAGACGTCCGGCAAGGTCAAGGCCGCGACGGGGTTGACGACGCAGGGGCAGGGACATCAGACCGCGTTCGCGCAGATTGTCGCCGACGACCTGGGCGTGAAGGTGTCCGACGTCGAGATCGTCACCGGCGACACCCGTCGCTTCGGCTACGCCGTCGGTACGTTCGCCTCACGTGGTGCGGTGATGTCGGGTTCGGCGTTTCATGTCGCGGCGCAGATGGTCGCTGAGAAGGCGAAGAATGTGGCGTCGGGAATCCTCTCGGTGGATCCGAGTGATCTGGAGCTGCGCGGGGGACATGTGTGTGTGGTCGGCACCGAACCCGGTGTCGACGGGACATCGGTACCTCTCAGCGTCGTCGCGGTGCTGTCGAATCCGCTGCGCTACGCCTTCGACAAGGAATCCAAGCTGGCCACGGGTTTCGCCAAGACCAACCCGGACATGACGAAACCGCCGATTGCGGAGGGCGACCAGCCTGGGCTCGAAGCCACAGGGTACTACTCGCCGCCGCACTCGACCTTCGCGTCTGGGGTGCACGCTGCCATCGTCGAAACCGATCCGATCACCGCCGAGATCACCGTGCTGCGGTACGTCGTTATTCATGATTGCGGCAATGTCATCAATCCCCGCATCGTCGAAGGACAGGTCCAGGGTGCAGTGGCGCAGGGCATCGGCGGAGCGTTGTACGAGAAGATCGTCTACGACGAGCACGGGCAGATGCTCAACGCCTCCTACATGGACTTTCTGATGCCGTTCGTCACCGAGATGCCGAACACGTTGGAAATGGACCATACGGTGACGCCGTCGGGCCTGAACCCATTGGGAATGAAGGGTGCAGGCGAAGCGGGCGTGATCCCCACCAGCGCCGTCATCGCCGCAGCCATCGAGAACGCCGAAGGCATCCCCATCACATCCATGCCTATCTCACCGTCGGAGTTGTTCGAGCTCCGCCTCGCGCACCAGTCAGCACAGGAGAATTCATGAGAATCGCCGGCACCGCACAGCTCACGGCACCTCGCGAGGAGGTGTACGACAACCTGCAGGACGGACGCGTACTCGCCGCGACCATTCCCGGGGTGCAGTCACTGGAACAGCTGACGGACAACCACTACAAGCTGTCCATCATGGCCGGAGTCGCGTCCATCAAGGGAGTGTACGACGGTGAAGTCGTTCTTTCGCAACAGGATCGGCCCCATTCGTTCGTCATGACGGCGTCTGGCGCGGGTGCCCCGGGAACGGTAAAAGCCGACGTCACGGTCACCCTGACCGAGAACGAGGGCGGCACCCTGCTCTCCTACGACGCCGACGCGGTCGTCGGAGGAATGGTCGGAGGCGTCGGGCAGCGCATGATCACCGGCGTCGCGAAGAAGATGGCCGGAGTGTTCTTCAAGAGCATCGACGGGGTCATCGCCAACGGCATTCCGTCGTCGACACCCGAGGCCGCACCGGCCGGTGAAACGGATGCGGCGCAGCCGGACCGGCAGGTCGCAGCAGCATCTGCACCCTCCGTGGCCGTGGCGAGTGCGGGGGGTGCGGACATCCGTACCGTCGTGGTCAGCGCTGCCCTGGGAGCCGCCATCGCCCTCACCGGTGTAGTCATCGGCGGCGTACTCGGACGGTCGAAATAGGTCTGCACTTCAACCGTTCCCCCGTCCGACACTCACTCCGCCCGACGTTCGCTCCGGAAACCGGGGTCCCACTCCATGCTGAACGCCCCGAACCCGTCCGGTTCGGGGCGTTTTTCGTGCCTGTTCACTGGATGCCGAAGACCGCCCGCAGTGTTGGGCAAAATCTGCCAACGACTACGTGATGCACACGCTGTGAAATGGCATTACACGCCAGCAACTACACGGAGGCAGCAGTGGATTCCAGGAAGATTCGGATCGGTATCGACACCGGTGGCACGTTCACCGACATCGTCGCGGTCGACGACGAGACCGGCGCCATGGTCACCACCAAGACACCCTCGACGCCGGCAGACCCCGCGGAGGGATTCCTCACCGGCATCGAGAAGGTGCTCGAGAAGCTCGGTGAGAGCGGTGAGAGTATCGGCGCGGTCAGCCACGGCACGACGGTTGCTACCAACAAGCTGCTCGAGGGCAAGGTAGAGAACCTGGGGTTCATCACCACCGAGGGCTACGAGCACGTGCTCGAGATCGCCCGTCAGTCGGTGCCCGACGGCTACGGCAACTCCTACTTCTGGGTCAAGCCCGATCGCATCGTTCCGGCGGACAGAGTCAAAACCGTCGGTGGTCGTCTTGCGTTCGACGGCCGCGAGATTCGTCCACTCGACGAGGCAAGTGTCCGCACCGCTGCTCAGTTCTTCAAGGATCGCGGGATCATGACGATCGGGGTGTGCCTGATGCATTCCTATGCCGACCCGTCCCACGAGGAGCGGGTCCGCGACATCCTCGACGAGGTGTTCCCGGAAGCGACGGTGAGCATTTCGAGCCAGGTTCTGCGCGAATACCGCGAGTACGAGCGGTCCATCACGACACTCGTCGACGCTGCCGTGAAGCCGAACATCCGCAACTACGTGAACAACATCGCCAACCGGCTGCGTGAGTTCTCCACTGCCGACGGTGAAGCCCGAGACATCCCCTTCTACGTCATGAAGTCCAACGGCGGCGTGCTCTCGGCCAAAGAGGTCGTGCACCAGCCGATCACGACGGTCTTGTCCGGTCCGGCAGCGGGTGCCCTCGGTGCAGCACTGATCGCCGACGCTGCAGGCGTCGACCAAGTTCTCACGTGTGACGGCGGTGGAACATCGACCGACGTCACCGTTGTCGTACAGGGCGAGCCTGCGCTGACCACCGAGGGACGCGTCGGGAACTATCCGTCGAAGATTCCGATGATCGACGTCGTGACCGTTGGTGCAGGCGGCGGGTCGATTGCCTGGATGACTCCCGAGCGCACCCTTCGCGTCGGACCTCAGTCGGCCGGTGCTGATCCGGGACCGTTGTGCTACGGCAAGGGCGGCAGCGAGCCGACCATCACCGACGCCCACGTGCTGCTCGGCCGGATCCCACCGCACTTGCTCGGTGGTGAGATTCCACTCGACACCGAGCTCGCTCGAAAAGGGCTGGAGCAGTTGGCGACAGAGTTGAAACTCGGGTTCGAGGAGTGCGCCGTCGGTATCCTCGAGGTGTCGGCGTGGAACCAGGCGAATGCGTTGCGGCAGATCACCGTCAAGCGTGGTCTCGACGTCAGGGATTTCACCCTTGTCACCTTCGGTGGTTCGGGCTCGCTCCTCGCGTGCAGGCTCATCGACATTCTCGGTCTCAAAGACGTGCTGGTACCACTCGACCCGGGCAACGTGTCGGCATTCGGACTGCTCACCGTCGACGTGCGCAACGACTACGTCCAGACGCACGTCGGTCGTCACGACCGGTTGCAGGCCGCCGAGCTGCAGGAGCTGTTCGATGCACTGGCCGGCAAGGCCGAGATCGCCCTCGCCGACGAAGGTTTCGACGAGACGCAACGCCGGTACGCGCGCACTGCCGACCTCCGGTACATGGGCCAGGCGTTCGAGGTCCGCGTTCCTGTCGGCGACGGGCCCATCACGCCCGAACTCATGGACGCGTCCGCCGAGGCGTTCCACGAGGCGCACCGCGAGCTGTATGGTTACGACTTCCGCGGCGACCACGCTCAGCACGTGGAGTGGGTCAACCTGCGAGTCAGCGGAATCGGGCCCATTCAGCGTCCGGCCGCCCGTACGGTTGCAGCCGGTTCAGGTTCCGAGTCTGCCCGAACCGGTTCCCGTAAGTCCTACTTCGACTCCTGGGTGGATACCACCGTCTACGACCGTGCTCGCCTGGGTGCTGGTGACACGATCGACGGTCCAGCCGTCATCGAGGAATTCAGCTCCACCGTCCCGATCCACCCCGGATTCTCGGCGCGAATCGACACCCACGGAAACATCCGCATCTCCAAGACTTTCGACTCGAACGGAGCGAAGTGATGACTGCTGTACTCGATGCTGCGGCCGCGACCGCAGCCAAGCCCTACCGACTGACCGAGACCGACGGTGCGATCCCGGACCCGATCCTCGTCGAGATCGTCGCAGGCTACCTTGCCAGCGTCGAAATGGAGGTCGAGACGTCCATCTCGCGGACCTCCCGTTCGCCGATGATCCGCGATGCCCACGACTTCCGTGCCGGCATCCACGATCGCAATCTGCGTAAGTTGACGGGTCGTTCGTACTCTGCGTTGGTGCACCCCATCGCCCGTGATTTCCCCCTGGAGACGATGAAGCCCGGAGACGTCTATTTCCACAATGACGTCTACCTGTCCGAAGGCGGAATCGGCCACCTCCCTGACCTCTGCGTCACGGTCCCGGTGTTCGCTCGTACCACTCCCGATTCGGAACCGAAGGTGGTTGCCTTCGTGCAGGCCTTCGGGCATCACGACGACATCGGCGGCTGCTGCCCGGGCTCCATGCCGTCCGGTGCGACGACCGTGTACGAAGAAGGGTTGATGGTTCCGCCCATCAAACTCTGGGATCAGGGAGTGGCCAACGAGGCAGCTCTGCGCATCATGACGCGCAACTCCCGCATGCCCGACGCTTTGGCCGCCGATCTGGATGCCGAATGCTCGGCGTGCCTGATGGGTGCGCGTCGACTGACCGAGTTGTTCGAGCGTTACGGCGTGGACACCATCGAATCCTGCTTCGACGCGATGATGGACGCGACCACCGAGACGTACCGCCGTGAGATTCTGAGCAAGATTCCGGTCGGTGAGTACACGTGGGAGGACTACGCGGAGCACGACGGCGTCGACGAGCCCATGCTGCACACTCAGCGCATCACCTTGACGAAGACGAGGCCCGAGGACGAGGGCGGCGAGCGGCTGATCCTCGACTTCACCGGGACCGGCCCGCAGGCGAAGGGGCCCATCAATCACTGTGGTGACTACGCGGACGGCAACTTCCTGATCAAGTGGCTCGCGCCGATTCTGCGCAATCTCGCCGACACACCCGAGCGCATGGCCGAACTCGACGTCAACGAGGGAGTCGTGCCGCTGATCGAGATGAAGTTCCCCGAGAAGGGAACGCTCATCACCCCGATTTTTCCGGCTCCGACGAACGCTCGAACGTTCGTGATCCTGCGTCTGCTCGGTGTCCTGTCCGGTGTGGTCGCCAAGGCCGTCGACGGCAACATGCCGGCCGATCAGGAGACGATTCGGTACACCGGTGTCTACGGCGAGGACTTCGACGGGCACTCATACCTGATGCGCGAGGTTCTCGGCGGCGGTTCGGGTGGCCGGTATTACGCGGACGGCGAGGACACTATCCACGTCGTGCCGGATTCGCGAAACCTCCCTACCGAATTCAGTGAGAGCCGTTTCCCGTTCATCGTCGAAAAGCTCGGATTGGCCGTCGATTCCGGCGGTGCCGGACGGTATCGCGGTGGTCTGGGGTACGAGAAGCACATCCGGATGCTGAAGGACGCGCACTTCATGTCCATCGCGGACCGTTCGATCCTGGCCTGCTGGGGTGTCAAAGGCGGCAAAGCCGGTCGACCGTTCTCGGTGGTGCTCGACCCTGACGGCCCTAACGAACGCGAGTTCGACGCACTCACCGACGCTGAACCCATCAAGGCTGGGGAAGTGATCCGCATCCGCACTACCGGCGGCGGTGGGTGGGGCGACCCGCTTGACCGGCCGACCCAGGAAGTTCTGCGGGACGTGTCGTGGCGCAAGGTCTCGGTGGACGGCGCGCGGGAGGATTACGGCGTCGTCATCGTCGACGGGGACGCACCGTCGGTCGACGACAACGCCACCGCGACACTGCGCGAGCAGTTGCGCGGAGGTCGCGGTGAGAGTGAACCGTTCTTCGATCGCGGCCCGGGATACGCCCAACTCTCCGGCGGAGACACCTCGGCCGTCTACGATTACGTCTAGGACGGGCTCATGAGCAACGGAACTATCCGCGGCGCCGACATCGCAGTTGTCGGCGCCGCGGGTAAGACCGGTTCCGCAGTGGTCGACGCGCTTGCGGACACGGTGGGGGTACGACGCCTCGTTCGACGAGCGCGTTCGCAATTCGATCACGAAGTGGAGCTGGAAACCGGTGCCGGGCTGCGCAAAGCGCTCCTCGGGTGTCGGGCGGTGTACTTCATCGCCCCCAATGTCCATCCGGACGAGCCCAACTTGCTGCGAAATACGTTGACCGCAGCGGCTTCTGCTGGCGTCGACCATTTCGTGTATCACTCGGTGGCGTGGCCGTACACTCCGGCGATGCCACATCACATGGACAAAGCGAAATGCGAGGACGAGCTGCACCGATCTCCGTTGAAGTGGTCGGTGCTGCAGCCGTGCGCCTACGTCGAGAACTTCGCCGGTGCGTTGTCGGGGGACTCGACGAGGGTGACGTTGCCTTACAGTCCGGATACCCGCTTTTCTTTCGTCCGTCTGCATGATGTCGCAGCTGTCGCCGCGGCCGTATTGACCGAAGGCGAACGACATCATTGCGCGACCTACGAACTCGGCGGTCCGCAGGCCCTGTCGGTTCGTGAACTCCTGCGGGGGTCCGGTGTGGAAATCGAACAGATCTCACTGGACCAGTGGCAGGACTCGGTGAGCGGGTCGATGCCCACGGGGGCGATTGCGCGGTTGCGCGCGATGTTCGACTTCTACGACCACCACGACTTCCTCGCCGGGAGCGCGGCCGTGCAGTTCGTACTCGGCCGGCCGGCGTCGGGCGTCGACATGGTCGTCGCCGGCTGATGACCACTGCCACCGACACCCGTGCCGATTCGATGGAGACGATCGCGACGTTGTTACGCAACACGGACGCGGTGAAGGCGCAGTTGGAGGAATCCCTTGCGCGGGTGGGTCTGAATTGGGCGAGGTTCGAGATCCTGCGGACCATAGGGCAATGCGGACCGATGACCTACGAGCAGATCTGCCGCAGGCTCGCACGTCACCGCACCACGATACGAGTGACAGTCGCCGGGTTGGAACGTGCGGGTCTGGTCGAGAGGTACCGCGATTCCGCGCATTCACAGCGCTTGCTCGTGGCCCTCACGAGCTCCGGTGAGCGAACGGTCGAACGCGCGAACACGGTCATCGCACAGTGTGCTGTCATTCGTCGAGTCGATTCCGATGTCGAATTGACCGACGCAGTCTCCTCGGTCGAAGGGTTCGTGCGCGGTGTGAGAGAACACCGCTGAGCCGGAGACCGCGTACAGAGGCCGGTTCAGTAGTCGAGAACCGTGAACGGGTCGAAGACTGAAATGGTGCGGAAGGTGTAAGTGGACGACCCGGCCGGGAGTTGGATCGACCGCAGAAGATGTGCCTGGCCGGCCGGATCGACCTGCCACGTCTGGCCTTGGCCGTGGAAGCTCCAACTGTAGATGGGCTGGTTGGCTCCGTAGGGACTGATGATGAGCGGGTCAGACCCGCGTGTACCGTACGCGGCGGGGTCGAATGCGCTGACGTAGTGCTCTGTGTTCTCACTGGTGAACGGTGAATCGTAAATTCCGTCGGCCGAAGCCGGCGTCGCTGCCAGGGCTGTGGTGCCCAGTGCGAGTGCGGACGCAGCAATGATTTTCTTGATCAACTTTTCGGTCCTATCGTCGTTGGGACATTGTGTGAATCGACTCCGCGGTGAACCTCGTTACCCGGTCAGAAGGTCACGTTGACGTCGCGGGAGATCATGAACCCACTGTCAGCTCCGCTGTAGCAGGCGACTCCGACTTCGGTGGAGCGGCAGACCGTTCCGGTTACTCCGATGACCTGGCCGTATTCCAGTACGGGCGTGTCGTCGGCGACGAAGATGCCCTGGTTGGTGCAGATCTGCTCGACGGCGCCGCCTTCGAGGATCCGCACTCCGTAGGTGTTGTTCTCGGTGTTGAGACATTCCCGACCGCTGCTGCCGGGCACGGAGTATCGGACTTGGCAGCCCACGACCGTCCCGGGCGCGTTCTGGGAGTTGAAGCCGCAGAACACGTTTTCGCTCGGGGATCGGAAGAAGTACTGGCCGTCACCACGCTCGAAATCGCGAGCATCGACGTTGACGTCATCGCGTGACGGTGTCGGCGGAATCGTGACCGGATTCGGTCCGGGGGTGGACTGATCCTCGGGCGCAGGTTCGTTGTCGGGTAGTGGAGTTTCGGTGCTGTTCGGCGTCGCCGTTGCAGTGACTGCGGCGACGGTGTCGGGTTCCCGGTAGTCCGAAGAACCGCAGGCTGCGAGTGCTGTTGCCGCGAAGACGGCCATGGTGGTGACGAACAGACGCTTCATGAAGAGCCCTCACCGGTGCATGCGGGGTGCAGCACCTTCTCGACAGGAAAATCGATGCCGCGGGAGTGGGCGTTAACGATGTTCGCGTCACGACCCCGTCACGAATCGGTGTAGGGGTAGACGTGTTGCCGCCCGTTTTGCGAAGGTGTCGTGAGTGGAGATGTAGGCCCTGGCCTACATTTCCATTCACATGAGGGGAGAGGTTATGCGAAAAGTGTTGCGAAGAGCCGTGGTTACGACGGCATTGTTCGGTTCGCTGGTCCTGGGTGCGGGCACGGCTGCCGCGGCGCCGCAGACCAGCATCACGCCGGTTCCGGTGGTCACCGGCTTTCAGATCGCTCCGGGTGCTGTGCCGGGTGGGTTGTTCCAGACCATTCCGATGAAGACGACCGTCGGAGCAGAGCCCGGTGTCGTGAGTATCTCCGCTGCGAACGTCGCTGCGTGGGACCCCCAGTATCCCTATCGGTTCTTGACGGTGCATTGGCGCAATCTAGCTACTGGTGCAATGGGTTCCGAGGGTCTGCGGCACTGGGAGCTGTCGGGTTACGAGAGGCCGCCGTACGATCCGGCGATTCCGAACGGCAACGTTCCGCTCGAGACAACCGGAGAGGGTTTGCCGACGGAAGTGGTGGCGAGAACGGGTGCAGGGCCGGTTGCCATCGTCGTGACTCATTCGCGCGAGTACTGGGGGCCGCCGCGGGTGGACACCCTCATTCCGGGTATCGGTGTGGTGTTGGTGCCCTGACGGTCAGTCGAGTTCCCGCACGGTCGTCGTCGCCGGAAGTGCGGGAACTTCCACGGGGTACAGCTGGTGGGTTCCTTTCATGCCCTTCAGCTGCACCTCTCGTGGTTCGGCTAGGACTATGTCGTACGCACGACCGATCTTCTCGCGTACCGATTCGCTGATCAGGATCTCTCCGCCGTCGGCCTGCCCTGCGACGCGTGCGGCCATCGCGACGTTGAGCCCGAACAGGTCGTCGCCGCGGCGCACCGAGCTGCCGACGTGGATGCCCATGCGGACTCGGATCCGATCCCACTTGTCCGGATTCTCCTGCAGAGCCTCCTGAACTGCGATTCCGCATCGCACCGCTTGGCCTGCATCGGTGAACGCGATCATGTAGCCGTCGCCCTGGTTCTTGATGACGTGGCCGCCGTGGCCTTCCACCTGCTTGGTGATCAGCCGGTTGTGGCGTTCCAGCAGCTTCACCCAGCCGCGATCGCCCAGTTCCTCGTTGCGTGCCGTGGAGCCTTCGATGTCGGAGAACACGACCACCACGTCGCCGTCGGCCGCGATCCGCGCGAGATCGGGACGCTCGACCTTCGCCCAGCCCGCGAGGTCTTCGACGGAGTTACGCACCGTCGCGCCGAAGCCCTTGTTGATCAGCGAATCGGCGGTGTTGAACGTTGTCCGGATCGCGAACGGCACCAGGCCACGACGTTTACGACGCTTCGACGAGCTGTCGAGTGCGCGGTCCAGAGCAGCTCGGGTGGTCTTCAGCTTCTTCTGCGACACGATCAACAGCACGCCGAGCGCAACAATGACAGCGAGCTCGACACCGGCAGCAACAATCCACAGGGTCACGCAGACATCATCGTCTGTGTCTGCCGGTTATGGGCAAACACCCCCCCTCGAGTTCGGGCGGGACAGCCTCGGACATTGCGCCGAGTACTTCGTCACAGCCGTTCCGCGCAGCGGAGTCGGGCAATGAAGTCGACGGCCGGGCTAGGCCAAGTCGAGCACGTGGATGCCTCGTCGCCGGCTATTCGTGACTCGCCTGCCCGTGTTGCCGTTGTCTTCGAGTACGGTTGGACAGATTTTCGAGGGAAGGTGTGACCATGTCCGAACTAGCTACATCGGTAGTTGCAGGTTTAGCAGCGAGTCCGCTTTACCAACTATCGACTGCAGGGCAGGAGTTATTCCACTCGAACATGCTCTACTGGTTGATAAAAGAACAGCCTGCTGCATCGGTGCCGGTGATGGAGTATTTCAAAGCGGACGCCATCGCTGGGTGGCCTGAACTCACAGAGGTCCGGCGAGAATGGATGAATCTCGACCTCACGTTGTTCGGTGGGACGGCTGGTCGAAACCTTGTACTGGAAAATAAGCTCCACTCCATTCCCAACCGCCAGCAACTGGTTGACTACCATGCGGGCTGTACCGCGATTTTCGACGAGGGCAGGACGTCGTTCATCCTGCTCACGCTTATCCGGCCAGGTTTCGATGTTCCCAAGCCATGGCGGCATGTCGACTACTCGGAACTGCTCGTACCACTGGCCGCGTCGGCGAAGGTCTTACGCGAAAACGACCAGGAGTTCGACGCGCTGCTTGTTGAGCAGTATGTCGAACTTGTCGGTCTCTTGGTTGGCCTCCGGGACAGCTTTGCTATTTCGGAAACTGGCAGTGAGCCCCTCCATATTTCGGTCGACGCGCGAGAGAAGCTTCGCGGAGCGCGCCTCTTACCGTTGGTCGAAAAATTGAGGATCGCCGGGATGGCCTCCGCCATCGAAATGCTCATGCGTTCGCCGGTCACCGTGGAGGTCGGCCTATCAAATACTCGTGGCAGGATGGATTTTCATGCTCGCACGGGCGGAGGACATTACGTTGGCTGGCAGTATCAAGGTGGCCAGATGCGACTCTCGGTCATCCTGGATAACGATATCGATGGCCCGTGGAGGAATCGCCGGGCGGAACGAGAGCGCTTCGTCGAACAAAAGTTTCTTGACTATTTTGATTTTGACGTAGCGGAAAGCGCCTCTCGCCTACTTGGTGGGTACAGCGGTCGGAAGAAGAAGTGGCTCGGATACGAGCCTGATTTTATTTACAGATACAAGCCGGTAAACCCGGACGTGGTTGTCGGCGACCTCGTACGGCTGTGTGTGGAATTCACAGAACACGCGCTGGCTTACGCTTCAGCCCACTGAGGGGCCGGGATCGCGAGAGTCAGTTGACTGCGATCAACACGATGCCAGTCAGCACGACGGCCGAACCTGCCAGTCGTCGGACAGGGTTGCTTTCGTGGAACAACCACCACGCCAGCAAGGATCCGATGACGATCGACGACTCACGGGCTGGGGCGACCACGGACAGCGGCAGGGACTTCATTGCAACGAGAACCAGGATGTACGCAGCGGGGGAGAGCGCTCCGACGAGTAGGACTTCTCGCCGATAGGTCCCGAATGCGCTCTTCAACTGCGCCCCCTTGCCGACCACCTTGGGCGTGAGCAGCAGCGATTGCATCGAGACCGCCAACGCGAAATACGTGACCGGCGACAGGTCGAGAGTGACGACGGAGAAGTGATCCCACAGGGTATAGGCGGCGATCATCGCACCGGTTGCGGATCCGAACAGCACTCCTGTTGACACCGAACCATTCTGGCGACGTTTGTACCCGGTCACGACGAGTATCCCGAGAAGAATGATCACGCCGCCCAGTAGCGGCAGAATTCCAGGGCGTTCGCCGAGCACTGTGACCGCGACGACAACGGTGATCAACGGTCCTGTGCCGCGTGCGACCGGGTAGACCACGTTCAAATCGGCTCGTGCATAACCGACTTGGAGGGTCAGCGAATACCCGATGTGAAGGACGGCCGTCACGAGTGGGCCGATGAGCAAGGCCCATGATGCGGTCCACTGGCCGAACAACAGCGCTACCGGGAGGCACAGCACGGCCGATGCCGTCATGTACATCCACACGAAGACGGCGGCGTCCCCGGTGAATCGTTTTGCTGCAATGTTCCACACGGCGTGGAGTATTGCTGCGAGACCGACCAGCCCGAGTGCTGCGTGATTCACCGTCGGTCTCGGACCGGTGTGTCGAAGCCTATTGCCTCGGCGCGGCGAGTTCGGTCCATGTCCGCCAACGCAACTCCCGCGTGCAGTATGTCGACGACGGTCAGGTGTGCCAGGCGACTGCTGGATTGAGCGAGCTGGAAATCGAGCTCTGAGCCACCCGCGACGAGCACGTGATCGACGATGTCGACGAGCGGCGACGAAGTGAAACTGGTGATGGCCACGACCGTGGCGCCGACATGACGAGCGGCCTCGGCCACAGCGACGGTTTGCGGAGTGATTCCTGTGTGGCTGACAGCGAGGAGGATGTCCGACGGGCGGAGAAGACGGGCGACGACGAGCGTGGACAGATGATCGACCGGCGCCTGGACCATCAGTCCGATCGAGGTGAACCTGACCGCGGCGTCGGCGGCGACGGCCGACGACGTGCCCGATCCGGATATCAGTATCCGTTCGGCCTGATCGAGTTTGCCCACGACCTGCTGCACGACTTCCTCGTTCAGGGTTCCTCGGACGGCTCCGATGACGTTGACATGGCTCGACAAGATCGAATCGACGAGTTCCTTGGGTGTCGTCACATCGGTCAGGCGGGGAGGTGGGACGAACATTCCTGCCCCGCCGGATGCCCGAGCCACCGCGAACTTCAGGTCGCTGAACCCCGTGAAACCGGCAGCTCGAGCCGCCCGAACCACGGTTGCGTTCGATACACCGGCGCGCTCGGCGACCTCTGCCGTCGACGCGTTCTGAACGAACTCCGGCTGATCGAGAACCAGCCGAATCACCGACGCATCACTGGCTCTGAGGCTGGGCAGCACCGCACGCATCGCACCCTGGAGGCTCGTCATGTCGAACGGGTGTGTCGGCGGTGTCATCGTCGGGAGTCTCTCCTCGGTGCGCTCGTGGCTACCGACAAGGTATCAATGTTTCAGATCGGAGACAATGAAGGAAATGGTGTTTCCAACTGCTGCGGTGTACGCGTCCGCCCCTTGTCCGGGTGCGCAGTGTCGGTCTCGTATGGAACTGTGGGGTCTGGTTGGGGAACCAGACAGACACGACAGGGGAGTGCCGGTGACCAAGCCCGACGAGGCCGTGGACAGACCGCTCATGGAGGTCGTGTTCGACGCCATCGACGCAGATCAGGACTTGGACGACGAAGCCAAATACCTCGTCCTTGCCGCGCTCGAAGGCATTGCCGAACTCGACGATCAGCTCGACGGTGTCACTCTCCTGCAGGCCCGCCGGGCTGCGCACGGCATGACCCAGGAGGATCCTGTCGGTGCATTCCTGACGTCCATCGAGGTGGCCGGCTTCCGCGGTATCGGGCCCAAGTCCGAGCTGACGCTTCATCCCGCACCCGGTATCACCATCGTCAGTGGCCGAAACGGCTCCGGCAAGTCCAGCTTTGCGGAGGCCCTCGAATTCGCAGTCACGGGCAAGAGCTACCGATGGGAGAACAAGGCCAAGCTGTGGGCCGACACATGGCGCAACCTGCACGACGCGTCGCAGTGCCAGGTGCGCGTCGGACTCACCATCGAGGGTTCGGAACGGACCGTCGTCGGCGTCGACTGGGATCCTGATGCCGCCTTGCGCGAGAATAAGACATGGACGCAGGTCGGGAATGCAAAACGCTCGCCCGGCACCGATTCTCTCGGGTGGAAGTCTGCCGTGGAACTGCACCGACCGATCCTGTCGTACGACGAGATCGGCGGTCTCGTCGAAGACAGTCCGTCGACCCTGTACGACGCGTTGGCGAAACTACTCGGACTCGACGAGATCACCGACGCCGAGAAGCGGCTGACTGCAGCGTTGAAGAACGCCAAAGTGCCGCGCCAGCAGGCGAAAGACGCGTTGATCCAGCTCAAACGCATCGTGGCCGAATCCGACGACGATCGCGCAGTGCAGGCCGTGGCGCTGCTGAAGAAGCGCCAGCCTGACGTCGGAGCCGTGCAATCTCTTGCAACCGGTTCGACGTCCGAGCAGTCACCTGCTTTGTCGGGCCTGCGCACCATCGGTGGGTTGGCGGTACCGCTGCCCGAACAGATCGAGACGGTCGTTGCCGCAGTCCGTTCCGCCGTTGCGAACAACATCGATCTCGCCAACGATGCCGCTGCGATTGCCGACAAGCGAAACACGCTGCTGGGGACTGCTCTGGAACTACACGATCTGGTCGGCGATGGTCGGTGCCCTGTGTGCGAAACCGGAACCCTCGACGACGCATGGGCCGCGCATGCCCGTGCGCGGATAAGTGCCGACGACGACAAGCTCGCACAGTTCAAGCAGTCCCGACGCGATCTGGACGAGGCGCGCCGCGCAGCTCGCATGCTGATCGACGACTCGAGCACGGCCGACACTGTTGCGGGTGTCGAGTTGTCCTCTCTGACTGCATACAACGAGGCCGTTGCGACGGCTCGGGCTGTGCCGGAATCTGTTTACGGCCTCGCAGAACACCTGAACTCGACGCTGTTTGCGGTCAGTGAATCAGGCCAGAACCTGCGTCAGGAAGCACTCGACTCCATCGCGGCGCGGGAGGACACGTGGGCGCCTATCGCTTCTCGTCTGGCGTCGTGGGTACAGCTGGAACGGGAGGCAGCCAAGACGGATGCGACCGTGGCCGATCTCGAGGCTGCGAAGAAGTGGATGACCGCCCACGCGATCGATCTGCGTAATCAGCGACTCGAGCCGATCGCAGAGCAGGCGAGGGACATCTGGGCCGAACTACGGCAGGAAAGCAACGTCGATATCGGCGCAATCAGCCTGGAGGGAAGCAGTACTCGTCGTAAAGCGGTGTTGAAGGGAACGGTCGACGGTGCACCGTCGGAGGCGTTGTCGGTGATGAGTCAGGGCGAATTGCATGCGCTCGCTCTGGCGTTGTTCATTCCGCGGGCGACGACGCCGAACAGCCCGTTCCGCTTCATCGTTCTCGATGATCCGATTCAGGCCATGGATCCTGCCAAGATCGACGGATTCATTCGCGTGCTGTCGAGCTTGGCCGAGACCCGGCAGGTGGTGGTCTTCTCGCACGACGACCGACTCGCCACCGCGATCCGGCAGATGGCCGTCGATGCGCGATTGGTGGAGGTGACGCGCGAGACGGGGTCGAGAATTCATGTCAGAGAGACGCTCAATCAAGCCAAGCGATACGTCGACGACGCGTACGCCCTGGTGCGCGACGAGAATGTACCTGGCGATGTGAAGCGGCGCGTCGCACCGGGTTTGTTCCGGTTGGCTCTGGAATCCGCTGCGCAGCAATTGTTCTATGCAACCCAGCACCGGGCGGGGGAGAGCCGCGAGGACACCGAGAAGCGCTGGGGTGATGTGAAGAAGACCCGCAATCGGCTCGCGTTGGCAGTACACGGTGATGCGGACAAGGATCTGGGCGGGTGGCTGTCCTACAGACCGGAACGGTGGCCGACACTCAAACTCTGCAACGCGGGCGTGCACGGTGACGCGGTGGCGGTCGATGTCGACGCGGTGAAGGATCTCGGCCGCGTGGTCGACGGGATTTTGAGCTCGTGACGGCAATCGCATTGCGAAACGCGGAGCGTCTGCTCGACGGAAACGTCGGTGCGGCAGGTAGTTCGGCGAGATTGGCGGCTTTCCTCGCGCGGCAGGCGTTGGAGGATCTGGTGGACCAGCATCTTCGTGCGTTGGGTGCCGAGGTTCCGAATGCGAGCATGCGGTCGAAGCTGGTCATTCTTCGGTCCCTGGGCACTACCGAACGCGCAGACGCTGCCGCGATGGCCTGGAACCGGCTCAGCAACGTGTGTCACCACCATGCCTACGAACTGGCGCCCACGGTGTCCGAGGTGCGGCACCTGTGCAGGGTGGTGGCAGTGTTGCTCGAGCCGGGTCCGGTCGCCTGAGACGTTCTCGCGCCCGAAGGTCAGAGGGGGAGTGGGTGGCTGAGCAACCCCGTTGCCTCACCGCGTCCGGACAAGAGCGAGCAGAATTCGACGGCGTCGATCTCGACTGCCTCTCCGCCCGACCCTGCGCGGTACGAACCGCCGGCCGGACCGGTCAGGGTGAGGTCGAACGGTTGGCCGTGTGTGCCGGCCCATTCTGCGACGATATCGGCGACGAGACGTCCGTCGTGCGCAGCGTCGATGTCGAGCTCCGTGCCGGCGGCGCGTGTGATGTCCACCCGGTGCATCCAGACGTCGCGGGTGAATCCGACGTCGAACAGGTACGCGATCGGCTGACGTCCTACTGGCTCAGGAAGATTCAGCAAGGGCAGTTTGGCGATCGGGCGGGGTAGCTTCGAACGTGACTTCAGCGCAGCCGGGGCGAGTGTGTCCCATTCCGCGATCAGTTCCTCGGGCGAGCTGGTGGCCCGCTCACGTACCTGCAGCTCGTTCATGCCGTCCCACCAGAACTCCCCGCCGATCTCGGCGACAAGGGGCTTGCCAGTGCGGACCTGTCGGACGAATTCGCGCGGAGATGCCTGGCCGGCAGCCGATCCGACGATGTGAGCCGCGACGGCGTGCACGTCCCACATCTGACATACGGTGGGCTTGCTCCAATCGTCTGTGCGCAGTGCGCGTAGAGCAGCGGCGAACTTGTCGCTTTCGACCGAAGTGATCTGCATGGCTTCGCGATGTTCGATCCGTGGGATCGCGGCGACGTCGATGAACGTGGGAAGAGTCATGGTAGGCCTCTCTGGGCATGTCATAGGCAGAGGAAAAGCTCGATCATGGAGCCGGATGAACTGCACCGGTGAGAAACATTGCGACCACGCGCGGCACGTGCTGCACCCATCGGTCACCACCTGGATCGTTGGCTATCTGCTGATCACACAGGCCGGCGATCAGCGAGCTGAAGATGTCGATGTCGGCCTGATCGTCAGCACCGACACAGGCGAGGACCTCGCTGGCTCGGCCGTAGAATTCGAGGGCAACCTCCCAGGATGCAGGTGAGGGTGCGAAGCCAGGGATAGTGCGTTGAAAGAGCATTTGGTGCACGATCGGGTTCTTGCTCGAGAACCGTACGTTTTCGACCACGAATTGCTCGAGCGCTGCTCGTGGCTCGGTCGGCATCGGCTGACTGTTCAGGTAGTCGATGAGCTGGCGGTACCCGTCGGCGAACATGGCGTCGTACAGGTCGAGCTTGGAAGCGAAATACACGTACAAAGACGGCTGCCGCAGGTCGACGCGGGCGGCCAACTCTCGCAACGAGATCACCGCCAACCCGTCGCGCTCGGCAAGTTGCCACGCCTCGGTGAGGATTGCAGAGATTTTGGCTTCTCGCCTGGCGCGGCGGGGGTCGTTCTTTCCGTCCGGCACCAGCACCTCCTATCGTCGATAGGAAAACTATCAGCGATAGGTGTTGGTTTGTCAAGCCGGCCACGTTATCTCATCTGGGGCCCGGCCGACCCCGTGTCCGGCAAACACGTCCTCGACATCGCGTGGACACGGTTGCCTCGTGCATGTGGTCGAACTCGACGGCAGCGGGCACTGTCCCCAGCCGAAGGCGCCGGTCAAGGTGGCGACAGCTATTCGGGCTTCGACCAGCTCATGAGTGCTCGTTGACCTGAAAGATCAACGCTGGGTGCGCAGAGAGATTACGACACGCACGTAGTTCCGAACCTGTTGTCCTGACCACGTCCCCGGGACCCAGAACGATTGAATCGTCGGCCAGCTCCAGCTTGACGACGCCGGAACCAATGCATATCGACACGGAACCGGTCGAGGACGAACTCAGGGACATGGTTGCAAAGGCGACGATGCGAAAATGTTGTGGACTGCTCGGTGCCAGGCGCGATTGACCACGCCCGAACGAGGCGGGCCTGCTGAGCTCGTACGATCGATCCGCCCCGTGTACGAGATGATCTATCGAAACACCAAGGCGTTCGGCCAATTCGACGGCGGTGTCGAGTGACAGTGACTGGGTGCCACGCTCGGTCTGCGAGATCGCGCTGCCCGATACCCCGATCATTGCGCCGACGTCGGCTTGACTCCATCCGCGTTGTTTGCGGATCGATCGAAGCCCCGCGCCGAGCCGCGACACCGTGGACGGCGGGCCGACCGTGGCGATGCCGTCGTCGACTGCGTACGGCATTTCCGTTCCGACAACTTGGCTTCGGCGTCCGTCTGCGCGCTCGACTCGAAGGTGGGTCGAGTTCTGGTCGACGATCACCTGTGCCAGTTCGCGGAGCGCAGGAGGCACCGAGGACCGTGGACATATCCACAGCGCCGTCTTTCCCTCGCGGACGACCGTGCACGCGGTGTCGGCGACCGCTCCGATGGAGGCGTGGTCCCGCAGGTCGAAGGCGCCACGGGAGAAGCCGCGATCCGAGACGTCGCGGCCGTCGGCGAGCGCGATCACACCCGCGAGCACCACGTCGACACTCGAAAGACCGTCGTCGACGACCCACAGGACGTTGTCTCCCCACCACATCCCGTCGAGCACGGTGTCGAGTTGGTCGATGCCGTATCGGGGGCTTCGGCCGTCGACGGGCCCGACGCCTATCCGAATTCTCCGGCTCACTGTGGCACCGGCCCCAGGGGCCTACAGGTGTTTTGCACCAGCACGGCCTAACCGTACAGTTTCGATATGGACATTGGTTCGACGCCACTCAACGGAATCGACCCCGAACACGCCTCTGCGCTGCGAGAACTGCTGTTCGACGCGCGCCGAGTCGAGGAGATGAGCGGTCCGTGGACGGTGGAATCGTCGTGGTCCGACGGGTTCCAGAGCACCAGTTCCGCACGCGGACACACCATCGAATTCGACGAGCCCGCCGATCTGGCGGGTAAGGACGGAGCCCCGACGCCCCACGAATATCTCCTGTCCTCGCTGAGCGGTTGCCTCATCGCGGGCGCTGTCATGCACGCGACCGTTCAGGGGATTCGGCTCGACCGTCTCGATGTCACGATCACCGGCACGTTCGACAACATTCTGCGGTGGGCAGGTCTGGACGAGAACGGCTCGGCCGGGTACCGATCCATGGAAGTCCACGCTGTCATCGCAGGTGACGCCGACGACGCGACCCTGCGCGCGTTGTGGGACCGAACGGTAGCCGGATCGCCGGTGGCCGGCACGATCAGTCGGCCGACGCCGGTGACGAGCGTCGTAGAGATCGTCTGACAGCATCACCTATCTGTGCCCAGCAGCCATGCACCTGCACGGTGGTACTTCCATCGCGCAGGGTCGTGGGTGCTGTGCGTCCGAACATCACGCCAGTAGCGATGGAAGTTCAGCGAATCGGAAGTGGAACGTGCACCGATGAATTCGAACAACTCGCTGGCCAGTCGCTCCGAGTTCTCGCTCGCGAACGCGCTCGCCTGCGCGACTGACACTGCCGCAAGTTCGTATTGGTCCGCGGTGCGGAGTTCGTCGGCGTGGTCCAATCGACGCGCGGCTTCGTAGAGCAACTGTTCGGCAGCCTGCACGCCGGTGGCGAGTTTACCGAGTCGGTACGCCGTGAGTGGGTCGTCGATAGCGCGGTCGACGTTGGCTGTCCGCCAGGGTCGCGCGATCGTGCGGATCAGTTCGATTCCGCGTTCCAGGACGCCGAATCCGATTCCGACGTCGACGGCAGCATGGATGATGGATGCATACGGTGGGAACGTATCCGGGCGGTGGAATCCGTCGAATGGTTTGAGCGAGTAGAGTTCAGGAACCTCGACGCCGCGCAGGTGAACGGTTCCACTGTGGGTGCTTCGTTGCCCCATGGCATCCCAGTCGTTGACGATGGTCAGGCCGTCGGCGTGCCGCGGGACGAAGGTCAGGGAGAACTGTCCGTCCAGGGTCGATGCGAGCACCGGAATCCAGTGCGCGGTGAGCGCTCCCGTCGAGTAGTACTTGTCGCCGTCGAGAACCACTGAGCCGCTGCCGGTCTCGGTGAGTGTCGTGTCCGGCGGGGACAGGACCGGCTTCGATCCGCGCTCGCTCAGGGCATTGCCGAAGCGTCGACCCGCCAGGATCTCCTCGGCGAAGAACTGCTTCTGGTCGACGGTGCCGTCGATGAAGATCGAGTCGATCAGGTGAAAGTGGTTCTGCGGCAACTGGCCCAGCGAACCGCTCGCTTTCGACAGGATGACGAACACGCGGACTACCGTCTCGTAGGAAACGCCGGCGCCGCCGAATTCGCGGGGAACCCGAATGCCGAGTAGTCCGCTCTCGGCCAGTGCTGTCAGTTCCTCGATCGGGAGTTCCCTCGACCGGTCGAGCCGGTCTGCCGATTCTCGGAAGAATGCGGCGAGTTCCTCGGCAGCGGAGATGGCCTCCTGGGAATTCTTCAGGCGAGTAACTCGGCCGATGGGCAATGCTGTGTCGATGGTCATGCGATGTCCTGACGGGGTCGATGAGTGCGCGGTGGTGTCGTGGAGACCGGAACAGCCGAAGGGTGTGGCGTCGAATGGCGCGTGGCGGACTTTGCCATCGTTGAAATATCGGTGTCAACCCAGGTCCAGAAAGTACCGGCGTCAGCGTAGTCGAACTGTCGGTGAAGTGCGTCACACCTGGAACGGCGTCGTGGGAGCCTGTGTGGGCGATGATCTGGCCCGGTTTAAAACCACGATGAATTTAAGTGCCGGTCGAATCGAGACGCTGTTTATCGACGACTTCGAAAGTTTGACTTTAATTTTCGGTGGTGCCAATGTTCCCCACATCGACGCGTGTCCTTCTCGAATTTAGGGCCGCACTACTGAACGGCCCACAAGAAAGATCTGTGTGATGACCAGACCGCTCGTCTACAACGCGTTCCTGCACCTGACCCCCAACCATCACAGTCACGGCTACTGGCGTACGCCCGAAGGTCGTGTTCAGTACGGCTACAAGGATCTGCAGCCCTACATCGATGTGGTGAAGACGCTCGAGCGTGGAAAGATCGACACGCTCTTCATCGCCGATGTCGTCGGCGTCTACGACCTCGACTTCGGAGACGGATCGACGACGATCAGAGCCGGGTCGCAGTTCCCCGAGAACGATCCCGTCACCATCGTCTCCGCCCTCGGACACGTCACCGAGCATCTCGGTATCGCAGTGACCAGCAACATCATTCAGTCGCACCCGTTCTCGTTCGCGCGTCAGTTGTCCTCGCTCGACCACTTCACCGACGGCCGTGTCGCGTGGAACATCGTGACGTCCTACCTCAGCAACGGCTTCCGCAATTACGGGTACGACGAGATCGTCGGCCACGACGATCGCTACGAGTGGGCGCAGGAGTACGTCGACGTCACCTACAAGCTGTGGGAGCACTCCTGGGAGGACGGCGCCGTTGTTCACAATCACGAGACAGGGGAGTTCTTCGACCCCGACAAGATTCACACCATCGACCACGTCGGCAAGCGATACAAGGTGCAGGGACCGCACATCGTCGAGCCGTCCCCGCAGCGCACCCCGGTGCTGTTCCAGGCCGGGAATTCGACTGCTGGGCGCGCTTTCGCCGCAACCAACGCCGAAGTGACCTTCCTGCCGTCGAACAATCCCGCGTCGGCTGTGCGGGACATCGCAGTCCTCGACGACGAGCTCCGATCCATCGGCCGGGCGCCGTCGTCGCTCAAGAAGATCGTTCTGCTTTCCACTGTCATCGGATCCACCGAGGAGGAAGCGCAGCGCAAGAAGGACTATTTCCGCTCGAACATCGATTTCGATGCGCTGCAGGCATTCTGGAGTGGAAACTCCGGCATCGACCTCTCTTCGATCGACCCCGATACCCCTCTGTCCGAGCTCGCCGGTCGTGCGCAGCTCGGTAATCATGTGCAGTCACTCTTTCGTGCAGCCGCCGATGCACAAGAAAATCCGGATGCCCGTGTCACGTGGCGCGAATACCTCGTCGACCAGTCCCTTCTGCCGGGCCGCTTCGCAGGCACGCCCGAGCAGATCGCCGACCACGTGCAGGAATGGGCGAACGCAGGCGTCGACGGCTTCAACGTCGTCCCCATCACGACTCTCGGCTGGTGGGACGAGTGGGTCGACCACGTCGTGCCCGTACTGCAGGACCGGGGTCTCGCGCAGCGCGAATACGCGCCGGGCACCCTGCGCGAGAAGCTGTTCGGGCGCGGCGACCATCTCGGCGACGACCACCGCGCACGGACACTGCGCATCGGCGCCGACCTGCCTGCCTCTTTGTAGAGCATCATCTTCGAATCGGAGCCACATCCATGACCGCTACTCTCGACGACACATCGCTTCGCGAGAAGATCTCCGCTGTTGTCGCGTCCATCGCCGCGACCGCTGTCGACCGTGACCGCAACCGGGAACTGCCCTACGACCTCGTTCGTGAGCTCGCTGTGTCTGGCTTCGGCGCCCTGCGCGTTCCCTCCGAGTTCGGTGGCTACGGCCTGTCCTTTCCCGAGCTCACCGAACTTGTTCTCGACCTGGCCGCCGCGGATTCCAACGTGGTCCAACTCCTGCGTACGCACTTCATCTTCACCGAAGGACTGATCCATGCGGCCGAGTCCGACGACCGGACGGCGTGGTTGCGACGCATCGCCGACGGCGGCATCTTCGGCGGGGCCTATACAGAGCAGAACGCGCAGAACCAGACTCACTTCTCGACGCGTATCTCGACCGACGCGTCCGGTCGGCGCACGGTCACGGGCAAGAAGTTCTACAGCACCGGATCCCTCTACGCCGATTGGATTCTCACGACAGGGGAGGGTAAGCACACCGTCGAGCAGGCCGTTGTTCCTGCCGGAGCCGAGGGCGTCACTCTCGTCGACGACTGGCACGGATTCGGCCAGAAGCTCACCGCCAGTGGCACAACGGTATTCGAGGAAGTCGATATCACCGATACTCCTCAACTCCCACACGACGTCGCGCTCGGTAGCTACGGAACGTCGGTCGCACAGTTCTGGCATCTGATCGCACTGGCAGGCATCAGCCGCGCCGCGCATGCGGACGCCGTCGACTATGTCCGTTCGCGCACCCGCTTCTTCAGTCAGGGCGCGGGAGTGCTGCCGCGCGAGGACTCGTTGATCCAGACGGTGATCGGCGAAGTCAGTGCAGCCAACCACCTCGCGGAGACGCTGGTTCGGCACTCGGCCCGGACGCTCGACGCGCACAGCCGTGCCATCCGCTCGGGCGCGAGCAGCAGTGCTCTGGAGGACGCGACGGAAATCGAGATCTACCGGGCGCAGGTCACCGTCATCGAGACGGTGTTGAAGGCAGTGACACGATTGTTCGACGTCGGCGGCGCGTCCGCGCTGAGTGTCGAGAAGGGCTGGGACCGGCACTGGCGCAATGCCCGCACGCTGTCGAACCACAACCCGACGCCGTACCGATTGGCCAGCATCGGCGACTTCGAACTCAACGGCACCTCGCCGTTCCGTGAGTGGCTCAGCGGTATCGACCTCCGAGACAGGAAGCGCTGAGCCGTGGACTTCCTCACCTACGCTTCGCTCGGTCTGTCGACCGGCGGCGCCTACGCGCTCGTCGCGCTGGGTCTCATTGCGGCCTACCGCGGAACCGGCGTCATCAATTTCGCGCAGGGCGCGCTCGGCACGTTCGGCGCATACTCGTTCTGGAAACTGTACGAGGCGGGAGTACCTCTACCCCTGGCCATCGTGCTCGGCGTCGTGGTCAGCGGCGCGATCGGCATCGTGTTCTTCGCGGTTGTCGGCAAGCGTCTCGCCCACGCACCCGTCGTCACGAAAATCTTGATCACGCTCGGTCTGCTGCTTGTTCTCGAAGCGATTGTGCGCATCGCATGGACCAATCACCAGATCACCATCAACCCATTCCTGGTCAGTGGCGGATTCGAGATCGGGGGAGTGCGCGTCCAGAACATCAGCCTGCTTCTCGGTGCCACAGCACTGATTGCGACGATCGCGCTGCATGCCTTGTTCACGCGCACTCGCTTCGGGTTGATCACCATGGCCATCCAGGACACCGACCTCGGTGCACAGTCGATCGGTATCGATCCTCGCAAGTGGGGTTCGGCGGCGTGGGGACTCGCCGGCGTGCTGTCGGCCGCCGGTAGCGTCCTCGTCCTCCCGATCACTCAGTTGTCGCCGACGTCGGCGGCCACGCTGCTGGTTCCCGCGCTCGGCGCTGCACTGGCCGCGAAGTTCCGACGCTTCTGGGTCGCGTTCGGTGTCGCCATCGGCGCCGGTGTACTGGAAGGACTCGTCACCGGGCTGATCGACGCCCAACTCGCACGCGCTGTCCCGCACATCATCGCCCTCGCCGTCCTCATCGCCTTCGCGCGTACCGACATGAGCCGGGGTACTCGCGAGGTCAAGGCGGTGTTCCATGTGGGATCCGGTCGCATCAGGCCGGTCCACGTCGCCGTCGGCGTCGCTGTGGTCGTGGCACTGATTTCGTTCGGCAGTGGCTCGACCGTCGACGCGTTGAGCCTGACGGCCATTTTCGGCCTCGTTGCGTTGGGCATCGTCGTCTCGACGGGATTCACCGGTCAGGTCAATGCACTTCCGCTTACGTTCGCGGGTATTTCGATGCTGGTGTTCGGGGCAGTCAGTTCGCAAGGTGCGTCGCTACCGGTGTCGGCGGCAGCGGCGTTGGCAGTGTCGCTGGCGTTCGCGGCGGCGTCGTCGATCGTGTTCGTGCGTGCGCGGATCTACGAGGTCACCATCGGATCCCTCGCGATCGCATCGATCGTGCAGACGATGGTGTTCTCCGTCGACTACTTCTTCAACGGGAACACCGGGTGGGCGATCGGTGACACTTCCCTGTTCGGTATCTCGGTCAGCAACATTCTCGAACCGCAGAACTTTGCGGTGCTGGCGTGGACCGTCCTGATCGTGGGGCTGATCGCGGTCGCCAATATCCGACGCTCGTCCGTCGGCCGCTACCTGCTTTCCGTTCGGCAGGACGAGCGGCTGCCTGCGGCGCTCGGAATCAACGCTGTGCGAGCGAAATTCACGTCGATCCTGTTGTCCGGCACGTTGTGGGGACTGGCGGGAATCCTTCTCGCGATACAGCGCGGGTTCATCTCGAAGGGCCAGATCACGCTGGAAGGCTTCACCTACAGTGACTCCTTGGCGTTGATCGCGTTCACCATCCTGGCTGGAACCGGTCACCTGGCGGGCGCTGTGCTCGCCGGATTGTTCGCACCAGGGGGACTGTTGGCGTCGATCCTGTCCTTCACCCCCGACATCAACGACTGGCTGTCGCTGTTCTTCGCGGCCAACATGATTCTGGTCCTGACCACGGAACCCGACGGTGTTGTCGGTCAGTTCCTGCGGCTTCGAGGCGCAGTGTTCCGGAGACTGCGTCCGTCTGCCTCGACACCCGTAGCGAAGGAGAAGGCACATGCCACAGCTGAGCGTTCGTGACCTCTCGGTCGAGATCGACGGCCATCGCATCCTCGACTCCGTGTCGATGACGGTCTCGCCGGGCCGCATCGTCGGACTCCTCGGTGCCAACGGAGCAGGCAAGAGCACCGCGATCGACGCCATAACCGGCTACCAGCGGATCACGTCGGGAACCATCGAGGTGGGGGATCGCGATCTGACGCACGCCAGCGCGCCGGCGCGGGCGCGTCACGGTATCAGCCGGACGTTTCAGGACTATCTGCTGTTCGAGGATCTGACCGTCGAGGAGAACTTGCTTTCCGCGGCCGAGGTACGTGGGCGCAAATCCGTCGCCGAGAGCCTGGTTCGGTTCGGGCGCCCGGCCCGTGCCGCTCTCGCACGAGTTGATGCACTACTGATTGCGCACGGCCTCGACGCCATCAGATACAAGAGGGTCGAGGAGTTGTCGCTGGGTTGGCATGCGCGGGTGAATCTCGCCCGCGCCGCAGTGCAGGACCCCTCGGTTCTGCTGCTCGACGAGCCCGCCGCGGCGTTGAGTCTCGATGCCCGACGGCGCGTCGTCGACACCATCAAGGACATCCGCGACACCACCGATACGTCGATTCTGCTGGTCGAACACAATCTAGATGTCGTCACCGAGGTCTGCGACGACATCTACGTTCTCGAAGCAGGTGCCGTCATCGCCCACGGTGTCACCGCCGAGATTCTCGAACATCCGACGGTGCGCTCCATCTACTTCGGTGAGGACGAGTCGGCGCTGCCGGAGGGGGTTTCAGCATGACCACAGCAATTTCCACTGCAGGCCTGCGCGTCGACGGGTTGACGGTCGACTACGGCAACGGATCCGGATTGTGGGACTTCGACCTGAGCGTCGAACCAGGTGAAGTGGTCTGCGTCATCGGGAAGAACGGTGCGGGCAAGTCGAGTGCATTGCTCGGGATTTCCGGCTTCGTCGCACCGCAGTCGGGCACGGTCGCGGTGGACGGGGACGCGCCGACGGGTACTCCTTACCGGCGATGCAAGGAACACATCAGCCTTGTCGTCAAGGGACGGTCGCTGTTCGGCAGCCTCACCCTCGCCGACAATCTCGCGCTCGCTCACATCGACGAGGGTGAGTTCTTCGACCTGTTCCCGCAGTTGGAGCCCCGTCGGAACGTGTTGGCAGGCAGCCTGAGTGGTGGTCAGCAGCAGCTGGCGGCCGTCGGTCGGGCGTTGTTGCGCGACGTGCGCGTCGTACTTCTGGACGAACTCACCTTCGGACTGAGTCCTGCCGTGCGCACTCTCATCGCCCGAGTGGTCGGCGAGCAGGCGAAGCGGCGCAACATCAGCGTGGTGGTCGTCGAACAACACGTCGAGACTGCCGTCGCGATCGCCGATCGAACCCTCGTATTGGCTGACGGCCGAACAGTTCTCGAACTCGACCGAGACGAACTCGTCAGCGCAACCGACCACGTCGAACAGACCTATCTCCATCCATAGCCAGAAGGACAACCATGTTCACAGTCAAGTTCCGCGCGGGCATCATCGCCGTATCCGCGCTCTCTCTCCTCGCCGCCGGATGCTCCGGCAACGATGAATCCAGCGACGACACCATCAACGTCGGGTTCATCGCACCGCTGTCGTCGTCGGCGACGGCGTTCCAGGATCCCGCACTTGTCGCCGAGATCGCCGAGAAGGCGATCAACGATCAGGGTGGTATCAACGGCAAGAACCTCAACGTCATCGTCTACGACACCAAGGGGCAGCCCGCGAACGTCATCGCGGGTGCGCGCAAGCTCGTCAACGAGGACAACGTCGTCGCGTTCATCGGTGGCAACAGCGGTGACGGCCTGGCCGAGATCGGGAAGCAGGCAGGCGTCGTCAACTGGTTCCCGATGGGCTGCGCGGCAGCCGACGTCGACAACGAGCTCTCGATGATCGCAGCACTCAACTGCGCCGGTGCCGCGCAGGGCACCTACCTCGGCGGCACCCGCTTCAAGCCGAAAAAGGCGGTGTACGTCGCCTACGCGGGTAACACGCCGTACATCGAGAACGCGAAGCTCGGTTACAAGAACGCAGGCGTCGACGACGTCGAGATCATCGAGATTGCGCCGGATACAACCGACTACGCGCCGGTGATCGCCAAGATCAAGGCGGCGAACCCGGATGTGTGGGGCGGCATGATCTACACGCCGGAGAAGCTGACTGCACTGTTGCAGGCGGCGGTGGAGCAGAACCTGCGGATTCCGTTGGTGCTGAGCAACAACGTGATGGAGGACGCGACCATCAAGGTGATCTCGGATTCCGGCATCGAGAACTCCGTTGCGCTCGAGAAGGGTGAGGACGCGGAGCTGTTCGCCACCTGGAAGGAGTACGAGGACCAGCTGGCAAAGTACGACCCCGAGGGCAAGGTCAAGACCCCGCACGACGGCAGCGTCAGCACCGACTGGCTCGCAGTATGGACGTTCGCGCAGGAGGCACGAAAGCTCGAAACCGTCGACCGCGACACCTTCCGTGAGCATGCCCTGAACCTGACGGACTTCCAGACCGACGTACTGCACCCGATCGACTTCACCATCCAGGACGGACCGGTACTCACCGCTCCGCGCCAGGCCAACCTCTGGGCTTTCGCCGGTCACATCGCCGATGGTGAATTGCACGTGGACAGTCCCACGCCGTTCAGCGCGTTCGAGAAGACGCCGGTCGAGTAGCTCCCGAAACCACGGGGCGCGTGCGCAGTGCGCTCGCGCCCCGTTGTCGGTTCGAGACCGTCATACAGTCAGTGTAAATGCCGAATTGCTCGGTACGAGAGGAAAGACCTGCTCGGCAATGCGGGCGAGTTCGTCGTGCGCGGGTGAGCACTGGATCAAAAGGAGAGTGAGTCCCGCGTCTTGGTACGCCGCGATCTTCTCGGCCACCTGCTCGGGTGTCCCCACAAGATCCGGTCGTAGCCCTCGGGTTCCAACCGAGTACTCGCGCTTCGACACCTCGACGTCGAGTTCGGAATTGGCAACGAATTCCTCGAACGAGGCGTACCCCGGTGAGTTCGGGTCGACAGTGGTGATGCGGTCCAGTTCGGCCCGCGCTTCCTTCTCGGTGTCTCGGACGATGATGTAGGTCGACATGCCGAACTCGGCCATGTCGCGGTCGTGAATTCGCCGCGAGCGAGCATTCATGTCCGCGATCTTGGTACGCACTTCATCGACGGTGCCACCGTGCAAGACATATGAATCGGCGAACGTGGCGATCGATTCGCGACCACTTTCGCTCTCGCCGCCCGCGAAGATCGGTGGAGTACGTTCAGGTTTCGGCGAGAGTATCGAATTCTGGACGGAGAAGTGGTCTCCGCTGTAGGAGAACGGTGTCCGTTCCCAAAGGCCCCGCAGCACGTCGACGAATTCTGTTGCTTGGCGGTATCGTTCGTCGTGGCGTGTGAATGCGCCGCCGTACTGGCGAGCCTCTTCTTCCCACCAGGCAGCAACTACGTTGAGCGAGAACCGCGCTGCGCCGTCCGGTGTGAGACCACCGATGTCGGATATGGTCGCGGATTCCTTCGCGGTGACCGCAGGCAAGTGAAATCCTGGCCGAACTGCAGTCATTACCCGAAGCTGCTGTGTGACAGCCAGAATAGCCGTCGACAGTGACCAGGCTTCCAGGCTCGGCGCTTCGATTCCCTTGCGGTCGTTCAGATACAGCTCGGGGACCAGTGTTGTGTGGTAGCCGAGACGGTCGGCCAACTGCGACAGTGTCTTCACGTAGTCCCAGGTCGCCGGCATGTCTTCGTTGCCGAGGTTGCGCAGGAAGCCGCCGTAGATGGGGGTCCAGTAACCGAAATCCATGTCAGTCCTCCGTGAGAGCGTCGAGTGAAAGTTCAAGATCCGCGATCAGGTCATCCGTGCTTTCGAGCCCGATCGACAACCTGACCGTCAGATGACCGAAGCCGGCAAGTTCGAGCTGTGCGTCGTCCAGATGACTGTGGGTGGTCGTGGCTGGATGTATCACGAGTGAGCGGGCGTCCCCGATGTTCGCGACGATGGAGAACACCCGGAGCGAATCGATGAACTTGCCCACCAGCGGAGGATCCACGGCGAGATCGAACGAGAACACCGAACCCGCGCCCCGCGGGAGATAGCGGACGGCCGCCTCGTGCCATCGATTGTTTTCGAGGCTCGGATAGTTGACGTGTGAGACCGCCGGGTGCGCGTCGAGGAATCGTGCGATGGCTGTCGTCGACGACACCTGTCGATCCAACCTGAGGTCCAGAGTTTCGAGACCCTGAAGGAGTTGGAACGAGTTGAACGGTGACAAAGCAGGTCCGAGGTCGTGCACGATCTTGGTCTTGGCGTAGACCAGGTACGCACTCCCCTCGCGCCCGAAGCGATCCCACAGGACCACGTCGGCCACGCGCGGATACGGTTCGGTGAACTGCGGCCACCGCGCGGGGTCGGCGCCGTAGTCGAACGTCCCCAGGTCGACGATGACGCCGCCGAGCGATGTCCCGTGACCGCCGATGAACTTCGTCGCGGAGTACACCGCGATGTCGGCACCGAAATCTTTCGGCCGCAGGAGATACGGCGTGGCGATCGTGTTGTCCACGATCAGCGGCACGCCCGACGAATGCGCGATGTCGGCGACTGCCCGCACGTCGAGGACCGACGCAACCGGGTTACCGATGGTTTCGGCGAAGAAGGCCCGAGTCTCCGGGCGCACAGCTGCTTTCCAGGCACCGAAATCGTCCTGATCCACCAAAGTGACGTCTATGCCGAAGTCTGGAAACAAGTCGACCAGCAGGTCGACTGTGCCGCCGTACAACTGCCGCGCCGCCACTATGTGCTGCCCGCTTCTCGCCAGGCTCAGTAACGCCACGGCAACGGCGGACTGACCGGATGCGGTGGCCAAGGCCGCCACTCCGTCGTCCAGCGCAGCCATTCGCTGCTCGAACACTGCCTGCGTCGGATTACCGGTGCGGCTGTAGAGATTGCCTTTGCGGCGGAGCGCGAATATCTCACGGGCCTCGTCGAAACTGCCGAAGTCGTAAGCAACCGATTGATAGATCGGCGTGATTGCCGTGTTCTGGGCGACGCCCGGCTCGTACCCCGCACGGACCTGTGCGGTCGCGAAGCCTGGAGGTTGCGACATCGAGATGCTGACCTTTCGTTCGATCGCTGTCAGCACGTTTGTGTGACTACAAAGCAGATATGTTCCGAACAAAACACCATCACCGACCGTCACGCGAGGGTTTTGTTCTGCTCGAGCGTAAGTCTTGTTCGAGTTGCTGCAATCGGCCAGTGTGAGCAGACCACCTGCGGAAACACCTCTGAAGTAAAGGAATCTTGTGAGCATCGACTGGCTGGAACCCGAAGCGACAGTGCGGGGCTCGGTGATCGTCGTCGGCGGCCGGGGTGAAGGGGCCGAGGTGTACCGACGCCTGGCGCGACGGATCGCATTCGACGGGTACCGGGTTGCCGTCGCGATCGGGGACGGCGCTCTCGACCGTGCACTCGACGACGCGGCAGCAAAACTTCCCGACACGGCAGCGAAACTTCCCGACCCTGCAGCGGAACTCCCAGTTGTCGTGATCGGATCGGATTCCGGTGCGCTGACCGCGCTGAAGGCAGCCCCGCGACGACCTGCGGTCACCGGTGTCGTTGCCGCGGGTCTGCTCACCGAGGTCGCACCCGACGTCGAAGCGGGTTGGGAGAACGAACTCGACATCAGATCTGCGTGCCCGGTTCATCGCGGTGTGCTCGGTTCGGCAGGTGCAGTGGAGCGAGACGCACTCAGCCGCGCGGCCGAGGTCGCAACGCCGGAACTGCTGGCCGAGAACTCGGTTCCCGTCCTCGTCGTGCATGGCACCGCCGACGCGCTCAGTCCGGTCGACACGGTGCAGCAGCTGGCCGCATCACTCGTCGACGCCCGGGTGGTGCTTGTCGACGGTGGCCGGCACGACATTTTGAACGACGTGTCGCATCGGTCCGTCGCTGCAGAGATCGTGCAGTTTCTCGAGCGGCTCCGGTTGCCGGGTGCTGCGGACATCGTCTTGCGTTCGTCCGTCGGCGCACTCAGCGTGTGACGGTGGCAACAGGCGTCGCGGAGTCGCCCGCGGTTTCCGATTCCCACTCGATCTCACCGGAATGGCTCGACGCGAAAGTGTCCGGGCGGACCGGCGACCTCGCCTCTGCGGTAGCCGACCTGATCAGATCCGGAGACATCGCCGCGGGTGACCGTTTGCCGACGGTTCGCTCACTGGCGAAAGCCGGAGCGCTCACCGTAGGCGCGATCGTCAACGCCTGGGGTCAGTTGCAGGAGCAAGGGTACGTCCAGACCCGTCGACGAGGCGGAACCGTTGTCCTGCCTCCTCGCGACAGCGTGCCGGAGCGAGGAATTCCGGATTGGCGCGGCGTGGATCTGGCGCAGAATGCACCCGATCTGGCATTACAGCCGTCGTTGTCGGACGCACTGATGTCGAGTCTCGACGCAGAGACGCTCAACGTGTTCGGTCGTGAGCTGATGACGGAGCGGTTGCAGCGCGCGGCGGAAGGCAGTTGGCCGTTCGATCCTCAAGCGTGGGCAACTGCAGGAGGTGGTACCGAGGCGCTGTTGCTGTCCATCGAGGCGGCGGCCCCTCCCGGGTCGACGATCGCCGTCGACGAGCCACTCGGTCCAGGCGTGCTGGACACCGTTCGCGATCTGGGCCTGCACGCCATCGGAATCGAATCGGACGCCGACGGACCGCTACCGCAGAGTCTCGAGGCCGCATGCGCGGCCGGCGCAGTGGCTTTCGTGTTTCAGCCCGGAGCTCCGTTCGCCGTCGACCATGTGGTCACGACGTCGCGCACCGGCCAGCTGGCCGACGTGCTCGTACGGAACCCCGGCGTCTGGATCATCGAGGACGACTCGATCGGCCCGCTCTCCGCGGACGTGCTCCCATCCATGGGCGCGGTGCTACCGGAACGCGTCCTGCGAATCCGCAGCTACTGCAAGGCATACGGAATCGACGTGCGAACCTCGATTCTGGGCGGTTCCAGGGAGTTGATCGAGGCAGCGATGAAGCTGCGGAGCCATGGTGTCGGGTCGAACAGCCGCATTCTGCAGAACACCCTTGCCTACCTGATCGACAGCGAAGACGCAGCGAAGGCGGTCGCGTATGCCCGCCAGCGGTATGCGGCTCGAAGTCGCGCTCTGGTCGCCGCTTTGGTGGAGCGCGATATCGACGCCCGCGCCGGCGCTCGCAGTCTGGTGGTGTGGGTCGGTGTTTCCGACGAGACTGCAGCCCTCGTTGCCCTGGCTCGCCAGGGCATTTCGGTGGGCGCGGGGTCGAGATCGTTCGTCGGCTCGGGGGGCCGTGATCTGCTGAGGATCTCAGTGAGTCAGCTACCGGACGACGCCGCAGCGATCGGGCAACTGGCGGACCTGGTCAGCGTGGCCGTCCAGGAGTCGGCACGAGAGTTCTCGGACTGACAGTACAAACAAATATGTTTCGAACCATCGCGATTTTATATCTCCACACACTTCCTTTTGTTCCATACACTTTCGCGCAACGCGCCAACAAAGGAGCATTTCCATGACTGAGCGGCACTTGAAACTGGGGGCGGTTCTGACGCCGACGGGTGGTCCGGGGCATCCGTACACCTGGCTCGATCCGGAGATCCCCGGTAACGCGAGCGTCGACATCGATTGGTACATCGAGTACGCCAGGCTCGCCGAGCAGTCGCGTTTCGACCTGGTCTTCATCGTCGACAGCCAGTTCATCACGCCTGATTCGCCTCCGCACTACCTCAATCGGCTCGAGCCGTTGACTCTGCTGTCCGCTCTCGCCGTCGCGACCGAACACATCGGCCTGGTCGGAACACTGACCACGTCCTTCAATCAACCGTTCAACGTGGCGCGGCGTTTGGCGTCGCTGGATCTGATCAGCAAAGGGCGGGCCGGCTGGAACGTCGTCACCTCCGGTGACGGTGGAACGGCCGGAAACTACAGCCTGGACGAACATTACGATTACGCGACGCGTTACGGACGTGCATTCGAGCATGTCGAGGTTGTCAAGGCGCTGTGGGATTCCTACGAGGATGACGCGTTTCCACGTGACAAGCAGGCAAGGCAGTTCCTGGACGCGAGCAAACTGCACACGCTCGATCACCGAGGTGAGTATTTCTCCGTGGTCGGCCCGCTCAACATCGAGCGTTCACGTCAAGGCCAACCGGTGATCTTCCAGGCGGGAGATTCCGACCAGGGGCGTGACCTCGGTGCTCGCATCGCCGATGGAATTTTCACGCACGCTCCCAGTTTCGAGGCCGGATCAGCTTTCTATGCCGACATCAAGGGCCGTGCTGCCTCTTATGGGCGCTCGCCCGAGGAGATCGTCGTGCTGCCAGGAGTGTCGGTCACCGTCGGTGACACCGATGCCGACGCGCGCGACCTCGAACGCGCGACGCAGCTGGCGGACAACGACTTCGACAAGTCGCTGAACGAGCTGGGGCGTCCGTTCGGGTGGCATGACTTCCGCCAGTACGATCTCGATGCCCCATTCCCCTCGGAGGCTTTGCGATTCGCCGAACGTAGCTTCTACACCAACGCCAAGAAGATCCACGATATGGCCGCCGATCGAGGCCTGACGCTGCGGCAGACCGTCGAAGCTCTGAGTTCTCCAAAACTCTCACCGTTCACCGGCAGTGCCGAGACCGTCGCGAACGAACTCCAGCGGTGGTTCGAGGGACGCGCACTCGACGGCATCAACATCCATATCGGCCACCCTGCCCAGTTCCGACGATTCGTCGACGAAGTTGTGCCGATTCTGCGTGAGCGGGGCATCGTGCGTTCCGAATACGAAGGAACGACGTTGCGCGACAACCTCGGTCTCGGGTTCGTCGAGAATCGCCACACCATTGCTCGCCGCGACGGTGTCGCACCACCACCGCTTCCCGGCGCGCTGTCCGCCAGTATCTGACACACCCCACTTACCCAGTCATCAGGAGTACTTCAGTGAGCAAGACCAGTCGGCACTTCGTCGGCACCGCAGTATTCGGAGTGATCGTCGCTCTGGTCGCTTCCGCCTGTGGCGGCGGCAGCAGTGCCGAGGGCTCGGAGATCAAGTGGGCCTTCAGCCTCCCTACATCCTGGGACCCCGTGACGAGTCGAACCGGCAACGACATCAACACGATCAGCCTCGCGTACGCTTCGCTCACCAGACTGGACGAGAGCGGCGAGGTAGAGCCGTCGTTGGCCGAGAGCTGGAAGTACGACGATTCCGGTACGGCGGTCACATTCACGTTGCGTGAGGGTTTGACGTTCACCGACGGCACCGCGCTGGACTCGGCGGCCGTGAAAGCGTTCTTCGATCGCGGGAAGACGCAGGAGGATTCGTTCCTGAAGGACCAGCTGGCCGACGTTACCGAGGTGACCGTGGACAGCCCGACCGATGTCACCCTGAAATTGGCTTACCCGGACTACCAAATCCCGTACCTCGTGGCCGGTCGCACCGGTGCTATCTCGAGTCCTGCCGCCGCGTCGGACACTCAGAAGCTCAGCGTGTGGCCCGTCGGGGCGGGTCCGTTCAAGATCACCGATTTCGTCGCCGAGGATCACGCATACTTCGAGAAGAATCCTGATTACTGGGACGCCGAGAACATCTCGATCGACCGATTCGAGCTGAGCGTCGCGCCTGATCCCGCGACGCTGGTGGCCGGCGTTCAATCCGGGTCGATCGACTTCGCGACGCTGCCTGCGCTGCAGTCCAAAGAAGCGGAGGCTGCCGGCCTCACCGTGACCGTCGAGCCCTCGCTCGCCGCGAACAACGTGTCCATCAACCTGAACAAGGCGCCGTTCGACAATCCGAAGGTCGTCGAGGCATTCCGCTATGCGTTCGACCGGCAGGCATTCGTCGACGTCATCACCAACGGTCTGGGCAGCACCACCAGTCAGCCGTTTCCCGAGGGATACCTCGCGTTCAACCCGGAGATCGAAGATCTGTGGAGCTACGATCCGGACCGTGCGATCAGCCTGCTGCGCGAGGCCGGCTACGGGCCAGGCGACCTGACGATTGCAATCACCGCGCAGTCGACGGCGACGAACCGAGCGGAGCTCGCACAGGCGCAGCTGAAGAAGATCGGTGTCGAGTCCACGATCTCTGTGGTGCCACCGGGCTCGTCGACCTGGCAGAGCGAGGTCTACTTGGCGAAGACCCCTCAGCTGGCCACGGACGGGACGATCGGCCGTGAGTCACCGGTCCAGAACCTCTTGGCGACCTATGGGCCCGAGGGAATCATGAATCTGTCGGGTCCTCACGCCTCGACCGAGTTCATGGATGCGTTGGAGTCCGTCCGGAGTACCCCGATCGAAGATCCGGAGTACAAGACCCGCCTGTGGAATGCGGTCAAGGTGGGTGTGGAGCAGTCGCCGAGCAACTACCTCTTCAGTACGCCGTGGGTCATCGTGTCCAACCCGGACATCCAGAATCTGAACATTCTTCCGTCTCAGATTCGCTGGGAAGGCGTCACCGTCGCATGACAACCACCGGTATCGACCGAAAGCCGGCTCCGGTAGCACATGCCGGGGGTCCGACGGCGCCGTCGGTGTGGCCGACTGCGCTTCGGTCGGTCTTGCGCGTAGCGCTCGGCACAGTGCTCATCGTCGTGCCGGTGTTCTTGTTCTCCACACTCATCACCTTCGTACTCGGAGCCACCAGCGGGCTCAATCCTGCTGCCGGGATCGCAGGCGACGGGGCGACGCCCGAAGCCGTCGCCCGCATCGATGCGGAATTCGGTTTGGACAAGCCCGTCTGGCAGCAGTACGTCGACTGGATGTCGAGTATGTTCACCGGCGACCTGGGTGTGTCATGGTTCAGCCGGATTCCGGTCGGTGAGCTCATCGGCGAACGACTGGCCGTCAGTGCGTCGATTGCGGGCCTCGCCCTCGTGATCGGACTGGTGTTCGGAATCGGTCTTGGCCTGCTGGCCGCCGTGTACCGGGAGAGTTTGTTCGATCGACTGGTGACCGCCTACACGTCGGTTGTATCGACACTACCGCCGTTCGTCATCTCGATCGGCCTGATTCTTGTCTTCAGCGTGTGGCTGGGGTGGCTACCGTCGGCCGGTTACGTTCCGCTGGAGGAGGATCCGGGTCGTTGGCTGATGCTCATCATCATGCCTGCGGTGGCGTTGAGCATGGATGTCGTCGCCGACATCGCGCGCCAGCTCAGAACCGGCTTGGTGGCCGAGCTCGAGCAGGACTACGTCATCGGGGCCGTGGTTCGCGGAATCAGCCCGACGCGTGTGCTGTTCGTTCATGCATTGCGCAACGGATCCGGTCCGGCGCTGGCCATTCTAGGTATGAAGATCCCGACGCTGATCGGCGGTGCAGTGGTCATGGAAACGATGTTTTCGATGCCCGGCTTCGGCAGGCTGGCAGCCGATTCGGCGCTGCGCGGTGATGTGCCGATCGTGCAGGGGACCTTGGTGGTAGCCATCGTCTTCGTGCTGGTGTGCAACGTGGTCGTCAACATCACCCAGGGGACTTTGCAACCCGCGGCGATACGCAGAGAGTGAAAAACCAGTGCTGACAACAATTCTGAGATACCGCGCTGCACAGTTGGCGGTGGCAGTTCTCTGCGTCGTCGTACTGCTGGCCGTGTTCGGGCCGTTCCTGGCCCCGTTCGATCCACTTGAGCAGGACAGCGCGGCAATCCTTTCCGGCCCGAGTGCGCAGCACTGGCTCGGCACCGACAATGTCGGGCGCGACGTCTTCAGTCGGCTTCTGGCCGGGTCGACGGTGTCGGTGCTCTCGGCGCTCCAGTCCGTCCTCGTCGGCTTCGTGCTGGGGGTGGTCCCAGGATTCCTGTCGGTTTACCTCGGCCGCAGCGTCGAGTGGTTCACGCTCCGGTTGATGGACGCCCTCATCACGCTGCCGTTCCTGGTGTTTGCCGTGGCCATGACGGCGTTGCTCGGAAACGGCTTGACCCAGGCGATGTTCGCCGTCGGAATCCTGATCGCGCCTGCGTTCTATCGGGTCACGCGTGCAGCGGCGCTGACCGTGGCCAACTCGCAGTACGTCGAGGCCGCTGCGCTGATGGGGGCGACCACCCGGTGGATCGTGGTGCGCCACGCAGTGCGCAAGGTCGCGCCGGCGGTCGGCGTCACCTTCGCCACCATGACCGGTGCAAGTCTGGTCATAGTCTCGTCTCTGACCTTCCTCGGTATCGGTGTGGTCCCGCCGGACCCCACCTGGGGAGGACTGCTGGCCGGTGGCCTGCAGTATCTGTACCAGGCGCCGTGGTCACCCGTCGTGCCTGCGGTGTTGATCGTGGCCACGGTGTGGGCACTCAATGCCTTGGCCGACGCAGTCCGCGACGCGACGGGTCGATCACACCGCCGACGTTCCCACAGTGAACCCAAGGAGCCAGTCGATGTCCGCTGACGCAGTAGATCTCACCAAGAACGACGCTCTCGGACGTCATCGCCCGGTGCTCACCGTGACGGACTTGCACATCGCGCTCTCGGATGGAACCGAACTCGTCCGCGGCGTCGACTTCGTCCTCAACCGCGGCGGTGCCCTGGGCATCGTCGGTGAGTCGGGTAGCGGAAAGTCGTTGACGTGCCGTGCAATTCTAGGGATTCTGCCCGACGGGGTGAGCACGACCGAAGGGTCGATCGACTTCGACGGCCTCGAACTGACCGAACTGAGTGCGAAGCAGTGGCGCCCGTTGCGGGGGACGCGGATTTCTGCGGTCTTTCAGGACCCTGCTGCTTACCTCAACCCGTCCATTCGCGTCGGCGTGCAGTTGGCGGAGGCGCTCAGGTCGACGGCGGGGTTGTCGCGCTCGGCAGCCAAGCAGCGTGCAGTAGAACTGTTCGATCGCATGGGTCTGCGAAATCCCGCGGCGGTGTACCGGCAATATCCGTACGAGCTGTCGGGCGGCATGCTCCAACGTGTCCTGATCGCCATCGCGGTGTGCGCCGAGCCGGAACTGCTCATTGCCGACGAAGCCACCACTGCGTTGGACGTGACCGTGCAGGCCGCGGTCCTCGACCTCATCGACGACCTGCGCGTCGAACTAGGTCTTGCGTTGGTGCTCGTGTCACACGACCTTGCCGTCGTCGGGCAGGTGTGTGACGACGTGATCGTCATGCGTCACGGAGTCGTCGTCGAGGCGGGCCCGTCCCGGCAACTCTTGGACTCGCCGCGGCACGACTACACAGCGCAGCTCGTGGACAATCATCGCGACTACGGGCTGGAAGCGGTCTTGGAGAAGGAGAGTGCCGGTGCCCGCTGACAGTGCACCACGAGACAGTGCGCGACGAGACAGTGCGCCACGAGACAGTGCGCCACGAGACAGCGCCTTGTTGCGTCTGACCGATGTCTCCGTTTCACGAGGCCTCCGTGCCTCGCGCAAGGAGATCTTGCATGGTGTGGATCTGCACATCGAAGCAGGGGAGAAGCTGGGCCTGATCGGTGAAAGCGGGTCCGGCAAGACAACTCTCGCGCGCACGGTTCTCGGATTGATCACGCCCACCTCGGGGTCGATAGAGTTCGATGGGCGGCGAATCGACGGACTGGGTGCCGCCGACCTGAGACGACACCGTCGTGAAGGGGCGATTCAGTACGTCTTCCAAGACCCGCTGCTCAGTCTCGACCCCGACCTCGAGGTCGGCGCGTCCATCGGAGAGGGCCTCGCGATCCGTGGTGGTCTCGACCGCGCGAGCATACAGGCGCGTGTCGCCGAGGCGCTGGAAAGCGTTGGCTTGGAACGGCATCTTGCATCACGTGTGCCTGCCGAATTGTCCGGCGGGCAGCGGCAACGCGTCGCGATCGCCCGTGCTCTGGTGCTGGATCCGGCGTTGTTGTTGCTCGACGAACCGGTCAGTGCGCTCGACTCGGTCAATCGCATTCAGATACTGAAGCTGCTCGACGAGTTGGGACGCACGCGAAAAATCGCACAACTGTTCATCTCTCACGACCTCGGTGCCGTGGCCGCATTGGTGGACCGGATCGCAGTTCTGTATCAAGGTCGCATCGTCGAACAGGGCACGACACATCAGGTCGTCAACGACCCGCAGCATCCGTACACCGCGCTGTTGATCGGTTCGGCTCCGACTTTGACCGGCGGCACAGTGTCCCGCGAACGCCGTCGGGAGCTCCGATCCGCTCTCGAAGAAGGCGCGATCCGATGACGCGTCGGCCACTGGTGCTGGGTGCGGTTCTCATCGGAGTCGGCGACGCGGGCGGAGCGCATCTGTGGCGACACCCCGACGTACCGACCACGGCAAGCGTCGACATCGACTGGTACATCCGTCAAGCACGCGAGGCCGAGGCGTCGCACTTCGACTTCGTGTTCATCGTGGACAGCCAGTTCATCGACGCAGGTTTCCCACCGCACCACCTCAACCGGTTGGAACCGTTGACGCTGTTGTCGGCCGTCGCCGTGTCCACCGAACGGATCGGCCTGGTCGCCACCGTCAGCACGACCTACAGCGAGCCGTGGGACATCGCGCGACGCGTCGCCTCGCTGGATCAGATCAGTCGCGGCCGAGCGGCGTGGAACATCGTCACGAGCCAGGACCCGGGGACCGCCGGAAACTTCAGTCGAACCAAGCACGGTGACTACGCGACCCGCTACCGGCGCGCACGGGAAAGTGTGGACGTGGTGACCGGGTTGTGGCAGTCCTACGAGGAGGACGCGTTCAGCACCGACAAGACGGCCGAGCGTTTCCTCGACCCGAGCAAGCAGCACGCCCTGAACCATGTCGGTGAATTTTTCTCGGTCACCGGGCCACTCAACATACAGCGCTCGGCCCAGGGGCAGCCGGTTCTCATCCAAGCCGGAACCTCGGACGACGGACGCAATCTCAGTGCCGAAGTGGCCGACATCGTGTTCAGCTTCGAACCCACTGTCGAGGCTGCGGCGGCGTTGAGGTCGGACATTCTGAAGCGAGCCGAGAAGTACGACCGGAACCCGGACGAAGTGTTGTTCGTACCGGGCGTCACCGTGGTCGTTCGAGATACGGACGCACAGGCACATCTGGCTGTCGAGGAGGCTCGGGCCCGCGTTCCGATCGAGCGGTTGCTCGCCCAGGTGCAGCGTCTGTTCGGGGGACGAAGCTTCGCTCGATTCGACCTCGACGAGCCCTTTCCGAACATCGATCCACGCACCCCGGAGTCACTTGCCGGCGCAACCGTCCTGGCGGATCGAGCGAGCACCGAGGGCTGGTCCCTGCGGCAGGCATTGCACAGTCTGGTCGACCACTGGGCGGTGTTCGCGGGATCGCCGTCGACGGTGGCCGACGAGGTCGCGCGGTGGTACTACAGCGGCGCGGTCGACGGGTTCAACGTATTCGTCCAGGACCCTGGGGATTGGCTGCGGTTCCGGACGGAGGTGGTCCCGATCCTCGTCGAACGCGGGATCGCTCGGGCCGACTACGGCTCGGATACGCTGCGCGGGCATTTAGGATTGAGTGTTCCTACCAACGCATACTCGGCTACATAGTGTCGTCGCTCACGCCGGACAACTCTGGTTGACTGGTTCACGTCACTGCGGGCACGAGGGGTCGGCTCGGTAGCGTTCCGAGCTGCGGTGATCCATGGGATCTGCAAGAGGGCGTGCCTGAGGACGATGCGACAGTTTTTGCGATGGTGGTATCACCCCGCCGACTACGACTGGACCGTTGCGTATCACCGACGGGATCCGCTTCTTCGCAATGCCAACTGGGCGGTGTCGTCGTGGTGCGGACTGTATGCAGTGCTGTGCGTGTTGGCGGCGCACACGCCTGCCGGTGTGCCAGAGGGGAACGGGCGGGTGATCGCGTATTCGCTCGCGGCGACCGCGACGGTCATCGCCCTGGTGTGGCTCCGCCGGTCCTGGCTTTCGCGGACGATGTCGCGAGTGTTCGTCGGCTATCTCGAAATCGGTGCTGTCGTGCTGCTCCTGTCGTTGCAGGATCCGTTCGTGGCTTTGCCGTGCGCGGCTGCTCTGGGAGTCATCGGCAGTTACATCGTCACGTTCCACAGCCCGAAGCTGTTCGTTGCTCATCAAGTTCTGTCGGTCACCACGGTCGGGGTCTTGTTCACCGAAGCGGTGACGTCGCCGGATGCCGATGTGGTGCTGGCGTGTGCGTACCTCGTGGTCCTGACGCTCGTGCTGTTTTCGGCGCCAATCCTCGCGCACATGCTTTTGCTGTTGCTTCGGCGTGATGCTGCGTCCGCGTTCTACGACCCGCTGACCGGTCTGTTGAATCGGCGTGGGTTCGATTCCGTGTTCGCCGAGCGCGTGCGGGGCCCTGGTTCCCTGATGATCGTCGATCTCGACGATTTCAAAGGCATCAACGACAGCTACGGGCATGCTCACGGCGACATGGTGCTCAGAGACATCGCGAGCACCCTGTACGCGGAGTTCCCGGCGCCTGCACTGTCGGCGCGGATCGGGGGAGAGGAATTTCTGATTCTGGTCGAGGCGGATGACGCCGAGGCGCTCGCGCGGGCACAGCGGCTCCTCGTCCACCTGGACAAGGGACGAGCGGGCAGCACGACGGTGAGCATCGGTGTTGCACGGCTGCCGGCCCGCTCGTCGGTCGAGGATCTCTGGCGTGCCTGCGACAGGGCCGACGCCGCGATGTACACGGCCAAGAAGGCCGGCGGAAACTCCATTCACGTCGACGACACTCGACCGACCAATCTGTGACGCGGGTGGACTTCAGAACAGAGTTGGCTCCGCGTATCGGCCCTCGCGCGCCTCTCGCCGACGGGCGTTCCACCGTTCGACGAGCCACATCTCCACCAGCTCGGGGCGGGTACCGATGTCCGACGCCCAGCGGGTGAGCAGTTCGACGTAGCGCTCGTACCGCTTGCGGGTGAATCCGGTGACCGCGGGATCCTCCAGCCACCCCTCGTGGATGAGCGTCGAGACGCCGTACTGGTCGATGAGCTGAGCCTTGCCGCGCTCGACGGACGTCTCGGTGGCCCATAGGAACGTGGCCATCAGTGACATCCCGACACCGGGTGTGTCCGGCCAGCCGGACCACGAGCCGCCTGGTAGCTCGGGAACGATGCGGTCTCGTATGCACCGGTCCAAGACGGCCCGGGTTTTCGCGAACGGGTCTTCGTCCGGCCGGCTGAGGTGCGGGTTCTGGACGTCGGGAAAACGTCGTTTCGACTTGCGGTTCCTGTGCCCACCCTGCCACGCCGCGCACAAGAACAGCAGACCGAGCGACGGCTGATCACCCACGACGAGGGCGGTGCCGACGCGTAGATCGTTGCGCTGCACGATGGCCGAACCGTCGCTGACGACGGCGCCGTCGAGGTCGCGCCCGCGCAGGCGGATCTCATGGCCCGCGTTGCGGAGATGCAGATTCCACCAATCGAGATCCACCTCGACCCCGTCGTCGAGAACCTGCAACTCGTAGCTGCGCAACTGGCACCACTGAACACAGGCCTTCGGCGGTGTGAATCCGTCGTCGAGTTGTGACATGCCGATATCTTGGCACCGGGCACCGACACGTTCGGTCGACGCCGGGAGCCGCGCCGCAGACTTCAGGAAGCGCTGGGAGCGACGGAGGCACGGAGTAGGCCCGGTCGTGTCGGGACGAGGACGCGTGCGAGCTCGGCGAGGGGTACTGGGGTGTCGACCAGTTCGGCCCAGGGATATCGATCACCGGTCGTCGCGAGGAAGTCGACGGCCTGGGTCAGGTGGTGCGGCTCGTAGTTGTGCACGCCGGTGATGGTCAACCATCCGCGCACGACGCGTTCGGGGTCGACGGTGATCGGTGGGCCGGGGGTGACCGAGCCGGCCAGAACGAGTCGTCCACCGGTGTCGAGTCTTCCGAGCGCGGCTTGTACCGCTGCCGCAGCGCCGGTGAAGTCGATTGCCACGTCGACGAACTGATCGTCGTCGTCGATGGCGCCGAAGGCACGGGCGTGACTTTGCCGCTGGGGATTGTGATCGACGACGAACACGCGCGCTGCGCCTCGATGAGCCGACGCGGCAGCTGCGGTGATGCCGAGCATCCCCGCGCCGTAGATCAGCACCCGTCGTCCGGCCAGGTCGCCCGCGGCCTGGAGCGCCGCCATCACGGTCGCCGTCGCGCATGCCGCGGGTGCGGCCACGGCGTCGGGCATCGTCTCGGGTACGGGCGCGATGGCGGTGCCCTTCGGCAACACGATGTGCCGCGCGTAGGAACCGCTCAAAGCCCAGTCGCCGACGGCGGATTCGTGACCCACCTTGCGTACGTCGACGCACTTCGCGGTGAATCCCGACGCGCACCGCGCGCATCGTCCGCAGGGCACGGTCACCGACCACACCACCCGATCACCGACCGAGGCCGACGCGTCGTCGCCTACCGCAACCACCGTCCCGACGGCCTCGTGCCCCAGAACGGATGGGCACGCCGCAGGACGTCGACCCGTCACCGTGTGCAGGTCGCTCCCACACACGGTGGCGAGGGCTACGTCCACCAGAACGTCTCCCGGCGCTAGTTCCGGGATCTCGAGGGTCTGTATGTCGATGCCGTCGGGCGTCCATACCGCTGCCTGCGTCAGACGAGGAGTGATCTGATCCATCCGGAAATCCTTTCGACTGCGTAGACGACGACGAAGATGACGAGGACGATGGCGCCTGCCACGTCGAAGTTGAGTGTGCGTATCGACTCGAACAACAGGAATCCGATTCCGCCTGCACCGACGATTCCGAGGATGGTGGAGGTGCGGATGTTGACGTCGAGCAGATACAGGCTCGATCCGACGATCGACGGAACTGCCTGCGGCACGACCGCATTGAAGATCTTGTTCCACCAGCCACCGCCGACGGACGATACCGCTTCGAGCGGACCGGAGTCGATCTCCTCGACCGCGTCGGCGACGAGTTTTCCGAGGAACCCGACGGAGCCGATCGCGAGCGCGCACGTGCCGGCAACCGGGCCCAGGCCGAGCGCTGCGACGAACACGACCGCAAGAATGAGCTCCGGTACGGCGCGGACCAGCAGGATCCATGATCTGGCCAGCCAGTACACCACCGGATGGGGAGTGACGTTGCGTGCGGCGAGGATGCCGACCGGGATGGACAGAACGATGCCGATGGCGGTGGCGACGATGCCGATCGCGATGGTCTGTACGGTTGCGTCGACGAGATCTGCACCGAGAGAGGAGAAGTCCGGTGGGACCATGCGGCCGAACACCTCGATCGACGGGCCGATCCAGGTGAACAGCGACCTGGGGTCGAGCTCCAGGACGACGAAGGATGCAACAGTTGTGACGATCAGAACGGCCGACGCGCTCATTTTCATGGCGCGATCGCGAGCGGGTCCCGCCGCCGACGGGACGAGCAGCATTCGCCGCAGAAGGATGGCAGCCAACTCCATCGCCGCGATGATGGCGAGGATGACGAGAACGATGCCGAGCGCACGGGGGTAGATCAACCCGCGCAGGGCGTCCTGCAGAGCAAAACCGATACCGCCCGCGCCGACGAATCCCAGCACGACGGACATCCTGAGGTTGATGTCGATCCGGTAGACGAACGCTGCGATCCATGCGGGAACGACTTGGGGAACTACAGCATTGATCATTTCTCGGACGTAGCCGACGCCGGTGGCGCGCACGGCTTCGCGTGGTCCACTGTCGGCTTCCTCGATGGCGTCGGCGAACAGCTTGCCGAGCATGCCGATCGAATGCAGTGCGAGGGCGAGAATGCCCGGCAGCACACCGATTCCGAGGGCGCGGACGAACAGGACGGCGAACAGCAGGTCGGGCATTGCGCGGCAGAAGGTGATGATCGCGCGCGCCACGCTGTAGACGATCGGGTGCGGCGTCGTGTTGCGTGCCGCGAGGAACGCCAGTGGTACGGAGACGATGGCGGCCAGAACGGTGCCGAGCACTGCCATCAACAGGGTGTCGAAGGCGAGCGAGACGATGCGGCCGGTGTCGTCGACGCGGGGTGGGAGCATTCGACCGAGCAGCCGTTGCACGTCTTCGAGCCCGTCGACGAGCGCGGCGGGTGCGAAATCGATGTAGCCGGCGGACAGGAGCGTCAGCACGACCGCGATCGCGCCGAGTGACGGCAGAAGCCACCGTCGTCGGGGCTCGGTCTGCGGGGGTTCGGTTTTCGGTTCCAGGGTGACGGTCACCGCTTCGCCGCCGAGCGTGTGTCTTCCTCCGGGGCGATGCGCTGGTAGATCGGCATGATGTCCTCTCGTGCCAGTCCTGCGGCCGGTCGATCGAGAACTATTTCCCCGTCGCGCAGCCCGACGAGTCGGTGTGCCCAACCGAGCGCGAGGTCGACCTGGTGCAGGGTGCACACCACTGTCAGCTTCTCCTCGGTGCAGACGCGTTGCAGCAGGTCCATGACGATTCCGGCGTTCTCCGGGTCGAGCGACGCGACGGGTTCGTCGGCGAGGACGATGCTCGGCCGCTGCATCAACGTGCGAGCGATGGCGACGCGTTGCTGCTGACCGCCGGAGAGAGTGTCGGCGCGACGCGCGGCGTAGTCGGCGAGTCCGACGCGGTCGAGGCATCGAAGTGCCTCGGCGCGCATCGCTTTGGGATAGGTCACTGCGCCGTAGCGTGGAACGACCAGCCTTCCGAGACCGCCGACGAGAACGTTCTCGAGGCAGCTCAGACGTCCGACGAGGTTGAAGTGCTGGAAGATGAAGCCGACCTTCTTGCGGAGGTCGCGCACCGAGCGTCGGGATGCCAGGTCGACTCGGGTGTCGAGGGCGGTGATGTTTCCCGACGTGATGGGATGCAGACCGTTGATGCAGCGCAGCAGCGTGGACTTGCCGGACCCCGAAAGACCCAGCAGCACCAGCATTTCACCGCGGTGGACGTCGAGGTTGACGTCCTTCAGTGCTGTCGTGGTCCCGAATGTCTTGGTGACATCGTGTGCGCTGACGACGATGTCCTTGCGCTCGATCAGGGGAGACATGGTCAGCCCTGGCACTTCTCGGAGCCGGTCACGTCGCAGACATGGCGGACGCCGTCGTAGTCGCTGTCCTGGGCGGGCACTACGCCCCAGGCGTCTTCGTCGGTGATGCGGCATTCCTCGGAGCAGATGCCGTCGGCGATGAAGGCGTCGGAGTTCATGCCCTCGCTGAAGATCGTTTTCAGCTTGTCGATCGCCTCGGTGCCGAGGTCGTTGTTGGCTGCGAACAAGGATCCGGCGATCGTCTCGGACTTCCACACCGTCTTCAGCTCACCGGGTGCGAGTTCGCCGTTGTCGATCATCGTCCGGTCGACCATGGTGTCGAACGCGAATCCGGCGTCGCAGTCGCCTGCCTTCACAGCGAGCGCCGATGCGTCGTGACCGCCCGCGTAGATCGGCGTGACGCCTGCGGAGATGTCGCCCTCGGATCCCGAGGCGACGACGCCTTCCTCGATGAGACCCGCGGACGGGTACAGGAATCCCGATGTGGAACTCGGGTCGACGAAGCACACCTTCTTGCCTGCGTAATCGGCGAGGGAGTTGACGGACGTGTTGTCCGAGCGTGTGATTCCATAGGACTGGTATCCGGGTGGGGTTCCTTCGTCCTGGACGACGGCGCCCAGCGGCGTCATCTCGGCACCGTTGATTCCGGCGACCACGTAGGCGAACGGTCCGAAGAACGCGAGGTCGACGTTGCCTGCGATCAGGCCTTCGACGACGCCTGCATAGTCCGAGGCTTGGACGAACTCGACGGTGGCGCCCGTCTCGCGCTGGAGGCGCTCGATCACCGGGTCGTAGCTGGCTCGCAGGTCGGTGGAGTTCTCGGCGGGAATGGCTGCCAGCGTGATGGTTTCGGGAAAGCCTTGCTCGGTGGTGGCGTCGGCGCCGGAGCTGGAGCAGCCTGCGGCGACGAGGGCCGTCACCGAACAGAGGGCGGCGGCGATGCCGGCGCGGCGGGAAGCGAGAGTGATCATGGCGGTGATGTCCGTTCTCGAGGTCTGTGGGGGAGTCAGTGCAGGAGAAGAGCGGGGAGATCGGCGACGCTGGGGAGTACGTGCGTGGGGTTTGCTGCGCGCAGTTGGTCTTCGGAGTGAGCGCCGGTGAGGACGCCGACGAGCACCGAGGCGCCAGCGCGTCGTCCGGAGTCGATGTCGTTGGAGGTGTCGCCGACGACGGTCACGGCCGTCATGTCGCTGACCTGCGCGCGTAGTGCGGCAGTCAACACCAGATCCGGGAACGGACGGCCGCGGCCGGCGTCACCGGGCGCGAGGTACGCGTCGGCGATGTTCTTCCAGTCGAGGGTGTCGAGGATCCGCTCCTGAGTTGCCGGCGAGAACCCTGTTGTGAGGACGACTTTGGTGCCGGCGTCTCGTAGTCGTGTGATGGCGTCTGCTGCTCCGGCGATGGCGGTCACGCCGTTGTCGATCCGTGCGTCGTAGGCGGCTTCGAATGCGGAGTTCGCGGCCTGGGCGCGGTCCTCGTCGCCGAACAGTGCGCGGAACACCTCGATTTTGGACTGGCCCATGGTGTCGAGAACGTATCGGCGCGCGTCCTCGCGTTCGGGGCCGGTTTCGGGGAGGTGCACCGAGGTCGCGGCGACGTCGAACGACGCGAGGACCAGGCCGTCGTCGGACACGGTGGTGCCTGCCATGTCCATGACGACGAGCTCGACGGGGAGGGTGCGTTCGGCGGCCGACGGTAGGTGGGCGAGGCTGGTGGCGTTGGGCATGAGGAAGACGATGTCGTTTGGTATAGACCAGTGCGTGTTGCTGGCATGAACGGGACGTGAACGACTCTCGACAAGTTAGGTCTAGACCAATTGCTGCTATGGTCAGGTCATGGTCGATGACTCGGAACCTCGGGTGCTCAAGCATCAAGTCGTGCGCCGGGAGTTGGATGCGCTGCTCGACGATCTGTCGCCGGGGGACCCGTTTCCCTCCGAGCGAGATCTGGCCGAGCGGCACGGGGTATCGCGGGAGACGCTGCGGCAGGCGATGCGAGAGTTGTTGGTAGCCGGGCGAGTCGAGCGTCGAGGCCGGGCCACCGTGGTCGCCGCGCCCAAAGTGGTTCTGCCACTTGCCATCGGCTCCTACACCGAAGCGGCGCGTGACAAGGGATTGTCGGCAACTCGTATTCTCGTCGGCTGGACCGTCAGCAAGGCCGACGACGACACTGCCGAGCTGCTGCAGATCGAGCCGGGTGATGCGGTCGTCCAGCTCGAGCGTGTGTTCACGACGGACGGTACGCGCGTCGGCCTCGAAACCACGCGCATTCCGGAGTATCGCATTCCCGGTCTGGTGGAGACCTTCGACTACCGCGTCTCGCTCTACGCCGAACTACGCACCCGTGGAATCGTTTTCGGTCGGGTCGTCGACACCATCGAAACAGTGCTGCCCGACGCCAGGGAAGCAGCTCTGCTCACGGTGGACACCCGGACGCCGATGTTCCTGCTCAATCGTGTGTCCTTCGACAAGGACGGTATGCCCATCGAACAGAGGCGCTCCCTCTACCGCGGGGACCGCATGACCTTCACCGCGGAAATGGACGCCTGAGCTGACGTTTCTCTCGGTCGCGATGAATTTTCGGCGGGGGAGGGGTCGACACCCCCAGACCACCCGTAACCGCGGCAAGGAGCAGACCGGCTCCCGCCGAATCACGGCCGAACGCATGCCAGCCTGCATAGTGCTGGCGATCTTCGATGATCCGTTGTTGTAGTTTTCGCACCCTGTAACGGATGACGCACGCCTGCGATCAATGTCGAGTCACTTCCGCTGCGATCACGCGCGGACATCGAAAGGTCGAGAAAACATGTCGTTCAACAGGTCCCTGGCCGCTGTCGAAGGACGCCCCTTCAGTCGAATCGCACGGTCGGTTGCGGTTGCGGGCGCCGGGCTGGCGTTCGTTGGTGTCATGGCTGGTTGTAGCTCGTCGGGTGAAACCACGGCGGTGAGCGAGGCTTCGGCCACGGAGTCGGCTCCGGCTACCACCACCCCGACGCCCACAACGACAGCGACCACGACGACGGAGACGAGTCTTCCTCCGGCTGCTGAACCGCCGGTTGCTCCAGCGCCCGAAGTTGTCGCTGCGCCCGTCCTCATGCCACCGGTTGTGTGCATGAACCTCCAGGCTGCGCAGAACCTCATTCAGGACGCAGGAGTGTTCTTGTCCCGAAGTGAGGATGCAACCGGCGCTGGACGAATGCAGGTCAACGACTCCAACTGGATCGTCGTGGGACACACCCCGGGCGTAGGAGTACCGATCCAAGAGGGCGATGCGGTGCTTTCGGTAGTGAAGGTCGACGAGCCGAACAACTGCTGAGTTGTGTAACGAATAACCTACCGATTGGTATTGAGTAGCTGTGAATACACCCGCTGGATGGTATCCAGACCCCGAAGGTTCCGGGCAGATGCGCTGGTGGGACGGCCAGCAGTGGACGTCCGCGCTGCAGCCGCAGCCCGCTGGGCCACTCTCGTCGTCGCCGGCAACTGGATCGTTCGCAGCACCCGGGTCCGCGACGCCCACTCGCAAGAAGTGGCCGTGGATCGTCGGCGCGGCGGTGGCCTTCATCGTCGTTGTGGGAGCGATCGGATCTCAGCAGAAGAGCGCCGACGTCGAATCGGTTGCCAACAGCGCCACGTCGACGCAGGTAAGCAGTGCGGCGCCCACGACAACGAGTCAGGTGCCCGTTACTACCGTTCCGACGACGACGGCCGCTCCGACAACTACCACGACAGAGCCGTCACCGATCCCTGCCCAGCCGGTTGCTCCCGTTGTACCGCAACCGACTCGGACGATCGAGGCAGTCACCACAGAAGCCGCACCTGCCGCGCCGTCGATGAGTGCCGCACAGAGAAACGCCGTACGTTCGGCTGAGGACTACCTCGACTTCAGCTCGTTCTCGCGACAGGGTCTGATCGATCAGCTGGAATTCGAGGACTACTCGACCTCGGATGCCACCTTCGCCGTGGACTACATCGCACCCGATTGGTACGAACAGGCCGCAGGCAGCGCCGAAAGTTACCTCGACTTCACGTCCTTCTCTCGCCAGGGGCTCATCGATCAATTGGTATTCGAGGGCTTCAGCTACGACGAGGCTCAATTCGGCGTCGACAGCGTCGGACTCTAAGTCCGACCGAACAAAGCCACATCAGATGTCGACGGACGGGACCGAAACAGCGCAGCCTCTCTTCGTGACCTATCGTGAACCGAACGGTTCGGTATCGGGAAGGACATGATCGGGTGCTCGGCGTCAGTTCCGTACCTCCTTCAGGCCTGCGAGGTGAGGAGTGGGAGGTAGTCTTCCCGTGGCTGGCGGATTACGTCTCTTCCAAGGCAGCCGCACTCGAAGAGATCGGTCCGTCGGATGATTGGTGGTTCGAAGACTCGCCGAGGACTTCTGCCGATGAATTGGACATCGCAAGGCTGACGGATGAGCTCTCCGACCTGTTCGTGCTGCAACACCCGAAGATGCAGTTCAAGGAATCGTTCCCCACACTGGATCCGGATTTGCGAGTTACTGCTCTCGGACTGTCGTCGAGTGCGCTGACGGCAATCGGGCGGTTGGGGTCGTCAGCCACGATCGCTCTCCTACTGGAGTGTGCAGTCGAATCGCTGTTCGCGATCCGCGGGACAAGCGAAGACACCGTTGCTGACATCGTTCGCGCGTTGACATGCGTCGCGATCCTGGAGGACCCGTTCGCGCTGGTCGAAGAGACCGACGAAGAACCGCATGAGAGTCCTGTTGTCGCGCAGATGGTGGCTGACATCGAGCAGCTGGCCCAATGGCAACGGGTCCGGGGACGATCGGACCGCCCGTTCTTGAACATCGACATCGACGCCGAAGCTCCGCTGGAAGTCCAGCAATTGGCCCAGCGCTTGTCCGCACTCTCTTCCGAAGACTTTCCTGCACGACCACTGCAGGATCCGCTCGACGAGATCGAGGATCTTCTCAAACAATTGGACGACCGTGAACGCCGGGTAGTCGACCTGCGCCTTCTTGCCGATCGTCCGGTAACCCTTGGTGGGCTCGGTGCGAAGCTGCATGTTTCGGCGGGGCAGGCAGGAAATGTCGAACGCGCCGTCAAGCGCAAGGTGGCGTCAGCCTGCGTGTACGGGACTGCGGTCGGCAACTTACTCGCGAGCCTGAGAGTTGAGATTCAGCCAGTGGCGTCGCTGGCTCGTCTCATTGACATGCACCCGGACCTTGCGAGGACGGTCCCGTCGGTCGATTCACCGCTATGGCTGGTGCTCGATCGATTCGACGACATGTTCGAGGTCGAAGGGCAATGGGCGGCTGCGCCAAATGTTGCCGCCGCAAAGGCCCGTACGCAGTCATTACTCGAGGACCTCGATTCTGCCAACGGAGTCGTCGAACTGTCGGAGCTGTCCGAACTGGCGGAGCTGACTCCTGAAGAATTGCGCCCTTGGTTGGCTGCGTGCGGCGTTGTCGTTATCGGTGATTCGGCCCTGACGCCGCGCAAGCTCGGAGATATGGCAGTTGCAGCACTCGAAGTCGTCGGTGTTCCGCAGACCGCGGAATCTCTGGCAATACTGACCGAAGCCGGCAAACCCGCGGCCGCCATCAACCGCAAGCTGTCCCAGGATGCCCGCGTCGTGCTCGACGAGTCGTCCCGCTGGATGCTGACGGAGTGGCTGTCCGCGGTGCCGTCGTTCGCCAGCCAGAACCCGTTGCCCGAAACGGAGTTCGAGCCGGAGCCATTTTCCGGACGGATGCGGCGACGATCCAAGGGTGGGGTGAAGTCACCGGACCTCACGCGTCGTTTGCATCGAATCGACGGCGGATGGTCGTACCGGTTGGTCGTGACGACGGAGCATTTGCGGGGTTCCAGTTTCGCCGTTCCCGCGGGTGTGGCAGCGGCGTTGGGGTGCAGCCGGGGATCGTCGGTCGAATTACGTAGCCGCTTGGGAACTCAGACCGTTCGGTGGACCGGTGCACAGCCCACCTGCGGAACGATTCGCCGGTTCCTCCGCGAGCTCGCCGTCGAGGCCGGTGCCGAAGTCTTCCTGCATTTCGATGCGGATGGCGGGTTCGATGTCGTTCCGGCCGTCGAACTCGAAGATTCTGCGCCGCCACTACGGAAGGCACTCGCTGCGATCGGACATCGCAACCCAGAGTCTGTTCGCGACGGCGACGTGCTGGGCGTGCTCGCCGAAGCAATCGGACAGCCCGACGAAACCAGAACCCGGCGGATCTTGAGTTCGTATTACGCGGGGAGCGATCCCGCTGTCCTCTTCTATCTCGAACAGGCCTGGGTGCATCATTCCAATGACTGACGTCGTCCCTACCGTCGCAACGATCAACGCTCCGGCTGATCCCTCCGTCGTGAATGCCATTGGCCTGCACCACACCTTGCAAACCGCCGTCGCAGACTTGATCGACAACAGCCTCGACGCAGGCGCTCGCAATGTAACCGTTCGATTCGTCCAGCAGAACTCGGAAGTCGTAGCTCTCCGCATCTACGACGATGGGGTCGGCATGGATTCGGCCACGCTGGAATCCGCCATGGTTTTCGGACGACGACGTCACTACGACGCGGGACAACTCGGCGCTTTCGGTGTGGGGATGAAGGCTGCGTCCTTGAGTCAGGCCAACGCACTGGTTGTCTGGTCGAAGGCGGCGTCGCCGGCCGAACCTTGCGCGCGCACAATTGCCGATCGGTCGAAGCCTCATGAGATTGGAGTCATTTCCGACAGCAGAGCCGCGGCCGAGCTCGACGACCCTCGCCCGCGTTTCAGTTTCGAGACAGGGACGATTGTCGAACTGAAGGGCTTGCGTACCTTCCTGCGGATCGACGACTCGCAAGAACGGATGGCCTGGCTCGAAGACATCAGACAGGAACTGCACGCGCATCTGGGGATAGTGTTTCATCGTCGGATCGAGGCCGGGGTGACCATCCACAGCGACATCTTCGACGCCGATGCGGGCCGCCCGGGTGCGGTCACCAAGATCGCTGCAACCGATCCGTTCGGCTACGACACCGCGACGGAGTCGGCGTTCCCCGCCACGCTGTCCCTGGAGCTCGACGGCGCTCACAGCAGTGCTACCGCCCACATCTGGCCGGCGCGGAACTCCTCAACAAAGTTTCGTCTGTTCGGCGCTCCGGGCAGGGAGTACCAAGGGCTCTTCGTCTACCGCGCGGATCGATTACTGCACATGGGTGGCTGGGGTGGCGTTGTGCGACCGCGACCCCACTTCGGACTCGCCCGCGTCGCCATCGATTTGGACGATGTTCTCAGCAAACACATCGTCATCAATGCGGAGAAGTCGGGCGTGACCGTCGACGCGACGTTCGGAGCCGCGCTTCAGCGAGCCATGGGGGACGTCAGGTTTCTCGAGGCCGCCGAGGCCACTGCACGGAATGCTCGCAAGACCCAACCGCGGCCGGTGACCATCGTCGAGCTCGGACACGGAATATCCGAAGATGTGTTGTTGGAGTTCGAGGACGCGTTCACCCTCCGCGGGGACTACGACCCAGTCACAGTGCGGTGGCGCGCCCTGGCACCGGACAAGTTCTTCGAGGTAGATCTCGTGCGCCGAGAGCTGCTGCTGAATGCGCGGTTGAGGCGCGGTCTGCTCGGGCACCGAAGCCGGAACGAGCATGATGCGCCGTTGCTGAAGACTCTTCTCTACTTGTTGACACAGGAAATGTTTGCGGCTCAGCGTCATTCGGCACGCCAACAACAACAGATGCAGGCATGGCAGGACGTGTTGATGGCTGCAGTTTCCGCGGAGACCGCGATTGCTTCCGATCGCGACGAGATGATGGGTGGGGAGCAAGGATGACGTCCGACTCGGTGCAGGAAGCCATCGCGAGGGAACTCAACGGTAATTTCGCACCGTCGCCACTCCTGCCGCCGATCAACGCACGGTTGAACGAGCGCCTCGAGATTGCCGACGTCGTCGCCTATTTGGTTGACGAAAAGGCCGTCCAGGTCCGGTCTGCAGCGGCGTCGGCATTCCAGCATTGGGATGCGGAGCCTCTCCCTGCGTGGGCACCGGGTACGGCGCCGAAGACTTCGCAGCGCCGCCATCTGATCTACGCGCTGCTGGACATACCGGGAGAAGCTTTCGGGCACCTCGATTTCGCTCTTCCGGTGGACAACGGATCGGTCGTCATCGCGGCACCTCAGCCGTGGTCGCCGTGGTACATCGCGAAAGTCCGCCGCGATCGGCCGTTCTACTGGGATGCGTACGAGCGCGTGCTGAGGGGCAGCGGGTGGGACCCGGTTGCGGTATCCAAGCTGAGCGTCGCAACCTCGGAGGTGGTGTCGCGCCTGGCGAATCCGACCCGAGACGAGCCATACCAGTCGAAGGGGCTGGTGGTCGGCTACGTCCAAAGCGGGAAGACCGCGAATTTCACCGGCGTTACCGCGAAAGCCATCGACGCGGGTTACCGGCTCATTATCGTGCTGACAGGCACGGTCGAACTACTGCGAGCACAGACGCAACGCCGGTTGGACAAGAATTGATCGGCGTTCAGAACATCGGAGCGTCCGACGACTACATTAACGACCAGGAGTGGGCGGCAGGAAATTTCCTGACACACGACTCCGACCCCAACACGTCCAACGAAATTCCGGCGATTCGACGGCTCACAGGCCTGTCCTACGACTTCCAACGTCTCGGAAACGGACTCGGCGCACTGCATTACGAGTTCGTAGACCACAAGAAACCGCTGAACCACCCAGTAAATTTGTACTCGTCCAACGTCAGACTCGCCGTCGTCAAGAAGAACTCGTCGGTTCTCAAGAAACTGGTCGAGGACCTCCAACGCATTCCTACTCCGCTCGATCAGATTCCCGCTTTGATCATCGACGACGAGGCAGACCAGGCGTCGATAAACACTTTGAACCCGGACAAGTGGAAGAACGATCAGATCGAGCGAACGGCGATCAACGCCCGCATCGCGGACTTGCTCCGTGTGCTCAAACGCGGACAGTACATCGGCTACACCGCGACTCCGTTCGCCAACGTATTCGTCGATCCGGTGGACACTGAAAATATCTTCCCCAAGGACTTCATACTGAGCCTCGAACGTCCCGTCGGATACATGGGGGGTGCAGACTTTCACGACTTCGACGACGACACACCCGACGAAGAGAAAACTCCGGCCACGTCCAACGAGAAGGCCCACGTTCGTTTTCTCTACGCGGGATACGACGAGGAGGGACGAACGGACGAACAGCAGCAGGCGCTCGATTCGTTCGTCATTGCGGGTGCCATCAAGCTGTACCGAGAAAGTAAGGGCGCGAAGCCTTTCACACACCACACGATGTTGGTGCACGAGTCGCGGCTGAAAGGGGATCATCGAGCGTTGGCCGACGAGTTCAAGTCCCTGTGGCGGAAATCGGCTTACAGCCAGCCCGCGAGTCTGGCGCGCCTCGAAAAGCTGTGGACCGATGACTTCGAACCTGTTTCAGCCGTGCGCGTCGAGGAGGGCATCCAGTCCCCAGCGTCGTTTGCCGAGCTCGAGGACTTCATCGGCGACTGTGCGGGGCGTATCGCCACTGGTCTGTCGCCGGTGATCGTCGTCAACGGTGACTCGGACACCGAATACGACCAGGATGACCTGAACTTCGAGCAGCGCGGAGTCTGGAAGATCCTGGTCGGCGGAGCGAAGTTGAGTCGAGGATTCACCGTCGAAGGTCTGACCACTACCTATTACTCCCGACGCACCACAATGGCTGACACGTTGATGCAGATGGGTCGGTGGTTCGGCTTCCGACGCGGATACCGAGATCTCGTTCGGTTGTACATCGCTCGCAATGTGCCGGGGCCGGCCGGTAAACCGACCGACATGTACCACGCATTCGAGACCATTGTTTATGACGAGGAAGAGTTCCGAAAAGAGCTCGCGCGGTTCGCCACCACGAACACCCTGGGCGAACCTATGATGACCCCCCGCGATGTACCGCCGATGGTGTTCCAGTCCCAGCCATGGCTGAAACCGACCGACCCGAAAAAGATGTACAACGCCGAGCAGGCCTACCGGGGAGTGGGCGGTGAGCCCTTCAGCTTCACGATGCAGCCTCCTCGTGGCAACGGTGACAACAACAAAAGGCATTTCAACGCGGTGAAGCCGCTTCTGCAATCGTTGAAGGAGTCCGGAACGTTCAACGTGTCCGGCAGTCGCGGTACGCGCCAAACATTCGACGCGAGGTACGGAGTCGTATCAGCCGAGGCGCTTCACGAAGCGGTGACACAGTTCGTGTGGGACGCAAACTGGAAGTTCGGCCCGCACCTCGTGGCAATGGAGAACGCCATCGAGACTGGCCTACTTGAAGACTTCGCCGTGCTGCTGCCGCAGCCACGGACACGCCCCGCGGTGGCAGTCAAAGGGTGGGAAGGAACGCTGCCGCTCGTGAACCGCCGACGGCAGGATCGTGAGTATCGCACCGGTTTCACCGGCACTGCAGTGCGCGAGCGCGAAGTCATCGCCCATATTGCCGGTAGCCCGGAAAGAGACGGGGGAGCCCTCGCCTCGAAACTGCACACGCCGACGCGCGGTGCGATGATCCTGGTTTTCGCCAACGATCCGAACCCTCGATTCCGAGGCAAAGCGAAGACTGGACCTGTCGACCCCGTGGACTTCGCGACCCTGTTCTCGTATGCACTCCCTTATGCAGCCGAACCTACGCCTCGTGTCGGATTCCGTGTCAAGAAAGATGGACAGGACGCGATCGTTGATGCAACGTAACGTTTTTCAGGAGAGAAAGAATGGTGCTGCATGGCCAAGGTGATCACGACCATCAGCTTGAAGGGCGGGGTGGGGAAAACCACCGTGACGGCTGCCCTGGCGGAATTCATGTCGATGGAGTTCGGTCAGCGCGTGCTGCTGATTGACCTGGATTCACAGATCAATCTGACGACCATGCTCATCGGTGAAGAGCGTTGGTTCGAACTGAACCAAGAAGGCCTCACGATCGCAACAATCTTTCGGGATGCGATCGACGGGACGTCGAATTTTGATATCAAGGGCTCCATCCAACGATCGGTTTCCACCGTCAGAGGTGGTCACCGAGTCGATCTCCTGCCTTCGTCGCTGGATTTGATCGGGTTGCAGGAGCAGTTGAGTGCACTGAGGATCAACAGCGGATCGCCAACGGCGGGTGTCGACATCCTCGGGAACGCCCTGCGACCGGTACTCGGTGACTACGACTACGTGTTGATCGACTGCCCGCCTAACGTCGGCCCCATCACGCTCAACGGCCTTGCCTTTGCGGACGGCTACATCATCCCGACGATCCCTGATGTGCTTTCCACCTACGGTATTCCGCAGATTCAGACCCACATCGCGAAGTTCGGAGATCAGCTCGATCGCAGAATCGTCGAGTTGGGGCTGGTGATCACGAAGTTCAAGTCCAATTCTGCGATTCACAAGACCATGGTGAAATCGTTGCGTCGAGATGCCCATATTCAGAATGTGCTGCCCGTGTACCTCGCAGAGTCCAACGCGATCGCTGCCGCCGCAGTGCACAAAACTTTCGGAACCCTCAAAGTGAAATACGGCAGCACTGGGCAGTACGACCAATTGCGTGAAATCACCCAGCACATCCTCACGGAAGCACAGGCAAAACTATGACCGATGTGGATACCCGGCAGCGAGTCGACAACCAGGAGTTGGGCGGCGCGCTGCTCAAGTTGAGCGCCAAGGACGCAAGCGCCGCGTCGTTACTGACCAAGCTATTCCAGGTTGTCGCGGACGAGGCAGCCCGCACACCTCGCTTCGCGAAAGCGCTCGTCGACGCAGTCGGTGCGGTAGCAGTTGTTGGTGAAGACGGTGTCGCCCTCGAACCGGTACGCCCAGCGACACCGCCCAAGAAGCGAGCAGCTCCGCGAAAGACCGTTGCGCGGAAGGCGGGCGAATTCGATCCCTTCCAGGTGTTCGACTCCGACGGGGTAGACGGGCTGCGCAGCAGGTTGATTCCCCTGAGCATCGATCAACTACGCGACATCATCGCGGAGCAGGAGATGGACCCCCATCGCGAAGCCGCGCGCAAACGTAAGCAGGAAGTATTGGTGGATTGGACAATCGAGGCGGTCAAGTCCCTGTCGTCAAAGGGGAGCGTATTTCGCTGAGTGCGGTCGTGTGACATCCAGGGCCTGCGGCCTTTGCAGCGTGCGCTGTTCAGTTCCGGAGACCTGAGTTGGAACCGATCAGCACCCGGCTGCGGCCAGGTAGTCTTCCGGGCCGAGCTGAATGCACTTCGTCGACGGTGCCACCGGGACGTGGGTGCTATCCGAAGCTGAGTTGCGGTTGTTCTTCCGAGCCGGATTTTCCTCATCTCTGCCGATGCTCGACGCGTCGTCGGTCATCGAGGTGTGCGCCGCGCAGAGCATCCAGCGTGCGATCGAGCGTCGACTCGCCAGGATTTACCACGCAGACCCAGCCGTACGCGCCGTACAGCGGGTGCGGGTTGAACACGTCCGCGGTGCTAAAGTCCACGGTTCCTTCATCGATGTCGCCCGGCGCATATCCGATCAGGTCGGTGAAGGCGCGCGATCCGACGTGGATGTTCACTCGCCAGCGGTCGGGTGCGTCGAGACGAGAAGCCGCATCGTCAGGATAGTCCTTGGTCACGATCGTCGCGTAGGGCTGACGGTTGTTCGGAACCCGGCCGTCGGTCGCGTAGTAGAAGAAGTGATCGCCCCACGAGATCTCGGGATACTCGCTCCCCGGCTCGGGTGCGAGTTCGAGGACGCCGTCCAAGGTCCGCAGTTCTGTCAGGATCTGCTGCATCGACATGGTTCCAGTATCTGCTCTTTCGCCTTCAGGCGTCCCGCTGAGTTAGTGCCGGCCTCCTTACGACGATGACCTCTGGAGCGCCCTGGTCGCGAAACCACTGCTGCAGTTCCTCACCGCCGATGATGTGAGGTTCATCGAGTCCGACGTCGACGGATTCGTCGACGACGCCGCGCATGCCTGCCACATTCGCGTTTCCTAGTGCGCGACCTCCAGCGCGACCTGACTGCTTGAGCACGTTTTCCCGTAACCCCGTCTTACGTGCATTGAAACCGAACTGTCTGCGAAAGGCGCGACGCTGTGCAACCGTGGAGAGGCGGTCGGGGATCCGAACACTGTGAAGTTGAAGGAGTGCCGGTGACTGATTCTGTCGAACCCAGCAAGAGTTTTTTCGTACTCTGGGATGGCAGTCCGGAGGGATTGGACCCCGACGAACGCCAGGCGATGATCGACGCGACGGCCGACGGAAGGTTGTACGACAGTTCCTGGAGTTTCGGTCGTGGATACGGCAGTCCGCTTGCAGGTGACCGAGTATTTCTGTTGCGCACAGGAAATCTTAGGGGCGTCGTCGCCAGTGCCAGCATCACCAAGGACGGGGTCGTTATGGACGATCACTGGACCGGAAGTGGAAAGCGAACCGCTTACGTCGATGTCACCTGGGACGTGATGGTCGGTGACGAAGATCGATTGACGATCGAGGAGCTACGTCAAGCTCTGCCGAAATTCAATTTTCCGGTACTCGGTTCCGGCAGGCGCATCTACGACCCGTCCGCAGCGTCGCTCGAAAACCTTTGGGGCGAGCACGTCGACGATCTGGGTCGTCGGACCCAAAATCCGTGGTTGGGTGGTCGACCCCAGTCCCGGCAACAGCGGGTATCTCGTCGAATTCCATTGCAGCGAAACATGACCCCGAGCTACGACGTGGAATCGTTTGCTTCCTACCGAGCGCGCCGTGCCGAATCGGAACTGGTCGACCGTTTCGTTGCGCGATTACGTCCCGAGGGTTTGGACCTGAGTGGCTTTCAGCTGCAGGTCGAGGGTGTGAATCGGCCGTTGCTGGTGACCTGTTCGATCACACGAACAACGTCCTGTACGAAGCCAAGGCGTCGGCGTCACGAGAGGCAGTTCGAATGGCATTAGGGCAGCTGCTGGACTACCGCAGACACATCGAGACCAGTCCGTCGATATGCATGCTTCTACCCGATCGCCCGGCTGACGATCTAGTCGAGCTTTTGGGCGAGTACGGCGTCGGCTGCGTTCGCGAGGAATCGAACCGGTTCGAAGTTGTGCTGAAGTCAGCGGTCGCGGCGTGAGCGCCCCCGACAACGACGTCATCGGGAAACTGCTGGTCGCACACGCTGACTACGAAAGTACGGTGTCCGACTCGTACGACGAGGTTCTGTTCGACGTCGTAGCCAGAGTCGAGTGCGCGCGGAACATCGGTAAGGCCGACATTGGCGCTTTGCTCTTCTGGAAGCGACTCTGGGCCGATACTCCTTGGGCGATGGCGCTTCACACAATGCGCGACTCCGACGTCAGAGTCGTCACCGCCGCGATGTACGTGGCAGCAAATGATCTCTCGGTGGACGTCCCGACCGCTGCGGGTCGAGCGAGACAGGCGCTGATCGAATTGCCCGGATGCGTCAACGGCGGCGCGTTGCCCTCGGCGCTCATTCTCGCGGCTGCGCCGAGTCGAATGGCCATCTACGACAAACGGGCTCTCAAGGCGCTCGGGCTTCTCGGCTTGGCCGTCGACACGTCCAAGGGGTGGTATCGCGGATACATGACGACCGTCGAGAAGCTGCGGGTCGAGGTACGCAACCGTGGCAAGGATTGGTCTGCCCGCGACGTGGACAAGGCACTTTTCCAACTGGGCAAATGATCAGGGGTCGGGCGTCGGTTGCAGGGCCCTGTCGCTATGAGCGCCGTCAGCAGTTTATCGAAGCATCTGTGCGACCTGAGCAATCGCGGCCTCGAAGCGTTCGCGCCCGCCGCTCGTGTTCAGTCCCCGCGCGGAACAGTGCGGAATCTTTCCTGGAACCACGTAGAAGTCTCTGTCGATCCTTGCACGTGCCCAACCGTCTCGAGCAGCAGCGCCGAGCAGTAGAACGATCTCGATGTTTGGGCACAAGTCGACGAATTCGGTCGTCCATCGCACGGACCGAGTTCGTTCTGCAGGAGTCGAACCGCCATTCTTGACGCCTGCGACGGGGAAGGGAACGACATTCCAGTGGACTACCTCGGCATGTGAGACACCATGACGCTCATACGCTTCACGGCAATTGCGAGCCGTACGGTCATTGTTGTCCAGGCTCAGCAGGCCGGATCCTGTGCCGCTCTCTGCTTTGGTGGAAGGATTGTCGAGGAGCACTAACATACGTGCGTCCATACCGCCTTGATCTGGGTCGACGTAGGGAATGTGGCCATGCGGGAGGCCGACGGAATCCGCAATGGCGTCTGCCAACGCGTTCAACGGGCGGACGTGGGGATCCCGGATACGCGCAATCTTGTCGGCGACTACAGCAGGGTCTGAGTTACGTCCGTTTGGCATGACGACAGGATTGCACGCTGGTCCGACACGAGTGTCTTCCTCGACGCGGTACTCCCACCGCGGCCCTCGTCAACGGAGGTTGTAGACACCTCTGCCCTCGGACTTGTGTCAGTTGCGGGAAATCGTAGCAGTGTGGTGGGTCCCCAACGCGGGGGAACGACTTGGTACGTCGGTCCCGTAGGTTGGGTTCACCGGCGGATCGATGAGATGGAGTGATCGTGACCGACGATGGAACGACAGGCCCGGTTAGCAATGCGCGGGGAGTTGAGGAACTGTTCACGCTGTAACAAAACCGGGCAGTCGCCTATATTCGGGCGAATAGTTTCGTTTCGCTACAGGATGGACCACATGACAGACGAGTCACTGCCGACCCCGTATTCCGAAGATGACCAGGCTTTTCTGGCGAGCGCTGGAATCGCGGTCTCGGTTCAACCGGAAGGTGTTCTGGTGTCCGGCGACGACGCAGCCGTAGCCGGCTATCTCGCACGGATCAAGGACCTCGCCGGCGATGCGGTTCAGGTGTCTGGCGTGGACAAGACGTCGTTCACGTCGGCTGCTGCGGTGGCCGGCGCCGCTGCCACCAACGCCGTAGGCCAGGGTCAGTTTGTCCGACTCTCGCCCGAGAGCCTGAAGATGTTGCAGTCGTATCGAGTGATGCCCGGGACCGGCGGATACAACCGTATGACCGTCGTCGATGCGTCCCACAAGTTCCGTGGGCAGATGCAGTGGCAGAGCGTGTCGATGACGCCTACGCGTGCGCTGGGTGTTCAGTTGCTCGCAGTGCAGATTGCTCTGCAGACCGCGGTTCAGTCCGTTGCTGACGCAGTCGAGCGCGTCCAGGGCACTGTGGACCAGATCCTTGTTCTAGCACAGGCGTCGCAAGTGGGTGACGTGATCGGAAGCCACGAGGCGCTCTCGCGCATTGCGAAGGTTCACGAAGAGACCGGGGCGTTGCCAACCGCAGACTGGGAATCCATCGCATCTTTGGGCCCAGTCCTCGAGGTCGGTATCGCGAGGTTGCGCGAGCATGCCAAGCGCACCGTAGCGGGCTTCGATTCACTGAAGCCGGTGCAGGATCGGGCGAGCTACCTCAAGGACGCCGTTGAGGACAAGCGGCTCGGAGAGACCCTGCAGCTTTTGGTGATTGCGGAGCAGTCGTTGTACCTGTGGCAGAAGATGCGCATCGAACGTGTCCGAGCTACTGAGCCGGAACATCTCGACACTGTTGTGCAGTCAGCGCGGGCATTGTTGCTGGAACACTTCGAGCGTGACGGCGATCTGCTCATCCACGCCAGAAGCGAGCTAGCCAATTACGCGACGGTCAAACCGCTCGAGATCGTTCGATGGATTTCGACCAATGACCTGAAGCGTGACATATCGTCCCTGCGTCAAGATCTCGACGACTTCGCCAGCGCCAGGGGTAGCCAGGTTGCCGGATGGATCGAGCACGAAGACCCGTCCATCTCGGACGCGCTGGCTGAAGTAGGCAATCGCGCCAAAGCTGTCGGTGGTGCTGCCGTCGCGATCGGAGGCAAAGCAGTCGACGTTGGTGCAAGTGGCCTCGGATGGCTCGGTCGTAATCTCCAGAATGTTGCGGCGGGACGTAAGTCCGAGGATTGCTAGAGCCGCGTCAGATGGGACCTCAAATCCCACCACGGCTTGGAACGGAACGTGATGTATCGGCACGACACGCAATTGACCATAAATGCGAATGAACTTCTGCTGCAGTTACACAAAGCCGACCCGCTTCGCGGGAACGCGTCTCTGCAGAGAGCGGTCGGGATAGGTGACGGCCGGTACGAGCGGGCGAAATCTCGCTTGATCGAGCTGGGGCTGGCGCGACGCGGTACTGGCTCGGGTGGAAGTCTGCTGAGAGCGGATTCCACGGACGGAGACGGAGTCAACCGTGGCCCTCGCGTCAAGCCCGCCAAAGCAAGAGAGGCAAGGCTTTACGAGCCGCTGGTCGCGACAATGCGTCAACACTGGGGCAGCGAGGCGAAAGAGCCGCCAGCGTTGCCTCTCGCAGTTGAGAACACCGCGGCGCAAGGACAAAGACGAACGGGAGGACGGTGGTCTCGTCCCGACATCGTGCTTGTGCGAGTCAAGGAGTTCAAGTTCGTACCTGGCACCTTTCTCGAAGTTCAGACTTTCGAGGTCAAACCATTTACTCAGCTCGATGTTCTTGCGGTATACGAGGCTCTGGCACACCGCCGCGCAGCCACTCATTCGTGGGTTGCATTGCAGGTCCCGTCTCACCTGGTCGACGACTTGGAAGAATCGGTCGAGTGAGTAGTCAAGGTAGCCGCGAGTCATGGCATCGGAGTGGTGACCTTCGCCGTAGAAACTGACTACTCGACTTGGCGGATACTGGCTAAGCCGGAGCGCTTCCAGCCGGACCCCGGGCAGTTGAACGACTTCATTGAAACGCAGCTCCCGCCGGTTGTGCAAGACAAGGTTTTGGAGAGGCTTTCTCAAAGAATCGCGCAGGCGCGCGATGCGCAAACATTGTAGGTCCCCGCATTTACGCGGCTTTCACAAGAGCTCGTACGCCCTCAGCTTGCTTTGGCGGGCATGGAATCTCTCGGCCTCGGAAGAGCGAACTCGCGGCTGGCCAGCAGCGCAATGGGGGAGCTCGCTGCGGAGCGATCGAAGGCGAGCCCTCGGTAGAAGGCTCGAAAATCGGCGTGTAACGCTCAGCCCGCTGATTGTTATTGACTTCCTGGAACATGTGGCCATGTGCAGGCGGAAGGGGTGAGGGCGAGATGTGGATAGGCTACGTCGCTGGAGGCGTGATGGCGGTGGTCTCGTACAAGCAGTATCGTGCTCGCGTCACGGATCCCGATCGAGACGATCCCGCACGCTACCTCCCGTTGTTGAAGGGTGGTCTTCTCGTCCTCTGCGTCGTAGCCGCTCTTGGTATATGGGGCGTGTCCGAAGATTCTCTACTAGGGGTGGTCGGTGCGCTGGCAGCCACGCTTGTTTACTTCGTCGGTGTATTCGCGATCAGTTTCGGCGCATCGATGCGGCGTAGGTCAGCGGGATATACGATTTGCGAGATCAGCTACGCCAGCGCGCCGCGTGCCGTTAAAAAATCGATGCGAAAAATCTACAAGTCCGTCGAAGCGATCAAATCTAGCAGGGGCTTCACAGATGAGATGTTCGGGGATCTAGACATAGATCGCGTTGCATTTGCGGCCGCTCAGCGTGCTGTGCTCAGTTCGGAGCTGGCAACGGCTGCAAACAGGTCGTTCCAAACAAACATTTACAGCGCGCCGAACGTTTCTCAGTCTGTGGAGGATCGGCAAACAGCGCTGCTGATTGAAATAACAAACGTCGAACGTTCGCTGGCTCGGGCGCAGTCGGCGGCCACCAAACTGTCGTTCGACCTGGATGCGCCTGTTCGCGCCGCGGACGCGCAAAAGGTCCGCGACGCGCGTGAACTCAGGCGTGAAGAATCCAAGAGTCGAGTGGAAACTGTGCACAGTCAAATTGATTCGCTTGCGCCTCTGGATTGTCTGGCCGTCGAAGAGCGCATCTCGTCCGTCCGCGCCGGTTACACTGAGGCGCGAGTAATAGGTGAGCAGGCGGGTAGGACGTCGATTCGCGAGGTTGGCACCGACATCGAGGTAAACGGTGAACCACGGCCTGATGTAATCGTCGAACGGGCACAGTCGACGTCCAACCGGCGCATATTGAGGTGGCCAACTGCGCTGCGAAAGTGATTCATCCTGCTGCTTATGGCACTGGTTTCACTGCGTGGTCAGTTCACGCAGCGCTTCCCGAGTCTCCGGATCCGTCGAGTAGATGACCGTCCCGATCATGCCGCGGGTCAGCAGAACCTTGTAGACGTTCCTCACCAAGTGGTCGAATCGCAAGTCACTCACTTTCTTGCCGGCCTTGAAGTCAGGATCTTTGTTGAACTCTCGACGCGAGACGAATTGGCCGTCCCGCCATACGAGGTCTGGCCCAAGGATGACCCCGCTCCAGTCATATTCGAAACCCTGTGCGGTGTAAACACATCCGACCTGACCAAATCCGCCTTCTTCCGTCGCCCAGAGCTGCGATGGCGGCGCGTCACCCAGCCTCTTGTCCTCTTTGCTGTTCCACGGGCGAGCCCAGCCGCCGATCTCGACGTCGTCCACGAGCGTGTTGTCGTCGCGCTTGTTGCTCCACGGCCAGCAGTACCCGGCCGACATGCGCGCCGAGTAACCGTCGTCCAGCTTGCTCTGCAGTACGTATTCCATCTCCTCGGGCGTATCAGCAACCTGGAGAACGAAGGTGGGGTCTTCCTTCCACTCGACCGGTCCACCCTCGGCGAGTCCGAGAAGCCTGACCACCCAGTCGATGTACGCCTCGCTGCCGCCGCAACGGAACTGCTCGCCCAAGTTGACATGATGGACTTCCAACCCGAGGCCGGCTGCATGTGTCTCGATTTGCTCGCGCGTGCCCATCTCGCCGGGCCGCACCACTTGATGCTGGTCCAGAAGGAACACCGGTACCCGTGCAGCTGCGATCAATTCGTCGAGCTGCGGACGTCCGGTGCGATGCTCTGCCTTCGTCCACCGAGAGACAGACGTCTCGCGAATACGATGTGCCTCGTCGTAAATCGCGACGTCGAGATCGTTCGGCCCGGCAGTCATGAAACTGTTGAAGTACTTGAACATCGACTTCACTCGTGTGCTTCGGTGGCCCGCCACTCTGCGCAGAGTCTGTGTAAAGGACCGCGATCCCGTCGCATGAATAACGCTTCGTCCCTCTCTCGCCAACTCGCCGAGGAGGGAGAGCGCGATGACACTCTTGCCGCTACCCGGTCCGCCGGTGACGATGACGACTCGCTTCGTGTTCGCGGCTCGTGCCTGCTGAACGTCGTGCTTGACCTGCTCGACGGCGAGTTGTTGATCGCCGAGAAGGTGAAACTGCTCGCGGTCCTTGATCTCGGCCGCAGCAACCTTGAGTAGCTGTTGGGAGGGAGCGAACGCCGACGACAGCAACACATCAGCCGATCCGAGGCCATCGCTCGCCAGTCGAGATTGAAGGAATGCACGCAGGCCAGTGGAATCCGCGGCGGTGAACAGCTGGCCCTCGATTGTGACGGGGACACGATTGAGATCTGCGACGGCGGCAGGCTCGGTCGCATTGTGGAGATATGCAAGCCCGGCAAGCGCGTCTGGCTGATCGGAGAGCGCGCTGGCGAAGTCGCCCAAGTATTGGCAGTAGTTTCGGACCTGCAGAATCGGGTTGAGCTTGGGTCCGCCGGGCATACCCGGAACGTCGACCAATTCCGCGCTGCCTTCGTGTGCGTACGCGCTCGACCACTGTTTCAGCTCCACGACAACGAACGAGGGCGCGCCTGTCTTGGGATGGCGTCCCGCCAGCACCACATCAGCGCGCTGCGACGTCAGCGGCATCTGGTACTCGATGAGCATGTCAACGGAACCCAGCCCGGCGTCGGTGAGCGTCTCAGCGAATGCAGGCAGGCTCCTTCGCCACGACATCTGCTCGGCCTTGCCCGCGCGATAGCCACTCTTGTGCAGCATCGCCTCCAGGAGTTGCTCGACGAGGGAGTCGGGATTGGCAATTCCCACGATTTGGTCAGCAGTTTTGCGAAGCAGCGTCAAAATGTCCCCAGGGCAGCACGAATCGATTCGTGCGGGTGGGGGCATATCTTGACGCTGCGGGAGCGAGAAGCCCGTCGGGCCGCGTGTTCACTGTAGGGGACAGGCCGGACGGTATGCCGGAGACTCGCTCCGATCCGTGGTGCTGGGTGTCGACGAAGTTCATTCGTGTGAATGAACTTCGGTGATGGTCGTCAGCAGGCAGTGCCTTTGTACACAAGGCGCTCACCGGAACACCGCAGATAGAGCCGTTTTCGGTGGATACGACACCGTTCGGGCGCCCACAGACCATCCAAAGTTTGTCACCCACCACGTATAAGTTGAGTCCTGTTCAAGTAAGGGTGAAATGTGAGGGTCTGAATGTCGGCTGTGGATGACAGTGAGCTCCGTGGACGGGTACGCCGTTTGCTGGAGTTCCTGCGCGAGACGGTGGGTGCCCAGTCGAAGCCGATTCGAGAGTACGGCGTCGACGCCCGGGTCGAGTGGCTGTTCGACGATGCACGCCCACTCGACGTCAACACTGACGTTGCACCGGGTGACGTGGCGGTTCGCATCCCGCGAACCAGTATCGAGCAGCCACCAGGCCTTCCTGCGGAACTCGAACCGTGGATCGACGAGACCGCCACCCCGCCCACCGTCAAAGCCCACGCACGCGCCGAGGCCCACGAGTGGCTTCAAGAGTGGACCGGCTGGGCTCTCGAAGACGCCGCACGTCGCCCGTTCGCCGAGCTCTTCCGATCCGTCGACCTTATGCTGCACGACCTCGGCACCCAGCCCGAGTCCCTCGAACTCGTCATCGCCTCCGGGTACCTGAACGCCACTGTCGGTGGCCAACAGATTGCCACACACCTCGTCACCCAGCAGGCCAGCATCACGCGCGAGGACTCGACGGGAGATATACTGGTCACCGTTGCTCCCGCCAGCACGCCGCGCCTCGAAGACGTGCAGGTCCTGCTGGATCTGAAGGGCTTCGACCGCGCCGGCTCGAAGTCGCTGCACCGCAGCCTGTCCGAGCTTGTCTCGTCGTCGCTGTCGTCGGACATTCCGCGGCTGCTCGGCCAGTGGGCCACCTCGGCGTTGACGCAACCGCTGACCGTCATCGCCGATCACGACAAGCCCCCCAGCGTTCATGCCTCCACCGCAAACACCCTGCGCATGTCGCCGGCTCTCGTTCTGCGTAAGCGTGGTTCCTACGCGCTGGTGTCGTACTACGACGCCATGCTCGCAGCGCTGGACAACGGCGCGCCTGTGCCTGTCGGGCTCTCGCACCTCGTGGAGGGCCACGACGAGAGCGCACGCGCAGACTGGCTCGCCGCCAACATCGGCGACACACCCAGTGCGGAGCCTCTGTTCCCGCTGCCTGCGAATCGCGCCCAGGCCGGAATCTACAACCGCGTCATGAACGACACCGGCGTCGTCGTCGAAGGCCCTCCCGGCACCGGCAAGACCCACACCATCGCAAACCTGATGTCCGCGTTGATGGCTCAAGGCCAGCGCATCCTGGTGACCAGTGAGAAGGCGCAAGCGCTCCGCGTCCTGAAGGACAAGCTGCCCAGTGAACTGCAGGACCTCTGCGTCTCCGTCACCGATATGGCGCGTGGGGGATCGGCCGAGCTCGACGAGAGCGTCTCGACCATCGCGAACCGCAAAGCCGCGTTCGACCCCGCCGAGTCCGCCAAGACGATCAAAGCGCTCACCGGCAAGCGCTACAGCGCCAAGGAGCGGCGCCACAGGCTCAAGGAGCAGATGCGCCTTGCCCGATCGTCCGAAGCCGAGATCCACACGCCGTCGCCCACCTACTCGGGCACGCTCGCGGCGATCGTCGGCAAACTCAACACCCAGCAGCCGGACCTGGGCTGGATCCCCGGCCCGCTGCACACCGAGCACCCGCCCTTCGACGACGCAGCGTTCGCGTCGCTGTTTCGGGGCGGTGCACCGAGTCCGGCTGTGCCGTCGATCGACGACGTGCGCGCGCTCTGCGCACGGGCTCACAGCTCACCTCGACTGCTCCCGACCCTCGACGACGTCGACCGGACCCAGCTCCACTACATCCGCCCGTCCGCGCAGGCCCTCGCCGACCGTGCGCGGGCCGTCGAAAGCTTCGGCCCGGCTTATCGAACTCTCGCCGACGGCATCCTCGCCGGCTCGCTCGGACCCGCCTGGTCCCGCGCTCAGACGGTCTCGGCGATGTTGTCTGTCGCCGTCAGCGCCGACGCGTCCGTCGGGTCGCATCAGGTCACGTCGGCCGTCACCTCGCGTCAGGCACTCAACGCATTCGACGCGTCGGCGCGGCTTCACGAGACCGGTCAGGCAGGTCCCGACGCACGTCGGGCGGTGGATCAGCTCGACGCGCGGGCCAGTGTCGACGGCGTCGACCCGACGGACGCAACCGGGCTGCGGTTGGTCGCCGAACACCTGCGGTCACTCGTCGCCGTCGAGGACGCGGCAAACCTGTTGCGCACGATCGGTATCGAACTACCCAGTACCAGCGTCGACGGCCGCCGCCTGCGCGTCGACACCCTCAGCACGGTCTGGAATCAGGTCGTCGCCACCGGCAGCGTCGTTATCGTTCGCGACGAGCTCGTCGCAGCGTTGGGTGCCGTCGTGCCCTCGGTGCCGCAGGTGACAACCCTCGCCGACGCGCTCGCCCTCGCCGGCGAGATCACCGGTCTCACCGATGGCTCCGACGCCTCTGTGGCACGCGCGTCGCTCGACGACGTTGCAGACCGCCTGGCCCGAGAGGTACCGAACTCCGACTACCTGGTCGCCGCCCTGCGATCGGCCGACGCCGACACCTACGAGCGACTCGCGAGCGAGCTGCAGCCCGTCGCGAACGCTGGGCTCCTCGATGTTCTCACCGAGCAGGCACCGAGCCTCGCCCGCGCAGTGGCCGAGGATAGCGCCGCCGACTGGGCCTCACGGGCAACCACATTCGGCAAAGCATGGACGTGGCGATGGACCAAGCAGTGGGCGGAGAGTCGCCAGCAGCCCGACGAGAACGACAACCTGGACGACGATCTCGACGCCCTCGACGCGGAAATCTCCTCACTCACGGCCAAGCTCGCCGCCGAGCAGGCGTGGCAGGAATGCTTGCAGCGCATGACCAATCGTGAGGTCACCGCGCTGCGCGCCTACCAGGAAAACATGTCGAACGCGGGGCTCGGCACCAGCAGTCTCGCGCAGCGGTATCGCGTCGCAGCTCGTGCGGCGATGCAGGATGCGCAGACGGTGGTGCCTGCGTGGGTCATGCCTATGGCGCAAGTGCTGTCGTCGATTCCGCCGCAGCAGAACGCGTTCGACGTCGTCATCGTCGACGAGGCCAGCCAGTCCGAGGTCACCAGCCTGCTGCTGATGTGGCTGGCGCCGAAGATCATCCTCGTCGGCGACGACAAGCAGTGCGCCCCTCCGGGCATCAAGAACTACACGCTGCAGTCGGTGTTGGAACGGCTCGACGACCTGCTCTCGGACGTCCCGGTCAGCACCCGCATGATGCTCACTCCCAAGTCGAGTCTGTTCACGTTGCTGCGTGCACGGTTCGGCGACATCGTCCGCATGCGCGAGCACTACCGATCCATGCCGGAAATCATCGAGTGGTCGTCGACGCAGTTCTACAGGGACATGCCGCTCGTGCCCGTGCGGCAGTTCGGAGCGGATCGGCTTGCACCGCTGCGCAGTACCTTCGTCGACGACGCCACCACGGCCGGCTCGAGCACCCGGCTGACGAACCTGGCCGAGGCGCATGCACTCGTCGACCAACTCGTTGTCTGTCTCGCAGAACCGGACTACGTCGAGAAGACCTTCGGCGTCGCCGTCCTGCAGAGCGCTGCGCAGGCGGACCTGATTCGGTCGCTGCTGTTCGAGCGGGTTCCGTCCGAGCAAATCGACGAGCGACGCATCCGCGTCGGCACCCCGCCTGATTTCCAGGGCGACGAGCGCGACGTGATGTTTCTGTCGATGGTCGTCGCACCCGGCTCGTCGTCGAACGCGATGACCGCCGACCTTTTCAAGCGCCGCTTCAACGTTGCTGCCTCGCGTGCGCGAGACCAGCTGTGGCTGTTCCACTCCGTCACGGCCGACAGCCTGTCGGCAACGGATCTACGACGGTCACTGCTGTCCTACGTCGAAGCGTCGCCGACGGTTCCAGTGCCCGCGATGCCGTCGTCGGTCTCGGCGGACAGCGGGCATCCGGACTTCGGATCGCTCTTCGAGCAGCAGGTCTTCCTCGCGCTGCGTGAGCGTGGGTATCACGTCAACCCCCGCGTCGACGTCAACGAGATGACGATCGATCTCGTCGTCACCGGTGCTGCGGTGCGCGTGGCGATCGAATGCGACGACGACACCGAGGTCGACGCCTACGAGCTCCTGGATCGTATGGAGCGCGAGTTCGAACTGCGCCGCAGCGGATGGGTGTTCCATCGTGTGCGGGCGTCGGACTTCGCCCTAGACCGTGAGCGGGTGTTCGGGACCATCACCGAGATCCTCGATTCGGTGGGCGTCCTGCCCGACGAGGTGGCGGTGGTCGTCGAGGGTGCCGAGCCGTCGACGTGGTCGCCTATCGAGCTGGTCCGTGACGCCGACGATGCCGACGCCGACGACGAGGTGATCGAGCTCGCGATCGTCGAAGAGCCCGCGCCGTCGCGGACGGTCGATGTCGATCTCGCGCCGCTGCCCGAGGTCATCGAGACGACCGACGAGCCCGAGGACCTGGACGAACCCGAGGACCACTTCGAGGACGCCGAGGATGAGGCTCTCGTCGAGCCCGAACCGAAAACGACTCGGACGATGCCGCGTGAGGATCTCATCGCGGCCATTCGGTATTCGCAGAAGCGCAACAAGTTCTCCGTGGCACAGACTGTCGAGGACTGTGAAGTCACGCCCGAGGCGGTCCAGGAGGCACTCGCAGAGATAAATTCTCGCGACGATGCGCTGAGAGCCTCGAAGAAGAGACCGCCGGCTCCGACGCCCGACGTCATGCCGCGCAAGCGTCGTACATCGGGTGTGGTGAGTAAACCGGTCGTGGTGTCCGGAAGTCGCTCACTGCAGGCCGAATTGGATGCGTTGCCGGTGGCGTCGTGGGCAGGGGCGCGGGAGATCGCGATTGCCGCGGCGCGTCCGACTGCGCCGTTGACGTTGGAGCGGTGTCAGCGGGTGACGGGGTTGTCGGGGACGAAGGCGGATCAGTTGTTGGCTGACCTGGTTGTGACCCGCAAGCTGGTCAGACGTAAGCGCGATGGTGTGGAGGAATGGGTGCGGCCGCAGGGGTTAACGCTATGACACAGGTGGTGAACCGGTCCGAGGGTTTGCGGGACTGGCAGAAAGAAGCGTTCGAGAAGTGGGTGTCGTCCGGGTATCGCGCGATCGTGGAGGCGGTCACCGGTACCGGGAAGACGCATGTGGGGTTGGCGGCGACACTGGACTCGGTGAGTCGTGGTCGTCAGGTGTTGGTGGTGGTGCCGAGTATCGATTTGCTCGAGCAGTGGTACACCGCGATGGTGAAGGCGTTGCCGAGTGTGCGGATCGGGCGGCGGGGGAACGGGCACAACGACACGTTCCGGCAGTACGACGTGCTGATCACGACGATTCAGTCGGCGATCCGGCCTGGCGCGCCGATGCCGCGGACCGGTGCTCTGCTCGTGGCCGACGAGGTGCATCGTTACGGGGCTGGTTCGTTCGCGAAGGTGCTGATCAATCGGTTCGAGGAGCGGCTCGGGTTGACGGCGACGTTGGAGCGTCAGGACGACGGTGTCGACACGCATCTGATGCCGTACTTCGAGAACTTGGTCAAGGGCTGCGATGCGGCGCGGGGGAGGCGTGACGGGATCCTGGCGCCGGTGCGGGTGATGACGGTGGCGGTGCCGTTCTCTGCGCAGGAGGCGTCGAAGTTTCAGGATTTGGACGAGAAGGCGAAGTCGCTGCGCAACACGTTGATCTACGACTATGGCTGTGCCGCCGAGCCGTTCGGTGAGTTCATGAAGAATGCGGTGGACTTGAGCAAGGAGCGGCATCTGCCGGCGAGCCGGGTGGCGAGTAGGTATCTGTCGGCGTTCAGCAAGCGGCGGGCGTTGTTGGCGGACTGTGAGGGCAAGTTGCAGGCGTTGGCTGCGATCAAGCCGGGGCTGGCGAAGTCGGAGCGGTCGATCGTGTTCTCGGAGACGAAGGAGTCTGCGGCGAGGGGTGCGGAGGTGCTGAAGGCTGGTGGGGTGGCGGCGCATCAGTATTCGAGTCATTTGGATCGGGTGGGGCGGACGCGGATTCTGAAGCAGTTTCGTAGTGGTGAGTTGACGTCTCTAGTGGCGCCGCGGGTGCTGGATGAGGGTATCGATGTGCCGGCGGTGGATGTCGGGGTGATCATAGCGAGCAGCTCATCGAAGCGGCAGATGATTCAGCGGATGGGCCGGATTCTGCGGCTCAAGCCTGATGGTCGGCCTGCGGCGTTCGTGATCATGTATGTGGCGGGGACGAATGAGGATCCGTCTCTAGGGGCGCATGAGGCGTTTCTGGATGAGTTGACGGGTGTGGCCGAGGAGGTCGTGGACGTCGAGCTGGCTGATGCGGGTGCGGTGTTGGCGAGTTGGTTGGGTCAGTCGGCGCCGATTCTGCCGAAGCCACCGGTGGAGCCGACGCCGATCGAGCCGATCGTGATTCCGCAGTCGAAGATGGTACCGACGTTGGTGTCTGCGGCGCGGACGCGGACGGTGAAGGAGATTCTGTCGGAGGCGCAGTACGGGACGCCTGATCAGCTCGACGGGATTCTGCGGTGTATGGCTGCCATCGATGTGCGGGAGGCGTCGGTGTTGATTCGGCGGTACGGCATCGACGGGGCGAAGCCGCGGACGGTGTCGCAGGTGGCGGCGGAGATGAATCTCAAGCGCATGCTCATCGAAAGCCTTGAGAAGCGGGGGTTGAAGTCGTTGGAGAGGGAGGCTGGGAGGGCTCTTGAACGCGTCGCTGCCGGACTGCCATAACTCTGGCGAGTTGCCGCCCTCAACTCGCCAGTGACCAGGTAGAGTTCCGTTTATTTGCGTCATTCGATACAAGTCGAAAGGGGTGGTGATGTCTCCCGATAGTGTGTCGAGATCGCCCCGAGTGTCTTTGGTGGATGGGGCCGGCCAGCTTCTGGAACGGATTGACCATAGTGCCACCAGTAACAAGAAGTACGCAAAATTGGAATACAAGTTTGCAAACATACTAGGCGTACAGCCTTCAGCAATATATACAACATATGTTTCAAAGGCCGGAAACGTGAGGGTGAGACTTTCTCAATCCTCTCGGGCGCGAATTGCGACAGTCTTAGTGGTTCTGGTCAGTGCACAGGATGCGAAAGATGCTGAGGGTGCGATCCGGACGCTTGTAAAATTTCACGCTGCAGAACGGCCGGACTCTGAGATTCTCGTTCTCGAGCGTAGCGGCAAGGATTCGAACGATTGGAGCGCCACCCTCGCTCTCTTCACGAAAAGAAATGCGGAGCCTGCGATCGCTAAGCTGGTCTCGTCGTGGTCAAGTCTCTCTAAAGTTGCTCCGAACCGTCAAGTTTTAGAAGTTAGCGATCAGCTTCAACTTGATGGACACGCGCTTCAAATTATCTCCACGGCAACTCAACTCTCTCGAAAACTCAATTTAAGCTACCCGTTGGCAATGCTGGAATATCAACAATGGGACGACCACGGTTTCAGGTCTACCTTTGCCGCGAAACTGTATCTTTCTCCCGCAAACTACCGAACCCTCGGGAATGTAAAGATACTCTCTACGTCGCAAACGCAGGGCATTACGGAGTTGCCGAAGCGTGTCGTATCTGTTTTGCCTGAAACGCATTATTCAATTGGTCAAGATTTCGACTACTACTTGCAACTTGATGGTCTCCCAGCCTCTTTGAAGCATGACTATCTGAGGGCCATGCGGGATATCACTCGACTGGACGAGGATGCATTGCGGCATGTCCAGACACACTCAGGTTTCGATGACTCCCTGCTGAGGAGTGCCACGGCGGAGAATATCGCAATTAAAAGCGGCGCCGGGAAAATGACGGGAGCAAAAAACGAGGTTGTTGGATCTTTCTCTTATATTCCGCCGATTAAGCATAGTGGTGGTAAGTATGACACGGCTATTAACTTCAGTTTTCTATCCGATGGGTACTTGCCGGGTCGCATAAACGCGCTTATCGGTTACAATGGGGTAGGAAAGTCGCGAACCTTATCGAGCCTTGCGATTCTAGCTGCTACAGAAACGTCCGAGCGGCTGAGGTTGGCTGATGGGCACGGTCGGCTTGAATCCGAAAACTATCGGTACAGTTCAGTATTTGCTGTCTCATACAGTGCATTTGACAATTTCGAGCATCCTTCAACCTCAGCTGGTGAGTATAGCCTCGGGTCTGACACTTACACCTATACATACTGCGGAATAAGAAAAGTCCGAGATGGGTCGCCTCAGCCGGAGCTGAAAGGCCATCAAGAGTTGGTTCAAGAGTATGCAGTGAGTCTCGACAAGATAATTGCTGCAACCGAGCGGTCATTGCTACTAACGCAATGCACAGATCTTTTACGAACTGAGCCGTCGATTGCTAGATCTTCGATCTCGTCGCTTTCGGATTCAAAGTGGGTCTCAGTTGACGATTTCGCGCTGGCTAGCTCCGGGCACAAAGCGGTGTTTCATTCCTTGGTGTTGTTGGTCGCCAACCTGCAGCCCACATCCTTGGTCTTGGTAGACGAGCCCGAGTCGCACATGCACCCCTCCCTTTTGGCAATGTGGTTGCGGGTGTTGGGGCATATTCTCGAAAATCGGGATTCACACGCCATAATCGCCACACACTCCCCGGTAATAATTCAAGAGCTACCGGCACGCGGGGTTAGGGTGCTGGAGCGAATCGGAGACCGCCATTATTCATCGAGTTTGCCTGAGGAATCTTTCGGTGAAAACCTGGGTCGAATCGTGTCGTCGGTATTTCACCTCGATGCCACGGGCACCGACTACCATCAAGTTCTTCGTAGGATGGCACTCGAAATGAGTTTGGAAGACGCAGATTTGCTTTTTGGACGCGGTATGAGTAATCAAGCCCGAGCTTTCTTTATAGCGATCCAGCGTTCGCAGAATCGACCGGCGCAATGAAGAAACCCGAAACTCTCGGTAGGGATCCAAAATCGGATTACGATCTTGCAATAAAGCGACGATCGGCCGCATCAGCCGAGCTTCTGCTGGAAGTACGGGATCGAGTCTTTTCCGAATACTGGCGGTATTTTCATCTGATTGCGTCCGAGTCGGCCAAGGGCTCAAAGTCTGCGATGACGGGGACTCGCCACGGAGGAGCGCTGATCGGAAACTACCGGTTGATGGATTCTGGCCGACCGCTCGATGGCATCAGAATGGATGTGATTCAGTCGGCGTTCCTAGCATTATGCTGGATGTGCGAGGCCGCTACTGCTATCACGGTGGATCACTTTCTCCCGAAGTCTAGGTTTCCTGAATTTTCAATTTTATATTTCAACCTACTCCCTGTCTGTTCTGAATGTAACAATAACAAGCGCGATAGGATCTTCAGTCCAAAAATTCGGTTTGGACACCCGTACGTGACACAAGATTTAGTAGAGGAGTTGCCCTGGTTAGACTGTGTAGTTGGAATCCAAGATTCGGAGGTAACAATAAAGTTCAGGATTCTCAAAAGTGCCGACTACTTTGACGAGTTGCAGGATGCATTCACAGCCTTGAAATTGGAACGTCGATATCAGGCACTTGCTATACAAGAGGTCTACAATATTGTGGATGAAGTGAATAACTTAGGTGTACCCGCTATAGTCGCTCGTGGAGCAATTGACTTGAGTAGGCGCGCCGTTGTTCTCGAGATGAGGTACGGTCATGACTACTGGAAGGTGCCGCTGCTTAAGGCACTAGATCGCTGCGATGATTTCTGGACCGATTGCATCTTGTCTGCCCAGGGGTATCCATTCGGATTGTAAGGTCTCTTCGACGCTCTAAGACCGCAATACGGGCGGTTTGTAAAACTGCAATCCATATTTCTTTCGATTACTCGGCCCCGGAGACCTCTCGCTGCCGCACGCACGTCCTACCTGTACCAAAATCCCTACTGTCTCGGTGCCCAACCAGGTACAGCCTGCTCTCCGCTGGCCAGGGCGGTAGATGTTTCTCCGGCCCAGAAGTTGCTCGCACGTACCCGTCGTATTGGTCGACCCTCGGTTTGAACCGTCCTGGGTTTGATGCCGCTTCGTTCTTTGTAAAGGACGAAGCACATGTCGAAGCGTTACCCGGCCGAGCAACGTGAGCGAGCGGTAAAGACGGTCCTCGACGACCTCCACGAGTACAACTCAGTCTACAGCGCATACAAAGCGATCGGACCGAAACTGGGCGTCGGCGCCGAGTCACTCCGGCTCAGAACACGCCAGGCCCAGATAGATGCCAACCAACCCCCCCGGAGCAACGACCGAGGAGCAACAGCGCATCAAGGAACTCGAACGCGGGAACCGAGATCTCAGGGAAGCCAACGAGATTCTGAAGTCGGCATCAATTTTCTTCGCGAGGGAGCTCGACCCTCGCCGCCGCTGATAGTCCAGTTCATCGATCAGATGCGTGCACTGAACTACCGGATCGAGTCGATCTGCCGAGTGCTTACCGAGCACGGCGTGCAGGTCGCCCCACGCACGTATTGCAACTGGAAATCAGCACCACCGTCCGCCCGCACGATCTCCGACGCGTACCTCACCGACGCTCTCCGTGGCACGGTCGGCGAACCGGAAGAGCTCGACGGTCGGCGCAAGATGTACCGTCACCTGCGTAGGAAGGGCCATAGCGCTGCTGCCTGCACGGTTGACCGCCTCATGGGCGACGGCGGCATGTCCGGCGTCGTTCGAGGGAGACGACACCGCACCACGATCCAGGGTGGCAAGAACGCCACACGGGCCCTGACCTGCTCGACCGTGATTTCACTTCCGACGCCCCGAATCGAAAATGGGTCACCGACTTCACGTACACCAGAACGTGGGCTGGATTCGACTACGTCGCGTTCGTCATCGACTGCTTCTCCCGAGCCATCGTCGGATGGCACGCCTCGATAGTCAAAGCCACCACTATGGTCACCGCAGCGTTGAAGATGGCTCTCTGGCGACGAGATCACGGCGGATACCGCGTCGTCTCAGGGGTCATTCACCACAGCGATGCAGGCAGTCAATACACTTCGAGCGCGTTTGCGGAAACGCTTGTGCGAGGTGTCGCTTGCCAGGTTGATGGGACCACCTGGTTGCCAGAGGGTAGAGACCACCGTGGCGCGTTATTGAGGATGCGTGTTGTCGGTGTTTTCGTCAACTGTCCCGAGGCGGGTGCGTTGGCGGTAGGACGGTCCTTCGATGATGAGGGTGTGCGCGGCGGAGGTCAGTCGGTCGATTGCTGACTGCGCGAGGAGGGTGTCGGCGGTCATGGTCAGCCACTCCGATGGCGCGCGGTTCGAGGTGACGATCGTGGTTCTTTTGCGGTGGCGCTCGACTATCAGTTCGTAGAAGTCGCTGGTCTCGGTGGCATCGAGTGGGCGCAGCGCGAAGTCGTCGATGATCAGAACTTCGATGGCGGTCAGCCGCCGGATTTCGGCGTCGACGGTGTTGTCGAGTCGCGCCGCTCGTATCCTGGTGAACAGTTTGTCCGATCGAGCGAACAGTACACTGTGTCGTCTCCGGATTACCTTGTGTCCCAACGCTGTTGCCAGGTGAGTCTTGCCGACTCCGACCGGCCCGAGGATGATCGCGGACTGATGCGCATCGAGAAATCGCAGTGAGGTCAGATCGCCCAGCAAAGTCCGGTCGTAGCGTAAATCGTCGAGTGCGTTCCATGAGTCGAACGCCATCGCCGGGTCGAGCCCTGCCTTGGTCGCCCGCAGCATCGCCGAACGGGAGTCGCGACGGTTCACTTCGTCGGCGAGGAGTGCCTCGAGGAATCCGATGTGGCTGAGCTTGTGCTGGCGGGCCAGAGCTGCGCGTTCGGGCAGGGTGTCGGCGAGCGCGCCGAGTTTGAGGGCCTTGAGTAGTCGGACGAGGTCGGTGCCGACCGGTTCGGTCGTGGTTGCGGTGCGAGTGGTGCTCATGAGTTTGCCTCCGAAGTTGCGGTGCTGCCGTCTACGACGGAAAGAGATGTGACTGCAGTAGAACGGAATTCGGCTGGGTCGCGGGAGAATCGAGTCGAAGATTGTCCGACCGCTTTCGGTTGATCCGGCGCGGTGGATTCGGTGGCGCGCCCAACATCGAGGCGATCTTGGTGACGGAGACGACGTCGAGATCGAGTGAGAGCGAGCATGCCTGATCAACGCGTTCGGCTCCGTAGCGGCGGACGAGTCCTTGGAGGCGGTAGACGCTGCGGATCCTCGTCCACGGCAGTGGGTCGTCGAGTATCCGTTCGGCGTAGATACCGAAGTTCGGTCCGGTCGAGGTGCACTTCGCGATGAGTGAGGTGACATCGCGCAAGGCGTAGTCGGCTTGTGTTCGGGGAGATCTGCGCGGTCGGTGCTGCGGCCACCAGGAGGCTGACGGGGGTGGATCTTGGCCAGGGTGCCGCGGTCGTAGAACTTCACCAGTTCGGTGTCCGCGCGCACCGACAGGCTCGATCCCATCCACTGCTGCGGCAGCGAATACAACGCGCGTGCGACTTCGGCATGGAAGTCGCGGTGGACCTTGACGTCCTTGAAAATCGACACGTCGTAGACCGCCGGCACCGGTAGCAGTACCGACAGTTCGGAGTCCTCGAATACATCCAGCGCCCGTGCACAGGTCGTGCCATGGATACGCATACCCGCAGTGCTGCTGCATCAGCGAACCACCGCCTCCTGCGCTTGCGAGAGGCTGGTGAACCGTTCCCCGGCCCAGAAGTTCCCGCGCACGTACTGCACCGTTCGTTCCACACGCGGCTTGTCCTTCGGCGACCGGACCCGCGCTGGATCGGTGATGAACCCGACATGATTGCTGTAGTCGAGCCAACCATCGCTGAATCGCGGAGTGATCGGGTCTGCCACGTTGACAACGGGTTTGAGGTTGTCCGGACACAGAACCGCGAAGACTCCGCCGAAGAACTTCCACGCCACCTCGCAGCCGGCAATCACCGCCCACCAATGTCTGCGAGTACGTCAACCACACGAACATGTGCCGGCTGTAGACCGCGGTGAAAATCAGGGCGTGGACCTTGCGGGCGCGCCCGTCGTCGGGGTCGGTGAGCATCCCCAGGTATCGGAAGTCGACCTGGCATTCGATCCCCGGGTCACCGTCGACGACACGGACCGTCAGGTTCTTGCGGCCGAATCCGCACCTCTCGGTGGCGAACCGGTGCAACGTCCGATACGGCACCACACAGCCCTTACGTGCAGGCAGCACTTCGATTTTGGCGATAGTGAGCGGCTTTTGTTCACCATCGCCTTCCACCCACTTGCTGATCTGCTCTTGATGGGGCACGAGCTGCTCCCATGACGCGCCGTGGCCGTGCGGGCGGTCAGGGCGAACAGTGTCGACCACTGCCGCGATCATGTCGTCGTTCACCGCAGCGACGCTGTCGGTTTTCTTCAGGTCAGCCGCCTGGGCGGCCTCTACGTAGCGGCGCACAGTCTTACGGTCCACCCCGGCATGCTCGGTGATCTTCCGCAACCCAGGAGCCGGCAGTGCCGCCGTCCCGAGCCACAATCGCAGTACCTCTCTGATTTCGTTTACACTGATCTCCCGAAAAGCCATGCTCACCGACCTCCGTGACGTGCTTCGTGCTGTCACAGACGATCGAACGAGCAAACGACGGGACCACCGGCACGGCGCGCCGGGTGGTCCCATAACTGGCAATCCAGGTGGTCCCATCACCCTGGCAAAATCAGATCAAACTGGTCCCATGCTCATCGCAGACGACACGAGGGTATCGCGGCTTCCATCGGAAGTGTCGGGGATGCCTACGATAATGCATTGGCAGAGAGCGCGATTGACCGTCCTGGCCGAGGACCCCGGCGACAATCACAACTTCTCGGGCGCACCAGCTACCGCCCTGTCCGGTCTCGTAGTCAACCGGTTGCGCTGGCCGGCGGACCAGCGACCCGCATCCGGGGCGGCCCTGCACGCGAAGGTGGTTGTCATCGATCGATCTACCGCGCTGATCACCAGCGCCAACATCACTCGGCGCGCAGCAGGCGACAATATCGAGACAGGATTGCTTGTGCGGGGAGGAGACATACCCCGCCGTCTCGCCGGACACGTCGATCAGCTTTTGCAACGGCAGGTCTTCCGCGATGCACGATGAGCCACCGGCTCTGGGATTCCCACTGCCGAGAAGCGGCAATTCACCTGTCCTCAAACCGATAGGACCCAGTAGCCTGGTCTTTTGCATCGCCTGGCCACCTCGATTTTCGTACATGCCGAGTACGACGAGCGACGTCGAAACCGTACGAACATCGAACGCACATTTGGCCCCCGCGCCGCCTGTCTGGACCTGACATAAGGGTCCGTTATCGGCCGGATTGGTATATCGGTCGACGCGAGGACGAATCTCGATACCTGCTGGGGCGATAAGGTGGTGCTCCATCTCTCGAGCGCATGCAAGGAGACCCGCGCCTGTGCGGTCGATCGACTCATCGGACCCCGACGCGGCCAGCTCATCCATCATCTTCTCGAACGCGCCGTGCTGAGCAGCCAGGTGTGCCGTGAGCTGCACCGGTCCGGCGGGAGTTACGCCGATCGTCGCCCGGACGTTGCCCTCGGCATATTGGCGCGGTGGACGATTGAGCAGTACGAGCTCGCACCCGACGCCACGTGGTGTTCGACAGCTACCTCGCAGAATTTCTGGAGACCGACGAAACCCGAGCGCTGTTGTCCGAGCTCCGAACTCGGTGCTCGTGGGTCTTAACCTCGCTCGTCAAGACCGCTCTATCGACGTCAGAAGTTCGTGATGGACTACGAAAGCTCATCGATTCAGGCGACGAGCTTCTAGTTGTCGACGTCACGGGAGATGTCCTGTCAATGGCCAAGATGAAGTCCCCACTGGTGGCCAAGTAAAAGTCCCCACCCCGTGTTGATGTTTCCGGTTGGTCAGGTGCGGTCCTTTCGGTGTTGTGCGTCTTTCATGCGGTAGGACTCGCCGTCGGTGACGACGATGGTGGCGTGATGCAGCAGTCGGTCGAGGATCGATGCTGCGGTGGTGTGCTCGGGCAGGAACCGACCCCACTGCTCGAACGGCCAGTGCGAGGCGATTGCCAACGACCGTCGTTCGTAGGCGCCGGCGACGAGCCGGAACAGTAGCTGCGTTCCGGCGTCGTCGAGCGGGGCGAAGCCCATCTCGTCGACAATGATCAGATCGACCCGCAACAGTGATTCGATGATCTTGCCGACGGTGTTGTCAGCCAGACCGCGATATAACGTTTCGACGAGGTCGGGGGCGGTGAAGTAGCGGACCTTGTGACCGGCGTGGATCGCGGCGACTCCGAGACCGATCAGGGTGTGCGACTTCCCTGTCCCGGCGGGCCCGATGATCGCTAGATTCGATTGCGTCCTCACCCAATCCAGACTGGAGAGGTAGTCGAAGACTTTCGGTTGGATCGAGGATGCGGCGACGTCGAACGGTTCCAGCGTCTTCGTCACCGGGAACGCCGCTGCTTTGAGCCGGTTGACGATGTTCGACGCATCTCGGGCTGTAAGCTCGGACTCGACAAACGTCTGCAACACCTCTTCCGGTGTCCAACGTTGGGTCTTGGCGGTGAACAGCACTTCCGGTGCGGTCCTGCGGATCGCCGCGAGTTTGAGCCGCCGCAATCCCGCGTCGAGGTCGGCAGCGAGCTTGGGAACGTGTTGTGGTGCAGCAGACTTCGGCCTGTCTGCAACCAACTTGGTTTCGGTCATGACGGCACCTGCTGACCACCGGACGGTCGACCGACGGCGTAGGCATCCAACGACCGAGTCGGGGCGGTCGGCAGATCCAAGATCAGCGCATCCCCGGCAGGGCGGGGTTGCGGTGTCCCGGCTCCGGCGGCGAGGATCGAGCGCACATCGGCAGCTTTGAACCGCCGAAACGCCACGGCGCGGGTCAACGCCCCGACCAACGCCTCATGACCGTGCGCGGCGCCGAGCGCAAGAAGCACCTCGAGCTCGGAAGACAACCGGGTGTTGCCGATTGCCGCGGCACCGACCAGGAATTGTTCTGCACTTGTTCCGAGTGTGCAGAATTGTTGTTCGACAGTCGTTCTCGGACGTGGGCCTCGGTTCAGGGCGGGCCGGGCGCCGTCGTAATGTTCATCAAGGACCGATGCCGTGCCTGGCTGCGCGAGATCATCCTCGGCGAGAACCTCGCCGCTGGTGGGGTCGACGATCACGAGCCGGCCGTCGACCTGTGTGAGCGTCACGGCGCGGCCGATGAACGTCATCGGCACCGAGTAGCGGGCCGAGGCGAACCGAACACACGAGAGGCGGTCGACCTTGCGGGTGACCGGCGGTGGCCCGATCTGCAGGCGGAGCGACGGCAGCGCAGACAGCAGTCTCGCTCCGAGCTGAGTTGTTCGTCGGGGATGGCGCAGGTTTCCGAGTGGGTTCGGGCGTTGACTTCTGCGCACCAGCTCTTCGCGGCCGCGTTCGCAGCGTGGACATCGACGATGGTGCCGGCAACGGCTGCTTCGGTCAGCAGCGGGACGGCGAGGTCGCGTTGGGCGTAGCCGACGAGGTTTTCGACGACACCTTTCGATTGCGGGTCGTTGGCGTGGCAGAAGTCCGGTGCGAACCGAACATACTCGGGGGTCGGGATGACGACGTTCGCGACGACACCGCCTTTGAGGCATGCCATGCGGTCGGTGAGAACTTTCGCCGGGACACCGCCGACCGCGGCGAGCGCTTCGGCGATCAAAGCCATTGTGGTGGTTGCTTTCTCGTTGGTGGCGAAGGCTACGAATCGCCAGCGGGAGTAGGCCATGACAGCGCAGAACAGATGCAGACCGCCGACGGTGGCCCAGTCGATGACCAGGTAGTCACCCGGTGCCCACACGGCGGGTCGGCGGCCGCGGTGGTGCTCGGCTCGCCACTTCGCTTTCTCGTCGGCGACCAGGCGCCGAAAGTTGCGGTCCGATCCGTCGTAGCCGGCGGTGCGCGCGATCGGCAGGATCCGTTTCGCGGAGATCCGGCCCTGGGACTTTTCGACGCGTTCGGTGACCAGCTCGGCGACCGCGTCGTAGTTGTGTTCACGTTCGACACGAGCGGTAGGCGTCTGGCCTGCTTGTTCGGCTTCGAATCGTTCGACTGTGCGTTTGACGGTCTTGTGGGTGGTGCCGCACAGCTCGGCGGCTGCTCGGTACGACCCGACTTGGTTGTAGGTGGAAATGATGTCCATACGGTCCCTCGCAGACTTCAATGGAACTCCCCGGGTAGTGCGGTGTGTGGTTGGCACCTTCACCGTCACCGCTCGGGCCAGAAGTTCCTGGTCGACACGACGAACACGGGGTGGGGACTTTTAGTTGGCCACCAGTGGGTACTTTTTCATGGCCACGGACACAACGGTTTGCCGGGCACACCCCGGGTCGGTCGGCGACGTCGACGATCGGTGCACCGTCGCGGACCTCTATAACGGCACCTTAACGCACCTCGACGGCGATGCGGGCGGTGCGGGCGGTGAGTGCGGAACCGGACTGGGACGAATGAGGTGAGGGCACCGAATCAATATCAACTAACTTGGTGGACTGTCAGACATGTCCCGGTTACGTCGACTCGAACATGGTCCGAACCCTTACACGGCAGGCTTGCTTCCTGGCGTCCGCCCTGTCTCAAGTTTGCAGTCAGTATCGTGCTCACCAAATTGCCGCCGCATTCGGCGCCGATAAAACGAGCGCTTCTGAAGACCCTAGAGTGACGGCGTTCGGCCCCCGTGGCGGTGATAATTGTATCGGCTAAACTGTTATGCTCTCCGCTGTCGCGGCATACATAAAACTAAAGACGAGTATGCGTATGCAGTCTTGTCAACGTAGTAAAGCCAAACATCTAAGGTCCCACCTGTAGGCTTCTGACGCTAAAAGGTTGATTTGGTCTTCAACGTCCCACGGCGCATAGCGAGCACGGGCTCGCCCGTCTTGTCGATTCAGCACTGATATCTGCATTGGAGGGTTCGCGGCTGGTAGATCTATCAATATCTCGCCTCGTGGATTGACTGCCCTTCCGTGCGCAGCGTCCCCCCGATTCGAACCAAATGCATCCATGGCACTTAGCCATACGTTGTCAAAATCAGACTCGGCGAAACCGAGCGGAAGAAACAGGCTGTAGAGGTTTGATCGTTTGATACCTTGATTATGGTCGATCGTTTTCCGATATCTATCAGCTGCGGACTTGATTTGCTCATCCACACTTCTAAACTGGAATTGAGCTCTTGGTAAACTAGCAACCTGTGCGCGGTAGTCAAGATCAATCAGTGACTGGATTACTGCATTCATTTTCCCTGATGATTTGTATTTCCACAAAGCGGCTTGTAGGACCTTTCGGGCGAGCTCCTCGAAATATGCTTCGAAGACCGCATGAGACGAAATCAACAGCATTTCCCCCATCAGCAAATCGCGATCCCGCGGAACCGCACGGCGCGGAGAACGAAAATTATTGCATAATGATGTGAGATCGCCAGCGAGTTGCCCGCATAGTATGCTGCGTCTACGCATTGTAGATGTATCTATTCGCGGATGGAGAAATTTCAGCGAGGGCTTCCCCCCAGCACTTGAGTCGAGTCGTAACCGCACCAACGGATTTCGTAGTCGCGGTCAGTGAAATCGAAAACTCTTCGTTTTCACGACAAAGCTTTTCAAAACTCAAACGCACTGCGGCAGCGTCACGTACGCAAACCTCACGAACGTCATCGTGCTGGAGATAATAAGACATTATGTCCAACACAGCCCGATTGCGGCGGGTTTCGTAGCCACGATTGGAGTAGCGTTTAAAGGCGTTATTCGAGAAGATCTCGTGCGTAGCAAGTATTGCCGCATCAAGACCATCTGCGGCTTTTTCGACATCAGTGTGTAGGCTAGCCCAAGAGTTATTCGCGTAGGCGCAGGTTTCGTCCAGGAATAGTCTGAGATTTCCGGCGTACTCGTCGATTCTCAGTGTGAGACCTACGTGACGAATCAATATTTCAGCATCACGCATCCGAAAGTCCGGGCGCTTCAGTTTAAGAAATAACCGGATACCGCTGCTCTCGGCGGAGTAACCCATCGCGAAGTCCATAAATGGTCCAGGGTGTAGCGCTCGCCTCAGCTCTTGAGGGGAGAGTCCAGTTACGTTGGAATTCAGGCGTAGAAAAGTGAGGTACAACAGTGCCTCGTTGGTCCAGTCGCGTAACACCACGGCCCGGACGACTTGATTTTCGAGGGCTGCTGCGTGACCTTCGAATTCTGGGCGCTCTTGAATTTGCTTGAATGTGAAACCGTTTAAATTCCGCAGAACCTCCAATCCTTTCAACTTCATTGCTGGACCGTCTAGTCCCGCAAAGCGCTGCAGGCTCCTCAAGCGTTGTTTACCGTCAAGTACGATGAATTTGCCGCGCGCGCTTTTGTGTTCCGCAAGGATGATTTGAGGCACTGGTATACCCAGCAGAAGGCTTTCAATAAATCTGGAGCGGCGCACATCCGTCCAAACGTCTCTTCGCTGAAATGCCGGCTCCAGGTCGAATCTACCTCGTTGCAGTTGGCCAATCAGTGTGTCGACGGTCCAATCTGTCCCCCACGTTACCGAGGAATCAAGTTGCACATCAGTCGCCAAATCGGATTCGTCGATCTCGCTCGACAGCGGGTCATCGTCGTAAGTGCTCACAGACAAAATGTATCTCTTGCGCGCGCCATTGTCACCACACCGACGGACGACACGCACCGGTCTCTGAAGTCGGGCCGCCCCACGGTGCGCTCTTAGCGTGCAGGCATATCAGTCGGAGAACTTCGAATACTGGTGGTGTCGGGCTTGACGGCGTCCGCGAAGAGTCTAATCAGCGCCCACCGCAACGAGTCCGCGACGCCGTAGATTCGGGCCCGGTCGAAGGACGCACTGTCGAACGATCCCCACGCCATATCGAAGACTTCGCCTTTCGTCGCAGTCGAACCGGCGGATTTCCGCCAGCAATGCTCCGATGTCCTGCAACGGAGTTATTAATGCTGCCGAGTCCCAGTCGACGAGGCGCATCGTGCCGTCGTCGAGCGTCAGGACGTTGGGGCCTTGCCGTCGCCGTGGTACGGGACCACGTCGAAGCCGGTGGCGTCGATCCGCGCCTACGCAGGCGCGAGAATGCTCAGCATCCGCGCGAAGTCGGTCGGCAACGCGCCGCCCACCTTCTCTACTAGCCCGCACACATCCGCCAGGTCGTCGAATACCGATGCCCGAGGCGTGATCCTGCGCAACCCGTGCACGGACGTCCGCAGCGCCACGAGGTTGCTGGCCTGTGGTTCCATGACCTGCACGGACGCAACGGATCCGGCCGCAACGTCGGGCACGTCCGGTAGCGCCGAGTACCGCTCTAAATGGGCGCCCCACCAGCTCGGGCTCGCCATCGTGATAACCGGATCCAACCCAAGGTCGGCGGCGGGCCACACCCAACCCGCTCGGTGTGTTTCGTACGGTCATCCAGTGCTCCGATCTTCTGAGCCACTACATCCGTCGGCCAGCTCATGTCGACCTCACGTGCACTTTCGAGCCACTTCGTCAAACGCAGGACGGCCTGATCGGCGAACCGCGGCCCCGCAACCTGAATCCCGACCGGCATGTGCTCGTTAAATTCGAAGCACAACGCCGACGTCGACTGCGCGGTCTGGCTGAACACGCCAAGAAGCCCCCAAATGGTTGTGCGGCATTGAGCCCGACGGCCCCGGCTCCGACCTGCGCCGAAGAATAGTCCGCGGCCGGAGCCGCCCAGTCGGCAACGGCAGGCAGGACTCGAGTTCGTCGCTCGTCCGGAATGGACGCCCACTCCGTCCATGCTCGCACCTGGAACAGTCGATCGAGAGCCGGGTACGGATCCTCGGTGAAGATCGTGGGCATCTCGGTGACCACGGCACCCGCTACGCGCAGTTGGGTTGCTGCAGAACGGACCACACGCAGTCCGTCGGAAATGTTTGTTCGTAGCTCATGTCGAGCATGACGCCGACGCGCAGTTCGGCAGGGGCGAGACGGGTGTGGATGTCGGCGGTGTCCTCGTATGGCAGGCTCCACGCATCGCGTGTATTGGGTCGGGTGATGACGCGGCCCAGTGCGTACTCACAAACAGGAGCGTACGGCCGAGTACCGACATCGTGGATCGCCCGATGGGCCCGCATCGCCGTCTGTATGCGACCGAAAGGACGAAGTGCACCGTCCGATCTGCCGAGGCGCGGACAGGGCCGACGGCGGTGGTGTTGGTGCATTTCCGAATGAAAGGAATTCCGTCATGACCACTAACAACCCGAACCCCCGGTCGCCGTACGCTCCGCCCGCTCCCGACCATAAGAGGAGTTGGTTTGCCCGGCGCAAGATCTTGACCGTCATTCTGGCGATCGTTGTGCTGGGTGTGGTCATCCGGCTAGTCGGTGGTGGTTCTTCGGACAACCAGACGGCCTCTGCGCCGGCCGGGTCCTCGGCGTCGGATGCCGCGGCTCCTGCAGCTCCTACAGCTCCTGCAGCTTCGGCCGACCCGGCTCGGCCGGGGATCGAAGTCCCGTTGCGCGACGGCAAGTTCGAGTTCGTCGTCACCGCGGTTGCACCACCCGTTGCGACGGTCGGCTCGGAGCATCTGACACAGACCGCTCAGGGCGAGTTCCCCGAGGTGACGATTTCCTTGCGCAGCATTGGCGATCGAGCGCAGAGCTTGGACGCGTCCTCGCAAAAGTTGCTCGATGCTGACGGCAAGCAGTACTCGGTCGACAGCGTCGCGACCGCCTACCTCGACGAGGGCATCGGCTACGAACAGATCAACCCGGGCAACGCGATGGACACGACCGTCGTGTTTCGACGTCCCCGTCGGGACGGTGCCTGCCGAGATCAAGCTGCACGATTCAGCGTTCTCGGGGCGGCACGACGGTAGTTCTCCGGTGATTGAGGCCGTCAGCCATCGGTAGCTCCGGATTTGTTCCACTCAATGCAGTGTCGTTCGCGTCCTCCGGGAGAAAGTAATGATCAACCCGGAGCTCTCCTCGGCGCCGCACTGCTCGCCCGGCCGACGGTCACGCTTGCGCAGTTCGGCGACCGGACGAGCTGGTCTACGGCAACACGCCTACCGACGACGTCGGTCCGCTCGTGTTCGAGCCGCGGGAGCACCGCGTTGTACGACGCGATCGGCCGGCTCGTCATCGAGGTCGGAGCTGGGCTGGCTTGCCGGAGCCGGCGAGGAACGTCGGTACTCCGATTAGCGCGGGATCTGCCACGGGCGGGGCAACATCGGCGAGGGAGACGGACTCCGTCGGACTAACTTCCTTGGTAGTCACGAGCGTGAAGGTAGCAACGGTTGACTGCCGACTACACCCGCCCAACGGACCAGTTCCACCAGCCGTATGGGGAGGTGCGGAGGGGGCTCTATCTTCGTTTGCAGTGGGTTTCTTTACAAACTCTGCACCCAGTATGCCCATCTCGGGTCCGCCATTTTGATCCTCGCCCGCGCGAGTTTCCACGACCCGTATTTGTGGTAGTCGAAGTCCCACGCCCCGCTGAGCTTGTGGTTCACACACCCCCACAGGCCCCACTTCACGTCGGCCAAGAAACTGCACACCTGCACCCGGGACACCATGGACCATTCCGCTTTACCGAAGAACTCCTCGATCAACTCCATGACCTGCTGCTCGCCGTAGAACATCTCGGTCACCAACACCGCGAGCTCGTAAGCCCGATCGTTGTTCGACGCGAACTCGTAGTCCACCAGTTTCATCGGTAACCCGTCACCGATGAGGATGTTGCCGGGCATCGGGTCATTATGGCACGCAACCAGATCCAGGCCGGACGCCAGCATTGCAGACTTGGCCTGCCGATACTCGGTCAGAATCACCTCGGCATCACGCGGCAACCGCACATCCAGCTCGGCAACTTGGTCGAGGTGCTCGTCGATCATGTCGAAGATCGTCTTCGTGACGCTCAGTTTGCTGCCCGAATGCAGCGTCCGATACACATCGATCATCCCCAGCGGAATCTCCGGACGCTTCAGATCCCCGTTCGTGCACGCCCGGTAGCCCTCCAAGAACTCGATCACCTCGACCCCGGTGGTCGGATCGAACAGCACCACCTCCGGCCCGATCTCCAAAGCGCCAGCCCGTCGAGCTGCTTCGTTGGCGAGCGATCGGTCGATGAACGAGTCGGTCCCAACACCGGGGAGCTTCATGAAGTAGCGCTTGGGTTTGCCTTCGACGGTAATGCGCCAGTTGCTGTTCATCAGTCCGCCGGTCACGGGGGAGTAGGTGACGTTCAGCCCCTCCCACTCGGTGACGGCAGCGAGAGCTTTTTCGACCTGACGCTCGGGTTCGGTGCGGGCAGATCCGACAGCTATTTCGTTCATGGTCACCTCAGATGTTCCGTACACGGTCGTCGAAATGCGGATCACGCAAACCAGCGCGCGCCCGCAGGAACTGCCAATCGGAGAACTTCGAATACTCGTGCGTTCCGGGCTTGACTGCATCGCAATACAATCCGATCAGAGCCCACCGCAGCGAGTCCGCAATCCCGTAGATCCGCGCCCGATCGAATAGCGCACTGTCGAACGATCCCCACGCCATCTCGAACACCTCACGCGCATCCGAGTCGAGCGGCCGAATCTCGGCCATCAATGCGCCGATGTCCTGCAATGGATCCATCAGCGCCGCGACATCCCAGTCGACGAGGCGCATGGTGCCGTCGTCGAGCATCAGGATGTTGGAGACGTTGCCGTCACCGTGGCAGGGGACCGCGTCGAAACCGGCGGACTCGATGCGAGCCTGCGCAGGGGCAAGGGTGCGAAGCATCCACTCGAAGTCGGCCGGCAACGCGCCGCCGACCTTCGCGATCAACTCTTGCATCACAGCGAGGTCGTCGAACACCGATGCCCGACGCGTCACCCCGGTCAGCCTGTGCACGGACTTGCGCAGCACCACCAGTCTCTCGACGTTCGCGTCATCGTCGAACAGATCCAGGGTGGCGGTCGACGAGACACCGGTGAAGTCCTCCATCACCAACACACCGGAGTCGGCGTCCGAGATGAAGATCTTCGGGCCGATGCCGGCGTCACCAGCAGCAGTAGCGGCAGCGAACGTCGCTGCGAAGTCGACGTAGTCACGTGCCTGCGTCTTCATGACCTTGACGAACGCGGCGGAGCCCACGGCGCTGTCGGCGATGTCGGCTCTGCCGGTGTAACGCTCGGAATCAGCGCCCCACCAGCTTGGGCTCGCCATGGTGGGTCCAGCGTCCAACACGACGTCGCCGGTGGTCCAGACGCCGATGTCGCTCAATAGATTTCGTACAGTCATCAGGCTGCTCCGATCTTGTCTGCCGCCACGTCGACCGGCCAGTCCATGGCGATCTCACGCTGAGTTTCGAGCCATTTCGTCAATCTGAGGACGGCCTGGTCCGCGAAGCGCGGCCCGACGACCTGAATGCCGATGGGCATGCCCGCGTTGGTGCCGAACGGTGTGCTGAAGCCGAAGCACAATGCCGAGGCGGGTTGCGCGGTCTGGTTGAACCACGCGGTGAAGCTGCAGTGCCCCAGCGGTTGCAGCGGATCGAGGCCGACTTCCTCGGCGCCGAACCCAACCGTCGGAATCACGGGACTGATCACGAAGTCGAACTCACTTGTCCTCGCCCGCACGAACTCTTGCGACCGCATCACCGAGTCGGTGTCCCGCGAGAAGTCAGCGGCTGAATAGTGCGCGCCCCCGTACGCCCATTCCGCCACGGCGGGGAGGACCTCGAACCGACGCGCCTCCGGAATGGACTCCCACTCCGTCCGCGCACGCACCTGGAACAGGCGATCGAGTGCCGGATAGGGATCGTAGGTGAACACCGGCGGCATCTCGGTGACAACCGCTCCGGCGGCACTCAGCTGCGCGGCAGCGTTCCGCACCACCGCAGCGACGGGTTCGCTGACACTGTGCCCGTAGCCCATGTCGAGCATGACGCCGATCTTGAGCCCCGCAGGTAACAGTGGCGCATGAATATCGTCGGTGTCCTCGGACGGCAGGCTCCACGTGTCTCGCGGGTCCGGCCGGGAGATGACGCGATACAGATCGATCAGATCGTCGACGCTGCGGGCCATCGGCCCGGCCGACCGCATCGTCGACGGCGCCACATGCGGAATGCGTCCCTGCGTCGGCTTGAGCGCCACCAACCCGCAATGGCCGGCGGGCAGGCGAACCGACCCGGCGATATCCGAACCGACAGAACCGAAACCGATGCCCGACGCCAAACTCGCTCCCGCACCCGAGCTCGACCCACCGGTATTGCGGCTCAGATCCCACGGGTTACGCGTGATCCCGTACAGCGAACTGACGCCGGCGGCCATCATGCCCATGTCGGGCATCGTCGTCTTGCCCACGATGACCGCGCCAGCCTCCTTGATCCGTGCAGCCGGGGGAGCGTCCGTCGTCGACATCTTCAGATCGGCGTTGGCGGCGACACCGTGACGCCACGGCATTCCGATCGCGTGTACCGAGTCCTTGATGGTCACCGGAATGCCGTCGAGACCACCGAGAGCCTGGCCCGCGCGAAGGCGCTCCGTCGCGGCCTGCGCCGCGGCCCGCGCACCCGATTCGTCCACGTACGCAATCGCATTGATCACCGGATTGGTGACCTCGATGTGCTCGAGCGTCGCATCGAGCACATCGAGGGGCGTGGTGTCGCCGGAGGCGAACGCGTCGCGAATCTCGGCGACGGACTTGGTGAGGAGAGGATTCATCGAAGGCCTTTCGAACCGAGCGCGTCGACTCGCGAGCTGCCGGTGAGGACGGCAGTCGTAGCGGGCAAGTCGATCATGTGCGCCTTCTTTCTTACGACGAAGTGTGGCTGGCGTTAGCGAACTCTGCAGGATGAGCTGCGCCGATATCGCCCCGGACCATGCGCGCGACGGTTTCGGTGAGCATCTTGACGCCGGCGAGCAGGTCCTCGTCGCGCGTCAGTTCCTTCTCGCTGTGCGAGATGCCGTCGACGCTGGGGACGAAGAGCATGACCGTCGGGACGATGTCCTTGAGGTTGACCGAGTCGTGCCCGGCCATCGTGAGCATCCGGCGATAAGACAGGCCGAGGTCCTTCGCGGCCTCCTCGGCGAGTTCGACGCCTTCGAGCTGGTAACTCGTCGACGGGCGCAGCGACGAAGTATCGATGTTGACGTTGACCTCGGTCACCTCGGCGATCGCAGCAAGCAGCATCTCGTGGGCCTGTGCGAGCACGTCCGGATCCGAGGACCGGAGGTCGACGGCCATGGTGACCTTCGACGGCACGACGATGGGGGAGTTGGGTTCCACGTCGAACTGCCCGACCGACGCGAGCAGCAGTCCGTCGTCGAACTTGTTTGTTAGCTCCCTGGCGGCGAGGACGACGCGACTTGCGCCGACCAACGCGTCGTGCCGCAGCGCCATATGCGTTGCGCCGGTGTGCGACTGCTCGCCGTGCACGGTGATCGAGTACTTCCGCGCTGCCCAGTTGGCGGTCACGATGCCTATCGTCGTGCCCTCTTGTTCGAGGATCGGGCCTTGCTCGATGTGGATCTCGGCATAGGAGACAGCTTCGGGTTCTGTGTCGGTTCCGTGGAAGCCGATATCGGACAGAGCATCTCGAACGCTGATGCCGGCGCGGTCGGTGACCTTGAGGATGTCGTCGGCGTCGAACTTACCGATGAAGACCCCGCTTCCCATGAGGGAAGGGGAAAAGCGGGAGCCTTCTTCGTTGAACCAGTTGACGGCAGCGAGGTTGAACTGCGGCGTCAGCGAACCTCGTTCGACGTGTTCCTTCAGGTGATGCACGGCGTGGGCAGCGGCGAGGACACCGTAGGCACCGTCGTACTTACCCGCGGTCGGCTGGCTGTCGAGATGCGAGCCGACCAGAACGTAGGGAGCACCGGCTACGAATTCGGCGCTGCCGTACATGTTTCCGATGGCGTCGACGGTGGTGGTGAGGCCGTGCCGGTCGAACCAGTCGGCGAGGAACCGCCTGGTTCGACCGTCGTCCGCGGTCGCTGCCTCCCGGTCGACGCCGCCAGCTGCAGTGGCGCCGAACGAGGACATCGTCGCAAAATCGTCGAGAAAACCCATTAGATCTTTTCCGGAGCAGGGGTGGCGGCCATCTCGTCGATCTGGGCCTCGAAGGACAGATCTGCGGGAGCGGTGCGGGTGGGACGCTTGCTGACCTCGAACATGGCGTCGACGCGGGCCTTCTCCTCGGCCGTGGTGCCGGTGACCTTGGAGACGATGAGGAAGACCGCCAGGTTGACGGCCATGCCGATGACGCCGCCGGTGAGGCTGCCGAGGCCGACGATGTCGTCGGGGAAGATCGCGGTGAGCACGAGGGCGACGGTGAAGCCGGAGACCATGCCGGTGACCGCGCCCTTGCCGTTGCCGCCGCGCCAGAAGACACCGAGGAACAGAGGGATGGCGAGCTGCACGACGCCCTGGTACGAGATCTGGGCGAGGAGCTGCAGACGCGTCATGTTGAACGTGGCGTAGGCGACGACGGCTGCAGCGGCCATGAAGCCGAGCATGCTGATCTTCGCGACCTTGGTGAGTTGGCTGTCGGTGAGCTTGCGCTTGTCGGAGTTGACGAGGTCGTTGGCGATCTGCAGGCCGCAGACCTGGACGCTGCCGTCGATGTGGCCCATGGATGCGGCGAACACCATGGTGGCGGCGAGTCCGAGCAGCCACGTTCCGCCGTAGCTTTCCGCGATGGTGAACCAGCCGGTCTGAGGCGATGCCACGACGTCGGGCATGACCGTGCTGGCGATACCGACGAGCATCAGCAGGGAGTAGAAGACCCCGGAGATCAGGACGGTACGGATGGTGCCGGATTTGACGGCCCGCACGCTCGACGCGGTGTAGATGCGCTGGAAGCTCGTCGGCCAGCAGAGCGATCCGACGACGCCGGTGAAGATGAGGGCGAAGAGGTAGAACGGGCCGTACGCGTCGCCGTCACCGGGGACCTTGAGGTATTCGTCGGCGACATCTCCGAGGGTGGAGAAGCTGATGGGGCCGCCGGCGAGACCGGAAAGCAGGATCAGGCAGAGCGCTGCAGAGAAGACGTAAGCGACGATGCCCTGGAACATGTCGGTCATGATCAGGCCGCGCATGCCCATCTTGACGGTCCAGAACTGGCGGATGACGATGACGGCGAGTCCGACGAACAGGCATGTGGTGACGGACCATGCTCCGGCGCTGGCGACCTGGAAGACCTCGCCGAGTGCCTGCATGCCGAGGACGACCCACGGGAACAGCGAGACGATTCCGATGACGCTGGCGACGATCTTGGTGCCGCGCGAGTTGAAGCGAAGGCCGAGCAGGTCGGGCTGTGAGCGGAGGTTGTACTTCGCTCCCCAACGCCAGGCGCGGGTGGCCATGAAATACATCATCGCGACGCCGAGGCTGGAGTACGCGAGGCCGTAGAGGCCGAACACTCCTGCGCCGCTGGCGAGTCCGAAGAACGCGATGAACACCGATCCGGGCCACCACGAGTTGACGTAGCTCATCGCGACGTACCAGGGGCCGTAGGAGCGGCCGCCGACGGAGTACTCGTCGAATGTGGGGCTCGTCTTCTGCTGTGTGGTGTAGAGGATGAAGATGACGATGGCGTAGAAGACCGCCAGCATTCCCAGCATGATCAACATGTCATTCTCCAGTGAGGGGTGCGGTAGCGGGGAGGAGGTCCTCGTCGAGTTCGCCACGGATGTCCTCGACGATGTAGAGGCCCCAGAGGGTCAGGCCGAGAACGACTCCGTTGATCAGCCAGTACATGATGGCGAACGGAATGCCGAGGATCTCGAAGCGAATGCCGCTGCCCCACATGTAGAGCGGTGGGAACAGCGCGAAGAGCAGAGCGAGAGCGTAGATGCTGCCGAAGAACGTCATGATGCTCTTCCGGCTCAGGCCGCGAATGTACTCTTTCATGTGCGTCATCCTTGGTTGACTATTTTGAGAACCGAGTCGTGCACGGCGCCGTTGGAGGCGATGCCGTTGCCACCGTTGAAGTCTCGCGCTCCGTCGAGCGAGGTGAACATGCCGCCGGCCTCTTCGATGATGACCGGCATGGGGGCGAGATCGTATGCCTGCGTGGTGTAGTCGACGATCGCTTCGGCTTGGCCGCTCGCGACCATCATGTAGCCGTAGGCGTCGCCCCAGGTTCGGATGACGGCTCCTGCGGACTGGAGGTCGACGATGGAATCGGGATGCCAGTCCTCGAGCCAGGTAGCCATGACATACGCGCCGTCGAGTTCCGTTTTGTCCGAAACGTGAACTTGTTTGCCGTTTTTCCAGCATCCCTTGCCGCGTTCGGCGTGCATCAGCACATCGGCGCTGGGAAGGTTGATGACGCCCGCGACGATGGTGCCGTCTTCTTCGAGGGCGATCAGGTTGGCATACAGCGGAACTCCGTGCACGAAGGACTTGGTGCCGTCGATCGGGTCGACAATCCAGCGGTACTGTGAGATTCCGGTGGTTTCGCCGAACTCCTCGCCGAGGAAACTGTCGTCCGGGTAGTGCTCGGTGACCTGAGTCCTGATGTACTGCTCGATCTCGCGATCCGCCTGCGTAACAGGGGAACCGTCCTGTTTCGACTCGACCGCGAGGGCCGACGTATCGAACCAGCGGCGGGCGATCTCACCCGCCGAGCGGGCGAGCTCCACGCCGAGTGCGGCGCGGGCCGACCGGGAATCTTCCACAGTGGTGCACCTTTCGATAAGTGGATTTCTCTGACAGGTAGAACGATGGGCGTAGACCATTTCTGGTTTTGTTCGCGAAGTGTGAACTGCATGTAACGCGTCGGCTGGGCGGAATGACATAGGACACCAGCGGTGTTAATCGTGCGTAAATCAGCAGGTGGAAGGTGGTTTGCAGGCCTCTGGATCGTTTAGATTGCAATGACAACACGTCAGGAGGTGGACCAGTGCTGATGATGGAGCACACCCATGCAGCCCTACTTCGATTGGTGGAGGAGCTCGAGCAGCGCTCGGTGCCCCGGCTACCACCCGAGCGTGAGCTGGCGGAGCGGCTGGGTACCTCACGGACGACCGTGCGTAAGGCCATGGACATGCTCGAACGCGATGGCGTGATCCGCCGCATGAAGGGCCGTGCCGGCGGTGCGTACCTGACCGCCGTCTCGCCGGGTTCGCCCTCGCCTGAGAGCGCACTGTCGGTATGTCAGAGTCGGCGACTGTTGCGGAGCCTCAACACCGTCAAGGGTGTGCCGCAGATGTTGCACGAGCAAGGATTTCGCGACGGCACGAAGGTGATCTCGGCGCGGATGATGAGTCCTTCGGCGGATGCGGCGCGAGTCCTCGGCGACGGTCCGGTTGTGTCGTTGTTGCGCTTGAGGTTTGCCGACGGAGACACGTTGTCGCTGGAGCAGATGTATCTCAGCGGAAGCATCTGCGGGCGGGTGCTGGAGACGCCGCTGAACTCCGTCTACGAAGCACTACGAACGTTGCTCGGAATATCGGTCTGCATGGCGGACGAGTCGATCGAGCTGGCGACCGTCACCGCGCCGGTCGGTGCGTTGCTCCGGCAACCGGAGGGCACGCCGATCCTCAAGCTCGAACGCATCGGATACGACCAGCAGGAACGGCCCGTCGAATACTCGGTGGATCTGTTCCGGGCCGATCGGACGAGGTTGAACGTGCGCACCTCGTCGTTGGTGAGCGCTTCGCTGACGTAGGGCCGGTCGAGTGGCGTGAACAAGTGCAACCTGTTCGCAACCCACAGACAGGGAAGCGAGGCCCCGGACCATAGGTATGTCGGTGGCGGAGGGAACTTGGGACGCAGCGGCGACCGTGGGCCGAGACTGGGCGTCAACAAAGCGATACGGGCATCAGTTTGTGCGCCGGAACAAGCGTTGCCACCAGCGCTCGGGCTGATGTCGACTGGCTTCAAACATCGGTACCGTGCTGCGTGGGACGACATTCGATAGTCGTTCGTCGGGTGGAAACCTGGCTTTGTCCAGCTTCCGGGCGTCCGGCTCTTTATCGGAATCACACATCATCATTTCGAGGTTCCCAACGCTGTGTGTCGTCATGCTGCCTGGTTCGGAACAAAGATCTGATGCAGGGTCGACGGCTTCCGGGGCCACAGGGCTTTCGGTGGGATACTCGAGTGGCTGGGCAAGTTGGTCTGCTGCTACAAACGAGTTAATCTTCCGCTGTATTTCACGCCATTCGTGGAAGAGCTCGACGTCAGCGACCAACGCCCATCCCGCGAAGCGGTGGTGGGCTTCACCCTTTTTGTACCACCTCCGTCGACCCGACCATACCTCTAGCAGAAACTGGTCCAGCTCCATCGGCCGAGTTTTGAAGTAGTGATAATCGGTCTGCGGCGTTTTGCTGCCACCCGAGAACGTCCCGCGGTTTGCCGCGTCGTCCGGAGCCAGCACTGTATTCGTCGCCTTGACCCGCAAACCCTTCAGATCTTGCTTAGTGAGCCAGGGCTCGGCGATGATCGGTTTCGATTGAATCAGCCCTTGGTGATTCACCTTTGCGTTGTGGCTACTTATCCGTACTTGAACGCATGGTTCGCTGAAACATGCACGCGTGTTTCGGCTACTCCCCGCAAACGCTTGACGCAGCAACCACAGTGTATTTGGGTACGATCTCGTGCGCGACGGGATGTCGGTCGCTACCCTCTGGACCTCGACTCGCCCGTGCGGAACGTTGGGAACGAAGACGTCTGCACGGACACCGCCTTCGAGTGTGGTTTCGACCGACCCGCTATATCCAGCAGTGACCGCAACTGAGACTACATATTCTTTGAGCCAGGCGTGTTCGTCGGACTCACCACCCGAACTGCGCTTCACGACTGGTTCGTCCACGGAAGCATGGTCACAACGACGATCGCTTGGAACTGAACTCGCAAATCTGAAGAATCGGGTGCAGCTTCCGTCCTTCCTGGTCTTCTGAACCGCAATTAGGCGGTTGGAGCAACCGGCGCGGCTGTCGGGGCAGTACAGAATGGGGCGCTTACCCTTGGGCGGGTCGTGTACCTCAGCCCAGTCTTCGTCGTTGGCTGCATGGACCGCGCGTCCCAACTCGGAGATCCACGCTGTAACCTTCTTCGGCTCTTTCCCACCCATACTTAGATCAAAGCACTACGGTCTGACATGAATGGCGGGTACTCTATCTGGGATCACTCGCAGCAGTGCCCACCCACCTTAGGTGTCTCAGGCGCTAGATCGAGCATCGGGTTACCGTCGAAGAAGCCTGTGGGCTTGAGGTGCAGGCTCACATGACTGACCGGCATGACTGGCCAATCCTCGGGTCGCACGACGTGATGGGCAGCAATCGTAGGCCAGATCACCAGGTCGGCGTCCTCCAAAGATCGATCCTGCGCGGTGTAGGCGACGAGCCCGTCGTGACCGGGGTTCTGGGCAACGTACTCGCCTGCTGCGTAGCGTTCCCGCTCTGTGTACGGTGTTGCCCACATGTGCTTGGTCGCGAAGCCGCCACGACGCGCCTGCTGCGAACCCGGCTGTGCCAGAGGCAAAGCCACCGCGCCCGACGGCTCGATCTTGTATCCGATGTGCCCACCGAGCTTGTTCGTCTTGTCCGCATTCGCAATCAACCACGTGCGGGCCTTGAGCGGATCGGCAACGCGCTGCGCCTCCGACTCGCTTGTCAACTGCCGCTTGGTCTGACGCCAGGCGTTTCCGTGCGTGTTCTCGGGTCCGACGGGGACAGCCTCGGCTTCGAGCTCGTACAGATTGTTGCGTTCGCCGTCGACCTTCATGTCCAACCGCACGCTGAAGAAGTGCTGGTGATGCGGTCCGTACAGGCCTGGTGCGACGAGGGTGCCGAACTCGGGGATCTGACCCTGCTCGATCGCGCCGGTGGAGATGATGCCGGTCAACTTGATCTCGAACTCGATAGACCCGTCGAGATAGAGGTTCCAATAGAAGCCGTAGTCGTAGTTGCCGACCGTTGCGAAGAACGACACGACCAGACGACGATTACGACGGACCTGCCCCAGGTTGTCGCGGAAGTCCGTGTGCTTCCAGCCGATGCTGTAGTCCTCCTCGTGCATGCAGATCGCGTTGGGGAGCTCGATCGGCTGACCGTCCTGATCGTTGACATACGCGTCGAAGTAGTGGATCTCGCCGAGGCAATCGCAGCCTAGCTGAAGCGAATTGGCGAGGACGCCGAGTCCGTACTCACCCTCGTCGAAGACGTTCTTGTTCCACTGACTGTCGCCGGGATCGCCGTAGGGGACATACATTTCGGACAGTGACGCGCGATGGATGACGGGACGAACGGTACCGCGATCGACGTAGTTCACGTCGTGCAGCACGAGGCCCTCACGTGGTGTGAAGCCTACGCGCAGACGCCAATTGGCCCACTCGACGTAATGGCCGTCGACGGTGAACGACGGGCCGTCGGGTTGAGTTATGTCGATCTTCTTCATCGGCGCACGCTGCTGCGCGAACTCGGGCACGTTGCCGGGGCGTTCGTAGAAGCCGGGCAGGTAGTTTCCGGGTGTCTGGGGGATGGGTACGACGCCGGTGTCGGCGACGTCGACGACTTCCATCGTGTCCATATCGACTGTCACGACGAGGTTTTCCACGGGGCGGGCGTACCCGTTCTCCTGGGCTTCGCTACGCACGAAGGTGAGAGGGCGGGCGAGGCGTCGACCGCCGGGATTGTCGTTCTCCGTCGTGTGACCGCTGGCCCACTTGTCGACCATGGCCAGGCTGAAGTCGGTCACGCCGCGCTTGATCATCGCCTCTTGCCAGCGCGGATCGGCCTTGATGACCTCCTCGCACTGCAGAAACTCTTCGAGCGTGATGGGTGGTTGGGCGTCTTCGATTTCGGTGTAGCTGACGACCGCATCCTCGGTGAGGGAAACGATCGCTTCGAAGGTGGCGTGGGCGTCGCGATCGCGCAGCACGATGAAGGCGCGCCGGTCAGTAGAGAGTTGCTTCAGTTGCATTTTCGACGGTTCGTTCAATTCGATGTAGACGAAGCGTGCAGAGGATGTGAGGTTCTGTTCGCGGATCACGATCGCCGACGCCTGCGAAATCTCCTGCGGACTCAGCGGTTCCAATGCGTGGGTGGTGACGGGCGCGAACGTATCGGTCATCGGAACTCCTGCAATGGGTAGGGTCGTAACTCAGGGGGAATGCTGCGGGTGCGAAAGAAGACGACAGCGGCCGCGAGGACCAGTTCGACGGCAGCGACAGCTGACGCTGTCGTCATGTTCGAACTCTGGCCAGCGGGCTGATGGTGTGCTGGGAACGACGAGTGCGCGAGGATTATGCCGGCGCTAGTGGCCGCGACCATCACCCATGCTCTGTTGCCTCCGGATCGAAGCAGATCCACAGCGCAGTAGGCACACACGAGGGCCATGGCCGTAACAAGCGCGCTGGAGACATCGGTGACTCCCATGGCCACGTGTAGAACGGCCGACACCAGGGCCAGAGCTGCGGCTATCCGGTTGATCCACACCCTTGTCCACTCCCATCCCGTCGTCTGTTAGGTCGACGGTATGGGTAGACCATTACTGGTTTTCGCAGCCCATGTGAGGGGTGTGTTACTCGGGCTCGGACCTGGACTAACTAACTGGCAGTCCCTCGCGGGTGATAGACGTATCGGAGTCGATGTGCGGAACCTCGCTGAGGTGAGAGCGCGGCATGGTCATTCGATCGAATGAATCTGAAGTCAGAGTTGAAACATTCCGACCTACCGGTCCTATAACTACGAAGCACCACTTCGACCAGAGACCAGGACGCCATGACGTTTCCGCACGACCCCAATCAGCCCCAGCCCTCCGGGCAGGCCCCTTACGGTCAGCCTCAGCCCTTCGCGCAGGCCCCTTACGGACAACCCCAGGCTCCCTACGGTGCCCAGCCGCCGCACGGCCAGTCCTACCCCCAGCAACCGTACGGCCAGCCGCAGCCTCCCGAGAAGAAGAAGCGTAAGTGGCCGTGGGTTGTCGGTGGCGTCGTGGTAGTGCTCATCGTGGCTGGGATGGCAGGTGGGGGTGACGACGACAAGTCGAGCACGACAGCACAATCCACGTCGTCGGTCGCGGTCGCACCTCCCGCTGGTGCGAACGCATCTCTCGAGGCGGTGGCGGCACCCGTCGAACCGGCTACTTCCGCACCGACACCGGAACAGTCGGCTCCAGGAATCGGCCAAGAAGTGCGTGACGGCAAATTCGGGTTTGTCGTGACTGGCGTCGAGACAGGTGTAACCACACTCGGTGACAACCCGTATCTGCAAAAGGATGCGCTTGGGCAGTTCGTTCTCGTCAACGTCACGGTCACCAACGTGTCCGATCGATCGCAGACTTACTTCGGCTCGAACCAGAAACTGATCGACACGCAGGGACGCGAGTTCGAGAACGACACAATGGCGGCGATCAATCTCGAGGCCGAAACTGCAATCGGGGGCGACATCAATCCCGGTCTGTCACGGAACATCACGATCGTATTCGACATTCCCGTTGACGCGGTACCCGCGACGCTCGAGGTGCATGACTCCATGTTCTCCGGTGGGGCCGAGATCGCGCTGAGATAGGTTGAGTCGTCTTCGGCCGGGCACCGCATCGGTGTCCGGCCGTTCGTCGTACCAGGCCGGCCGTGTGTCCAGTAGTCCTCTTTCGAGGACTACTGGACACACTCGTCCGTTGCTAGCGTCAGCTCGGTCAGGTGCTGCAACTTATTCGACGGGCAAGGGATTCGTGGTGTCTACTCTTCTTTCAGGCAAAGTCGCCGTCATCACCGGAGCCGCGAGTGGCATCGGACGGGGTATCGCATCTCGGTTCGTCGACGAGGGCGCGCAGATCGTTCTCACCGATATCGACGACGATGCCGGAGCTGCGCTGGCTTCAGAGCTCGGCGAGCACGCCGTCTACGCGCACGTCGATGTCACCACCGAGTCCGACATCGCAGCGGCAGTCGCTTTGGCTGCAGATACTTTCGGATCGCTGGACATCATGGTGAACAACGCTGGTGCACAGGGTGACCCATCATCGATCATCGACGCGGATCCCGATGGATTCGACCGCACCGCAGCTCTCCTGACACGATCGGTGTTGCTCGGACACAAGCATGCTGCGCGCCGGTTCATCGCCCAAGGAACTCCAGGCAGCATCATCTCCACGGCCAGTGCTGCAGCGATTCAAGGTGGGTGGAGCACTGTCGGATACACCGCAGCCAAGCATGCCGTCGTAGGGCTGGTGCGACAGGCGGCCGCGGAACTGGGCCCCAGTGGGATTCGGTCGAACGCCATCGCGCCCGGAATCATCATGACTCCCATCATGGCCCGCACGTTCGGCGTCGAGCCCGCGAAATCCGAACAATTCATGGACTTCCTGGCCGCGCGACTCGGACCCGGACAGCCCTCGCGTCGAGTCGGGTTTCCCGACGACATTGCCTCGGTCGCTACCTTCCTCGCCAGCGACATGGCGGCCTACGTCAACGGCACCGTCATCCCGGTCGACGGCGGCGCAACCACGGTGACACTCGGAACGTTCGCAACCGACGTCGTAGCTGCAGCAGCAGAGTTTGCCGCGTCACAGCCATGAACAGCCAAGTGGCGAGTTCGTGGGGAGTGGAGTCGGACGAGCACGAGCCATCGACAATCCATGTGTGCCTCGACGCGTCCGCGACGGCGGACGCTGAAGACCACGTGTGGCTCACTGGATCTCCGCCGGCCAAGACCGTGGTCATTCGAGCCGACGACCTCGGTCAAGCCCAGTCGATGCGCACGCGAATACGACGTGAACTCGGAACCGAGGGAGAAGATGCGGCGAGTTTTGCCGTCGTTCTCGAGTTGGAAACGCACATCGCCGATGACGCACGCACGGCACGAAAGGAATTGGCCTCGTCCTCGACTGGCGCAACCAAGACGGTTCGGTACGTCGGAACGTCGAGCGGGCTGGCCGGCCTCGTCGCCGATATCGAAGCCGCGTCCGTTGCGGATGCTGTACTGATCATCCCGGTTGTTTGTTCGCGTCGTCAGGCCGTGTGCAACCGCATCTCAGCAGAGGTGGTTCCGTTGCTGAGGCGCATGGCGTAGGAGGCCGAAGTAGGTCAACCGTTGGGAGACTATCATGTTCCATACCAAACGATATTTACCTAAGGTTTGGTATGGTTGTTTGATGGCCAACGATTCGAACAGTGGCCTGGCCGCCGTCGAGTACGAAGATCGGCCATGGCAATCGTGGTCTGCTGCTGCATCCAGGACGCAGCGCAAGCTGCATGCAGGTGACTACCGGGCTGCAGTGCCTCCGCGGATTGCCGATCTGGAACTCCGACTCACCGATGAAGTCGCGGCCGAATCCGAGGACGCGCTGCGCGAAATTGTCCGATTCGACGAGTACGCATCGCAGCGTCTCGGCTCGTCGACCGAGTTGGCGCCGATGAGTTCGATCTTGCTCAGATCCGAGAGTGCGGCCTCGTCGCAGATCGAGAACCTCACGGTCGGCGCGCGGTCCCTTGCGCTGGCCGAGCTGGGTTCACCCTCCAGTCGGAACGCATCGATTGTCAGCGGCAACGTGCGTGCGATGGAGGCCGCACTGGCGGCGAGTTCTACGGTGTCTGCCGAATCCGTGCTCGCCATGCACAGGGCACTGATGGAGCCGGCGGGCGATCCCGACGCCGGGCAATGGCGAACCCAGCAGGTCTGGATCGGTGGTTCGAATTTCGGACCCCACCACGCCGCATTCGTTCCGCCGCATCACGATCGACTCGAGGCCTGTTTGGACGACGTCTTCGTGTTCGCGTCGAGAGTTGATCTGCCCGTTCTTCCTCAGGTGGCCGTCGCGCACGCGCAGTTCGAGACCATCCACCCGTTCACCGATGGCAACGGCCGCACCGGCAGGTCGTTGGTACATACAATGCTTCGTCGAGCAGACGTGGTCGAACGCGTCACAGTGCCGCTGTCCGCGGGTCTGCTGGCCGACACTGCGTCGTACTTTGCGAGTCTCGAAGAATATCGACAGGGCGATGTCGAACCGATCGTTCGCCGGTTGAATGCCGCGGCGTTCGCCGCTGTATCCAACGGAAGGATGCTGGTCGACGAACTCGCCGATGTGCGAGACCGGTTCGGCGCCAACGTCGTTGCGCGTCGCGAATCGGTTGTGTGGAGCCTCCTCGACGCTCTCATTGCACAACCGGTGATCGACAACCCCTTCGTGCAGAGGACATTCGGTGTCAGCGACATGGCTGCTCAGCGGGCCATCGATCGACTCGTCGGCGCGGAAGTTCTCCATCAGACCTCGAAGGGGCGACGAAACCGCGTCTGGCAAGCGGACGAAATCCTCTATGCACTCGACCGTTTCGCTGAGCGCACGCGTCGGGGGCGGTGATGAACTGCGCTGAAATCCCACGCGGCCAAGGAGACGCCCACTAACGCGCGGTCGCCAATCCCCGGGCCAGGACACCGCTCTGGGCGTCCACGACCAGAACCTCGCTACCCGAATCGGTTTCACGCCCGACCAATCGAACCTCTGCGTCCACGAAGACCGGTGCCTGCATCTGGAGCGAGAACCTCTCGACCTGGATCCCCGGCTGCGATCGGACAGCGAAGTCGAGCAACAACATCCGCACCAAAGGTCCGTGGACCAGGAGGTCCTGCAGACCCTCGATGCCGCGAGCCCAATCCCGGTCGTAGTGCACAAGATGTGTGTTGAACGTCAGTGCCGAGAACCGGAACAGCTGGCGGGAATCGAGCGTCAAGGACTCCGTCCACGCCCACTCCGCATCGGGTGCTGGTGCCGGCGGCTTCGCGACAGCACTGGGCTTCGCAGCCTCGAGGAACACGTCGTGCCAGACGCTCGAGATCGCAAGCTCACCGGCGACGAGGTAACTTCTCTCGACATCGGCGAACATCAGCCGTCCGCCTCGACCCTCCTTCTCGACGACTGCGCCGGCCTGAACTCGCTGCTCGACGACGTCGTCGTACGCCAGGGGTCGATGAAAGACAGTGTCCTCACCGGCGTACATCCGTCGCGGCAGGTCGATGACAGGTAGGACGCCATCGTCGGCGGGGGAGCCATCGGGGCGGAGATCGGCCAGAGCGGCGTCGAACGGAAAGTAGATTCCCTCCCAACCCGGAGGGAGCTCACCCGTCGACTTCGGTTCTGCGGCGAGGGGCGCGAAGGTGCCGCGATAGGCGGCCGCAGGCGCGATTCGCAGGGACTCGGTTCGGACCACCGCCATCAGACGACCCCACCCGCTCGCAACTCGGAGATCTTCTCGTGCGAGTACCCCGCCATACCCGCGAGGACCTGATCGGTGTGCTCACCGAGCGAATTGGCCCGACGGGCCGGGTCGGCAGGCGTCGCGCCGAGTTTGATGGGCTGCCCGAACATGCGCAGCGTCCCGAATTTGCCGTAATCCGCTTCTACGATCATGTCTCGCTCGGCGGTGCCCGGATCCTCCACCACCTCGCCGATGTTCTTGATCGCGGTCAGCGGAATGACGGCACCGGCAAGATCTTCCAGTTCGGAGCGCTTGCGCCCGTCGAACCAGCTGATGATCAACGGCTTGACGCGACGCTCGTAGACCTCGGGGTCGAAACGTTTGCGCATGGTGTCGATCTCGGGATCCGTCGCGGCCTCCGGCGTGCCGAACAGCTCGCAACTCGCGTTCCAGAGGCGGTCGGTGTAACCGCCGAAGAACACCTGGCCATCGGCGCAGGGGAACAGCTCGTACGGACGCACCCAGGCGTGCTTGTTTCCCGACGGCACGGCGGTCTTGCCGTCGACGGTGTAATCGACGACGGCAGTTTCCGTCATCGCGAAGATGCTGTCCACCTGTGCGACGTCGACGAGCTGGCCCTGGCCTGTGCGCTCGGCGTGCCGAAGTGCGGTGAGTGCACCGATCACGCCGAACATGGTGGCGGAGAGATCACCGATCGTGACCCCGACGCGCACCGGTTCCTCGCCGAGCTGACCGTTCATCGACCACATACCGCCTGCAGCCTGCGCGGTGTTGTCGAACGCAGGATAAGAACTGCGCGTACCGGTTTGGCCGTAACCGGAGATCGCCAGGTAGACCAGCCGCGGGTTGATCTCGGCGAGGGTGTCGTAGTCGATGCCCAGCTTCTTGGTGGTACCCGGCCGGAAGTTCTCGATCAGCACGTCGGCCTTCGCGACCAGGTCCTTCAGAACCGCCTTGCCCTCGTCAGCTCCGAGATTCAGCGTCAAGCCCAGCTTGCCGCGGTTGTACTGGGCGTAGTACGCAGAGAATTCGTCGTCCTCGGTCTTCATGTAGGGCGGGAACCCGCGGGCCACATCGGGACCCGTCGGATTCTCGATCTTGACGACCGTCGCACCGAAGTCTGCGAACATCTGCGCTGCGTAGGCACCGGCGAGAACGTGCGAGAGATCGAGCACCACCACGCCGGACAGTGATCCTGCGTTGCCTACCTGAGGGAAAGTCATAGAACTACTCTTTCTATATCAGTACTACAGATCAAGCGACGGGCTCGACGTCGGCCACCATGATGGGATCCAGTGTGTCGTCCTGCACCTTCGACGGCAAAGTTTCGGGGAGGAAGGCGATTCCGACGAGACCGATGATGCTCAGGCCCATCAGGTAGGCGGCCACGAGCCAGGGGCTTCCGCTCGACGCAGCGACGAGTGCGGTGGCGACGAGAGGCGCCGTGCCGCCGACGGCAGCCGCGGGGATCTCACGGGAGATGGCGATGCCACTCCATCGGGCGTTCGTCGGAAAGATCTCGGCGAGCAGTGCAGCGGAAACACCGATGGTGGCGCCCTGAATGACGGCGAGGCCGAGGACCAAGCCGACACCGACGAGCAGGATGTTCTCGGTGCCGTACAGCCAGAAGAGCGGGAACGCGAGCACGATGCCGAACACTGCCGCACCGAGAAGCACCGGCTTGCGGCCGATGCGGTCAGCGAGCTTACCGAAGTACAGGGTCGTCGGGATGGTGAGGAGCTCGGCGATGATCAGCGCGACCAGAGCCGCTGTGGGATCGACGGTCAGTGTGCCGGTGACGTAGGAGACCGAGAAGGTCTGGACGATGTAGACCCACGGCAAGGTGAACGTGAACAGCGCCATGCCGCAGATGAGGATGCGCCAGTGATTCTTCACGGCACCGGAGAGCGGCGAGTTCTGCACTGCGCCGTCCTTGGCGGCTTCCTCGAATGCGGCTGTCTCGCTGACCCGCAGCCGGAAGTACAGTGCGAACGCGACGATCACTGCGCTCGCGACGAACGGGATTCGCCAGCCCCAGGCGAGGAATTGCTCGTCCGGCAGCAACGTCAGTAGTGCGAACGTGGTGGTAGCCAGAGCCATTCCGAGATAGACCGACGCGCCCGGGAAGCCCGCAGTGTAGGCGCGGCGCTGAGGATCGGAGGATTCGCTGGCCATCGTCATGGCACCGGCGAACTCCGCACCGGCTCCCGCACCCTGGAAGATGCGGAGGACGATCAGCAGAATCGGTGCCCAGATGCCGATCGAATCGGCGGTGGGTAGCAGACCGATGAACGTCGTCGCGATACCCATCATCATCAGTGTGACCAGCAATGTCATCTTGCGTCCGACGCGATCGCCGTAGTGCGCGAAGATCAGACCACCGATGGGCCGAGCACCGAACCCGACCGCGAACGCCGCGAAGGCACCGAGCATTCCGGCGAAACTGCCCGCGCCGGGGAAGAACAGCGGTGCGAACACCAGAGCCGATGCGAGGCCGTAAAGAGTGAAGTCGTACCACTCGATGATGGTGCCGACCGAGCTGCCGATGACGGCGTGGCGACGTTCCTTCTTGGTCTTGGTGTCGACCTCGGGGAGGTTCGGTGTGTTCGACATGTTGCTTCCTTCGGGGGCTGAGATCAGCGGGTGGGGGAGAGTGCGTGATCGGCGCGCGCTGCGGACAACGCTCGCACGACGGAAGAGTCACTGGGCCGCCCCATCGTGGAGGCAAGCCAGTCGGAAACTTCGGCAAGTGCATGTAGATCGATGCCGGTCTCGATGCCGAGGCCGTCGAGCATCCAGAGCAAGTCCTCGGTGGCGAGGTTGCCGGTAGCGCCCTTGGCGTAGGGGCACCGGCCGAGGCCCCCGGCCGACGAGTCGAACTCGGTGACACCGGCCGTCAGCGACGCGTAAACGTTGGCGAGGGCTTGACCGTAGGTGTCGTGCAGATGCATCGCCACTCGGTCTACGGAGATACCCCGTGCAAGAACAGCATTCAGGACTGCATGGACGTGACCGGGTGTCGCGACACCGATGGTGTCACCGAGTGACAGCGTCCCGACGCCCATCTGAATCAGGCTTTCCGCGATATCGGCGACGCGTTCGACGGCGACGGCGCCTTCCCACGGATCACCGAAGCACATCGAGATGTAACCGCGCGTCGCGGCACCACCTGCAGTAGCACCCTCGACGACGGTGGAGGCCGACGTCAAGGCGTCGGCGACGGTTGTTCCGAGGTTCTTGGCCGCGAAAGTTTCGGTGGCACTGACGAAGACGGCGATCTCGGTGGCACCGGCGGACAGAGCACGATCGAGGCCGCGTGCGTTGGGCGCCAGTACGATCTGCCGGATCGACGACGGTAATTCCAGACTCGCCATCAATTCCTCGGCGTCGGCGAGTTGCGGCACCCAGCGCGGGGAGACGAAGCTCGTCAGCTCGAGGTTTGTGATGCCCGCGGCGACGAGTCGACGACAGAATTCGGCCTTCGTTGCCGTCGGGACCATCGTCGTCTCGGCTTGGAGACCGTCACGTGGGCCGACTTCGTAGACGCGGACCGAGTTCGGCAGTGCCGAGTCGCGGTGCACGTCGGGACGGGGAAGGCTCATACCAAGCTGCCGTTTCGGAGCTCGCCCAGCACCTTCTCGGCGTGCTCGACGCGGATCGAGCGGTCCCCGATGAGCCGCTGGACGACGTTGTCCAGCTCGGCGGCCGTCGCCCCTGCGGTGACGGCAATGGTGCGGGCGTGAAGCCGCATGTGGCCCTGCTGGATTCCCTCGGCCGACAATGCGCGGCACGCGCCGAGGTTCTGAGCCAGCCCTACCGCGACGATGACTTCGGCCAACTCGGTCGCGGACGTGACGCCCAGGATCTCGATCGAGGTCCTGGCCACCGGATGCGCTTTCGTCGCGCCGCCGACGAGGCCGACCGCCATGGGAACCTCCAGCGTTCCGGACAGGTGCCCGTCGGCTGTCTTCTCGAAGTGGGACAGGGCGGTGTAGCGGCCGTCTGCACCGACCGCATGGGAGTGGCAGCCCGCCTCGACGGCTCGGGTGTCGTTGCCCGTCGCGAGTACGACGGCGCTGATGCCGTTCATGATGCCTTTGTTGTGTGTTGCTGCTCGGTAGGGATCCGCCTCGGCGAAGGCCGACGCATGAACGATATTGTCCACGACCTCCTCGCCGCCCAGTAGGTCGCGGTCGAAGATTGCGCGAGCCCGGACGATGCGCTGGTCTGCCTTGTTGGTCAGGATGCGCAGCAGTGGCCTGCCGCCCGCAATGGTGGCCACGCGTGGTGCAATCGCCTCGGCCATCGTGTTGGCGGCGTTGGCGCCCATGGCATCTCGAACGTCTACGACGATGTGCACGACGACGTGCACTCCGGTACGGGTGGGCAGGACACGGACGGTGAGACCGCGAGCACCACCGCCGAACTTCACCAGCGTCGGATCCTGAGCGTTGGACAGTTCGAGGATCTCCTCGCGCGCTTCGAGGATGCGCAGACGAGCTGCCTCGGGGTCCTGCACGTCGAGCAACTGAATCTGCGCCTGCATGACCGGCCCGGTGTGGGAGACGAAGAATCCACCGTGCGGACGGGTCATGCGGGAGGCGTTGCTGGCGGCCGCGACTACGGACGGCTCCTCGGTCGCCATCGGAACGAGGTATTCACTGTCGTTCACCATGACGTTCGTGGCGATGCCGACGGGGATGCCGAGGATGCCTACGACGTTCTCGACCATGTGATCGGCCTGCTCGACGGACAGGCCCGCCGCAGGATCCAGCGGCTCGAGCGCGGTCTCCGGCAGGTCGGTGCGCTCGGCGACGACGCGGCGACGCTCCAGCGGCGACAAGTCTTTGAAACCTGGAATTCGGCTGCTGACGGGCACTTCATCCTCCACGCGTTCGTCTGTGATGTATCGAACTCGAACGCTACGGGGCATGGTGTGACGTGCGATATGTGTCATTGACCCATCGATCCGGACTATCAATGTGCTGAAAGCACACAGCTATCGCAGGCGCGCGGCTCTCAGGGCGTCCAGCCGGACTGCAGTGGAAATACGGAACAGCGCTTCGTCGTCCCGCCAGCCGTCGCCCAACAGCAGACGGAGTCGCTCCAGTCTCTGCAGGATCGTGTTCGTGTGATAGCTCAACGCACGAGCGGTCTTGGTCGGACTCGACTCGTTGCGCACGAATGCGCGCAGCGTCGCGACGAGGTCCGTCCCGTGTTCGGCGTCGTAGGTGATCACCGACCCGATCGTGTGGTCGATGAACGAGTGCACGGCCTCCGGATCCGACCCGAACATCACCATGTAGGGGTGGAACGACTCGGTTGTGACGACACCGTCGTCGATGCCGAGTGCGTCGAGCAGTCGAGCAGTTCGGTGTGCGACGTCGAATCTGTCCGACAGGACATCGACCGACGGTGCGGGCGGGGGCACGATGACACGGACATCCGGCACACCGCCGCTGAGGAGGATGCGTCGCACCTCGGTCGCGCTGGCGATGCGGTCGGAACTGTGGATCACCGCGACCAGTACATCCGAGTACTCGCTGACCAATCCGTTCCGAAAGTGCTGGGCAACGAGTGACGTTGCGGTACTACGCGATCGAGACGTGGTGATGACGAGAACCGTGTCCAGGGTGGAGGAGTCGACGCCATGAGCGCGAGCACGACGGTCGAGATCGCGGCGACGTTCGGGCGACGGGTCCAGAACGTCGGCGATGATCTCGTGTCGAACACGTTGGTCGGCGTCGGCGACGGCGTTCTGCTGCAGGGTGAGCAAAGCCGCCACCTGGGCGGCGCGTTCGATGGTGCGGTCGTCGACAGGACCGAGTTCCAGCTCGCCCGGGCTGAGTAGGACCGCGCCGAAATACAACTCGCCGGCCGTGACCGCAGCGACGACCTGGATGTCCGACGACGTACTGTCGACGTAGGAGCAATGACCGGTCGCGCGGCTCTGTTCCACCGCCCGGTGGGCGGCGCTTCCCATGCTGACGATGGCCGAGATGTGCGCTGACTCCTCCGACGACGCCAAAATGCGCAGATCGGCATCGACGATGGTGACGTAGCGTCCCAGCGCCCGCGCCAATGTGGTTGCCACTTGGCCGAATCCGCCGCCGACGAGCACAGCCTGCACCAATTCCTGATGCACGGTGTTGGAACGGTCGCGCACGGCGACGTGCTCGGTCAACGTGCGAAGTGCAGTGCGGGCCTCCTCTTCCGACGCTCGAAGCTGCGCCAGCGTGTTCGCAGTCTGCAGCACGATCGACGCGTGGTCGGCCAGCGCGGACAGCATCGCGATCTGCTCCGGCGCGAAGACATGTTCCTGACGTGTGGCGGAGAACAACACGCCGAGAACACGGCCGTCGGAGAGCATCGGCACGCCGAGGATCGACACGATGCCTTCGCCGTGAACGGCGTCGTCGATGTCGGTGTCGTGCGTACCCTCGTCGTACTCGCTGTAACGCTGAACCCATTGCGCGCTGCGCGAATCGGCGATCCGGCTGGCTAGCCCCATGCCGGCCGGAACTCGAAGGCGTCGAAACTGAGGGGTGACGGATCCGATCGTCTTGCGAACGTGGAGGTCCCGAGTGCCCGAGTCGAACTCGGACAGGTACGTGACGTCGCTACCCATCATGTCGTGCGCACGCGAGACCAGGCGTTCGAGCAGTCCGTCGATGTCGCGCACTTCTGCCAAGTCGCGGGCGCTGGCGAACAGGGTGCCCAGCTCGTGCTCTCGCCGGCGAAGCCGACTGACCTCCTCTCGCATCGCACGGGAGCGCAGCAGTGCTGACGCCCGTGTTGCGGCATCGACACCGAGCTCGGCGAGGCGCGCGTCGAGCTCGGTGTCACCGATGTCGTCGGTCAGCGCTTCGACAACCTTCGCGGAGTTGTCGGCAGGTGTCATGGGTTCGAGACTAACCAGCTGCCGGTCCGTGGGGTGCACCACGAGACCAGCGACGCTACCCCCTGGGGGTATATGTTGCTATCGTCGATGGCATGCAGTCAGTCGGCTTCCGTGGACGAGGCGCGGCCTCGACGGGACTTCTGATTGCCCTGGTGGTGTTCGGGGTGCTGCTGATGCATTCTGTGACGCCAGTTATGTCGGCGGCGTCTGGATCGATGGTCGGCGATCATCACTCGATGGTGGCGTCGGATGCCGTCGACGGCTCGGTTCCGGTCGCATTCGGCGAGCACGACTGCCCGTCGGCGCATCAGATGATGCACCCCTGCATGGGCACCACTGCGTCGTGGTCTGCGCTGACCGACCCGGTGACGAGCGGTGAGATCGACCTGTCACCGCTATCGACGGAGTGGCGCCACATGCGCGTCGACTCGACTCAGGAGCGAGCTCCTCCGTGGACATTGTGGGAGTTGGACAAATCGGTGATCTTGCGAGTGTGACAGGGAGCCCGGTCGACGAGCGTCTACCGGCGGATCCGATTCCCTGTTCTACTCACTCTTGCAAGGAGTTTCACATGCATACCAAGATTGCCGCCTCGATCGCCGCTGCCACCGTCGGCGCGTTCCTGCTGAGCGGCTGTAGTGACACCTCGACTGATTCGTCGATGGACGGGCAGTCGACGGAGACGATGTCGTCGAGTGCGTCGGCTGAGTTCAACGATGCCGACGTGATGTTCGCGCGGATGATGTACCCGCATCACGCACAGGCAGTCGAGATGGCAGAGATGGTGCAAGGCCGTAGCGACAACCCGGACGTGCAGGCGTTGGCGTCGGCGATCGCTGCCGCGCAACAACCCGAGATGGACCAGCTGACGAGCTGGCTGGCCGAGTGGGATCAGCCCGCACCCTCGGGGGACATGGGCACCATGGGCGGGATGGATCATGGCTCGGGCACGGGCATGATGACCCAGCAGGACATGGATATCTTGGCCGGCCTGACGGGTGCGGAGTTCGATCGGCAGTGGTTGACGATGATGATCGCTCACCACACCGGTGCGATCGAGATGGCGCAAGCCGAGATCGCGAACGGATCCAACCAGGACGCGCAGCAGATGGCCCGCACGATCGTCGACACGCAGCAGCAGGAAATCGACACCATGCAGCAACTGCTGGGCTGATCTGAAGTTCTGTCCAACGAAGGGCCGCATCCTCATTCACCTCGACGGGGATGCGGCCCTTCGCTGCGTGTCATCGACCGCGACGCGGCCGGCTATGCACCGGGCATTGCCCAGTCCGGGGAGTGTTCCGAGGAGAACGTGACCCGGTCGGCACGGTAGTTGTCGAAGGTGGTCTGAATCGGCCGATCTTCCGGGTCGAAGAAGGTCTGTTGTCGAGACAGCACCGCTGAGCCCGGGGTGATTCCCAGCAGACGGTTGGTGCGGGCATCGCCGATGCTCGATCCGACCGTCGTACTGATTTTCGCCACGGTGCTGCCGAAGAACTGCTCGACTACGTTCCGCATTTCGACGGATCCGGTATAGCTCGTGGCATTGAAGTGTGCGCGGAAGTACGCGGTCCGAACTCCGATGACCTCGGAACCGAGGGAGAAAGTGTTCTCGATCATGCGCACCCGGGCGTCGGTGGTCGCGAGGCGAACGCGCATCAGCGGGGTGCTCGGGACCATGCGTTGTTCGGTGATCTCGAGTTCGACCCGTTCCGACGAGCCGCCCAGGATGTCCACATTGGCCAGGTGCATCTGTACCCCGGTCCGCACCACGATGGTGCCGCTGCGGGGATGCCGTTCGACCACTCCCACCTCCGCGAGCTGGCGCAATGCCTCGCGCACCGCGTTGCGGGAGGCGTCGAACGCGTTGATCAGATGGTCCTCGACGAGCTTTTGGTCCTCGACGAACAACCCGGATCGGACAGAGGCCAACAGTAGGTCGTGCACTCGGCGTGAGAACGTCTGCCGGCCGCCGGCGGATCCACCGGTCGAGCGGGGATGCCCGGTTGCGGAGGGAGAAAGTTCGGTAGATGTCACCGGTGGTCCTTTCGGCAACTGTCGAAGTTCGAGTCGATGTCGAACTTTGGTTGTTCTCGAGCGTAGGCCCAGTGCCTGCTCCGCACCGTGCGGAGCAGGCACCTCACAGCGTCGGTGAAATGTGAAGTGTGCCGCTCGGGTCAGAATTCGAGCAGGTTCTCGCGCAGCGTCGAGTAGTCGTAGCCGTCTCGAATGAGTCCGCGCTTACGCAATGCAGGCGCGAGGCCGTCGGCGATCTCCGCGATGCTGATACGAGTGGTGGGGGAGTAGATCAGGAATCCGTCGCCGCCTACCTCGTCCATGATCTCTTCCATTTTCCCAGCCACGGTGTCGGGGCTGCCCACGAGTCCGAGGTCGGTGATCTGGAACGACGACCCGGCTATCTCGCGCAGTGTCTTCCCGGCACTGTCCTGGAACAGGTTCGCCAGCGATGATTGCTCGCCGTTCCCCTTCGACAGATCGATCTCCTCGACCGGTGTGTCGAGATCGAACGCACCGAAGTCGATGCGGCCGCCACTGGTGTACGTCATGTTCCACAGGTTGTACTCGACGGCCGGGTCGGTGTATCGGAACTGACGCAGGGCCTCCGCACGATCCTGGGCCTCGGCATCCGTCGCCGCGACGATCGGCGTGGCGAGGTAGAGAAGTTTGATGTCGGTGGGCTTGCGTCCGGCGAGCAACATCCGTCGGTGCATGTCGACGCGGTACGCCTTCATGTCTTCGACCGTTTTACACATGGCGAGCATCGTGTCGTCGAACCTGGCCGCGAGATCGCGCCCGGGAGGCGAACCGCCTGCCGACGCAATCGGGATCTCGCGCTGCGGACCGGGAATGGTGTTCAGCGGTCCGCGCGAACGAAAATACTTGCCCTCGAAATTGATCGGGTGGACCTTGGTGTGGTCGGCGTAGATGCCGTTCACGTCGTCACCGACGATGGCATCGCGATCCCACGTGTTCTGGAGTTGCCGCACCACGTCGATCCACTCCTGCGCCATGAGATAACGCTCGTCGTGATCGAAATGCTGGTCGTGACCGTAGTTCTGGGCGACCCGGTCCGTCACCGAGGTCACCACGTTCATACCCACTCGTCCCTCGGTGAGATGATCGAGCGTGTTGTACAGACGGGCAGCGAGGTACGGAGGGTACTGAATCGTCGAGACCGTGGGAATGACGCCGATATGCTTGGTCCGCTGAGTCATCAACGGCACCAAAGGCATCGGATCGTTCTTGGGGGCCATGAAACCGCGTCGGAGAGAGGTGTCCGCCGAGCCGGCGAAACTGTCTTCGACCATCGCGGTGTCCTCGATGAGTATGTAATCGAAGCCCGCCCGCTCGAGCGACGCGGCGAGATCGACGTAGATGTCCGGCTTCATCCAGTCGCGCATGTTGCTTCCGACGAAGGGGCCGTCGCCGCCCGCCGGGTTCCATGCTTGAATGCCGAAGCCGTTTCCGAGGAACCAACCGAGGTGAAACATGAGGTGTGCCTTTCGTTCGTGTGATCAGGAAAGTGCGGGGACAGTGCCCGCTGAATACGCGTGGACGAGTTCGTTGGTGTACGGGTGAGCTGGCTCAGCGAGAACCGTTGCAGTGGAACCGCACTCGACGATCTTCCCGGCCGACATGACTGCCAGAGTGTCGGTGATGAATGCAGTGGCCGGAAGGCCGTGGGAGATGAAGACGAGCCCGGCGCCGGTCTCACGGCAGTAGCGTTTGAGCAGGTTCAGCACCGAGCCTTGGACCGAGACGTCGAGAGCGCTGACCACCTCGTCGCAGATCAACATCTGCGGTGAGACGATCAGTGCCCGCGCGATCGCCATCCGTTGGCGTTGTCCACCCGACAACCGTGAGGCAGTCCGATCGGCCGTCTCGACAGGCAGTCCCATCTGCACCACGATGCGGTCGACGGCGGCGTCGGCGGCCTTGCGATCGAGTCCACCGAGAACTTGGGCCGGCACCCTCAGCGATTCTCGAATGGTGTGCCGTGGATCGAACGACGACGTTGTGTCCTGTGCGATGAGCTGTACGACTCTGCGGTACCGGGTGCGGCCACTGCGGCTTGCGAGCGCCTGTTTGAGATTCGATCCGTCCCAGGTGATCTCACCGCTCGTCGGCGTTTCCAAGCCTGCGAGCATCTTTCCCAGGGTGGACTTGCCGGAACCGGATTCACCGACGATTCCGAGGAGTTCACCCGGCTCGACGGTGAGCGAGACGTTCGAGACGGCGCTAGGTCCCCTCGCTGGACCGTACTTTTTGGTGACTGCGTCGACGACCAGCTGCGGCGCGCTCATGCGGCCGGCTCCCAATCCAACGTCGGAAGCTCTTCGAGCTCCGCACTGGCCAGCGTCGGAACGCACCGCACCAGTCCCTGGGTGTAAGGGTGTTGTGCCTTGGTGTCGAGATCGGCCGACGCGATCTGCTCGACGGCCACCCCGTGGTACATCACGACGGTGCGGTCGGAGAACTCCCTGCACAGCGCGATGTCATGGCTGATCATGAGCAGCGCGGCATCGTTCGACGAGGACAGCTCCACCAGTAACTGCATCGTCGAACGAGCCAGCGCGGCATCCAACGCGCTGGTGGGCTCGTCGGCGATCAGCAGTCGCGGTGATCCGGCCAGCGCGATGGCGATCATCGCGCGTTGCCGCATTCCTCCGGACAGTTCCCGCGGATGGGCCGCGAGAACTCGGGCCGTGTCGGTCAGACCGACGCGGCTGAGCCAGTGGCGGCTGCGCTCTCGGACCTCCTTGCGAGGTACTCCAGCGCCGCGCAACACCGCGGCGATCTGGCTGCCGATGGTGAACACGGGATCGAGAGATGTCATCGCATCCTGAAAGATCATCGACAAACCCGGTGTCCGCCTCGGAATCCGACGATGCTTCCGATCCAGCACCGAGTTGCCGGCGATCGCGAGCGTGGTTGCCGACACCTGCGTGGTTTCGTCGAGAAACCCGGCTACCGCGAGGCCCAACGTGGTCTTTCCCGAACCGGATTCACCGACTACCGCGATACGTTCCCCTGGGGCGATATCGAGGCTGACGTCGTCGACTGCCGCAGTTGATGATCCGCGGTAGCGGACGGTCACATTCCGTACGGACAGGGCAGGGGGCGCAACGGAATCGGTCGATTCAGTGGCGGCACGGTCGGATGCTTGGAGAATGCTCATGTCGATCGGTCACTCCATCTCGAGTTGCGAGTAGTCGATGGTGTTGTCCGTGCGGAACTTGTATCCGTTCACCGAGGCGCTGAAGGCATTCAATGGCTGCACCGAGTTCATCCAGACTGTCGGCACCTGGTCCTGGACGATGCGCTGCGCAGCGTTCCACTGTGCACCGGCTTCGGGGCTGAGCGGATCGCCGGCCTCGACACCGGCATCGACTGCGTCGTAGAACGCCTGGTTCTCCCAGTTCGGCCAGTTGATGGGCGAACCGGCGGTGTAGAACAGAAGCAGGCCGTACGGGGGCGACTGGACGACGGAATAATCGCGGCCCAGCGACGCCTGGAACGTCTTGGCGGCGAGGCCCTCGTTGTAGGCGGCGGACGGTAGCGCGTCGATGGTGATGTCGAAACCTGCTGCGGCGGCCGCTGTCTGGATCTGTGTGGCGGCTTCCATCAGGTCGGGAGTGCTGTTGTTGACCGTCAGGGTGAACGGAACCGGGCTGGTGATTCCGGCGCCGGCCAGGATCTCCTTGGAACGTACCGGGTCGTAGACGAACGGTGCGAGACCACTGCCGTCGTATCCGGGTGCGTTGGGGTTGAGCAGTCCGGCAACCTTGCCTGCTCGGCCGCGGTAGGTGTCGCCGATGATCTGGTCGTACGGAATGGCGAAGGTCATCGCGCGACGGACGTCGACGTTGTCGAACGGCGCCATCGTCGTCGTCATCGGCATGTACGTGAAGGCGTTGGTGTCGGTGTCGAACATCTGCACGTCCGGGTTGCCGGCCAGATCTGCCTGGTCGGCTGGGCGCAGTTGCGCTGCGATCTGTGCGTCCCCGTTTCGCAGAAGGTTGGCACGAGTGCCGGGATCGGCCACGACACGCTGGACGATGCGCTCCACCGCCGGTTTGCCGAGAACGTAGCCCTCGTTGGCGGTGTAGATCATTTCCTCGCCGGGCTTGATCGAGTCCAGCCGGTAGGCGCCGAAGCCCCAGTTGCCGTTGGTCGCCGACCACTGTGCCGCATAAGGGTCTGCGTCGGAGGCGTGCTCCTTCAAGACCGCGGAATCGTAGATGGCACCGCTGGTGCTCGACAACAGCGAGAGCAGGGTGAAGCCGTAACCGGGCTTGTCGACGGTGAACGTGACGGTAGCGTCGTCGAGCGCGGCGACCTGTGTCGCGGGATCGGTGATGATCGGAGCGTTGACGAACGGCGCGATCGAGGTGGGTACGGCGAATTTGCGCTCGTACGAGTACAAGACATCCTCGGCGGTCAGCGGATTGCCGGCCTGGCTGCGAGCGTCGGGGTCGAGGTGGAAGGTGTAGGTCAGCTGGTCGTCACTGACCTCGTAACTCTCCGCCAGCAGTCCCTCGAAGTCGTACAGATCCTGGTGATCGGCCAAACCGTCGGTGCCGGCCACGTAGGGGTTGCGGACGAGGGTTGCGTTCGAGTTCATGAAGTACTCGGCGTTCTCGTAACCGGTGCCGTTGACGTCCTGGGCGTAGGAGTTGGTCTGTGCGCCGGTGACGATGACGAGCTGATCCGCAGCAGAGCTGGAGCCTGCGGAACCACCGCAGGCCGTGAGAAGAGCGGCGGACGCGGTCGCGGCGGCGATGCCCGCGATCAGCCGTGAAGTGCGTCGGGTGGATCTCATGCGCTGGTGTGCCTTTCGGACGAAGTTGGGGGTCAGTCGGAGTGCGAGAAGAGCGCTTTGGTTGCTCCGGCGGCGGCAGCGACGGTGATACCGAGGGCGAGTGCAGGGAAGAGGGCGGACCACCAGCGGCCGACGGCTGCGTCGGTGGCTCCGCTGGCGAGCATCGAGCCCCATTCGGGAGTGGGAGGGGGTACGCCCACGCCCAGAAAGCCCAGCCCGGCGCAAAAGATGATTGCGATACCGAAGATGGCCGAGGTGTTCTCCAGGGCCGACGACGCGGAGTTGGGGAGCACGTGGCGGACCAGAATGCGCACCTCGTGCAGTCCGGACATCCGGGCTGCGTCGATGTAGGCCTCGGACCGCACGCGCAGTACCTCGGTGCGAACGAGCCTGGCCTGCATGGGAATCAGGATGATCGTGAGCGCGATGATCAACGTCGGAACGGTACGCCCGAAGAACGAGAGCAGTACGAGACCGGCCACCATGGCGGGAATGGCCTGCACCATGTCCACGGTGCGTGCGCTCGCCCGGGCCAACATTCCGCCTGGTCCGCGACGATGTTCGTTCATGCCGGCAAGAAGTCCGATGATCAGAGCGATCGTTGTGGCAGCCACGGTGACCACGAGGCCGACACCCACGTCGAGTCTGGTTGCGGACAGGACCCTCGAGAACACATCCATGCCGTTGGTGTCGGTGCCGAACCAGAACTGACCGCTGGGGCCGGTCGACGGAGCGCCGACGACGGTGGTGTCGTCATGGGGAGTCAACCACGGTCCGACGAGGGCGATCACGACGATCACCCCGAAGGGAACGGCGGCGTACCACCGTCTGAAGTGTGCAGATTTCGGTGTGTCGACAGTGGTGCTTGGTGCGACGCTCATGACAGGATCACGCGCCCTTCGAGTAGCTGGGACGACGGCGGATGTCAACGCTCATGGTGAGCAGATCCGCCACGAGAAACACCGTCAGTGACATCGCCGCAATGACGACCAGGAAGCCACGCAACGCGATGATGTCGGCGGAGTTGACCGCGTCGACCGCGTATTGCCCCATACCGCCCAACCCGAACAACGACTCGAGCACCACGGCCCCGCCGATCATGTAGCCGAACAGGGTGCCGAGCATGGCGATCATGGCCGGCATCGCGCGACGGTAAATCGAGTACACGACGGTGCGTTGGGGAGCACCCGAGGCGATCCGGAACCGGGTGGGGGCGGCGTCGATGGCGTCTGCCAAGCTGTTGACGAGTGTCTTCGTCAGAATCGCGGAATGGGCGACGATCATCACGAGGACCGGGAGAATCAAATGGGCGACGGCAGAACCGAACAGTGCCGGATCGCCACCGATGGCCGCATCGACCAACGGAAAACCCGTCACACGGGGAGGATCGGAGAATGCGAAGTCCAGCCGGCCGGACGGGGCAGGCGACCACTGCAACGTTGCGTAGAAGATGAACACAGCCGCTACACCCAGCACGAATTCCGGCAGAGCTCCGGCTGAACGGGCATATCCGACAATGATTTTGGAGATCCAGGTGCGGCGATAGACGACAGCGACGTACGAGATGACGAGCGAGCACACTGTTGCGCCGACGACGCCCAGCACGATGAGTTCCAGAGTCTGCGGTATGCGGACCGCGAAGTCCTCCGACAATGGGCGGCCCGTGGTGATCGACGTTCCGAAGTCCAGGTGCACCAGACCGGTCAGGAAGGTACAGAGCTGAGTGGGAATGCTTCGGTCGAAGCCGAGTTGCGTTCGCACGGCGGCATAGTCGGCGTCGGACAGCCTGCCCCCGGTCATGATGGTGATCGGATCCCCAGGTATCAGCAGCACGAGAAAGAACGCCGCAACGGCGAACAACACCAGTTGTACCGGCAACATGAGGACTCGCGTGAACCACCATCTCTGTGCCGCAACGCGATCACGCCACCCGGAGGCGGATGGCACTGGAGGTTCGTCGAGCTCCTGGACGTCGGTAGCGAGTGCGGTGGGCGGCATAGGGCGGCCTCCTTTCATGGGCGTTCGCCGATCCGGCGGATGAGAATGCAGCTTGTGAGGTACAGCGACCAGCTTCGTGGTCGACTGTTTCCATCTGCGTGCTCCGGGGTAAAGCGTCTTTTGCGCAAGCTGTCGGTCACGCGTCCACCCAGCTCGAGGTCCCGGAGCTTGTCATTGCGCCACTCGGACGGAATCCGATTGTGACTGGGCTCGCACAACGAACACTCGTGGAACCAGATCGAACCTCCGCCGAGCTTCCAGCAGCCGAAGGTTGGTCATTGATTGGTGCGGCCGACGATCGGGCGACGGGTGTAACGGCTGCCCACGCGTCCAGAACGTGCTTCGGTCGGCAGACGTGGTCGAGCGTCGACGACCGAGGCGAGTATCGTCGTATGCAGGTTCAAGAGTGACAGTCACGCGGTACCTGGCCGACTGTCCGGCAACCCCGTCTCCATCGACAGGGGTGCCCCAGGGGAAGAACCGGCTCGACCGACGACCGTCGGCGAGCAAGTCGATGAAGGTACCGAACCTCCGGGACGAGGTGAATCATGTCTGAACCATTCGGACTTGCTGAGGCACAGGCGAAGTGGAACCCGATCCCGCCGGAACGCAGACGACGGTGGTGCCGGACCCTGCTCGACTACCCGCCGGTCTGGTACGGGACCTTCGCGATGATCGCGACGAGGCAACACATCCTCGACGGCGGCTACACCAACATCGTCGCGTGGATCGATCTCGCCAAAAGAGCGGAAGCCGTTGGCTTCACCCCGGAGACGTGGCTGATCTTTCGCCAAAGCCTTCAGCGTGAGTACCTGATCGAGTACTTCCCGTTTCACCCGGCGAAACGGCTCGGCAACGGCGGGATCGAGTCCCTCGTCGTCGACCCGGAAGACTTCGCCGACTGGCCATGGATGTACGAGGCCGGATATCGAGCATCCGAGTCGACCGTCAGATCCCTCGCACGACCGGCCGACCTGTAGGTCACCGCGCTGCGGTGAAGCGGAACCGTTTCGATGGTCATTGCGTCTAACCTGTTGATCGACGTGATCGAGGGGGTCGGGTGCGTACACGAATAGCGACGCTGGTGGCTTTGTTGGCTTTGCTTGCCGGATGCAGTGGGGGTGTCGAAGGCAGTCCCGTCGCCGCTGAGCGCTGGGATCCGTGCAGCATCACCCCAGAAGCGGTGGACGCAACTGGGTTGGACAACTCCACCCGTCAGGAAGGATGGGGTCGCGGTATCGAGGTTCCGGACTGGGCGCGGTGCGTGTTCAGCGCTCCAGGGGGCGCGAATTCGCCTTACGGACTGAGCGTGATGTCATCGATTGAGCACACGCTCGACGAAGCCCGTGCCGACCCCTCTAACCGTGACGGCCGTGATCTAACAATCGGTGGTCGCGATGCCTACATGTACGTTACCGAGTTCGGTAATGCGCTCAGAGACTGCAAGATCGCTATCGATGTCCCGCCAGGCGTTGTGGTGTTCACTGCGCTGTATGAGATGGACGACGGCGTGGATGCCTGCGAAGTAGTGAAGAGGCACGTCAACGATCTGGAGTCTGCGGTTCCGGCCGCACCGAAGTAGGGGGCTCGATGAGTAATCCTGGAGAACCGGTCACCTATTGGAAGGCCCTGGCTGTTGCTGCAGACAACAATCAGTTGTATCTGAACGAGGAAGCTGCCCACGCCTGCTACGAAGCGTGCGACAAGTACATCGCAAAGTTGAAGGTGCATCAGAAAACTGCGAGGGATCTTCGGAACGTTACCGGCTGGGGTGACTTCAATATGGGACTTCACTTGCAGAAGGTTTTCGCCGACAAAGCCGATGGCGGCGAGAACAACATGGTCGACGTGTTGCAGAGTCATATCGACGTCGTCGAGGAAATGAGGGTTGTCTTCAACAAGTTCTTCACTTCGACAAATGACGTGGACGAGGCAAACGCCGGCGGCATTCAAGTCGACGGGCCTAGGTAGCGGGAGGTGGTGGCGAGGCGCGGCGACTACCCTGCCCCCGCGTCTGCTGTTCTGCGTTCCCGCACACCTTCCAGTTCCTCGCACAGGATGCAACATGTGCGAGAAGCTGCAACGTGTGCGAGGGACGATCTGTCTCGAGTGTTCGGCCACCCGTCTTCATCGACAGGGTTGCCTGGGGGAAGAACCGGTTCGTATAACAGTCGCTGGCGAGCAGATCGGGGAGGTGGAACACCTGTTTGATCGGTCGGTCGTCGCGGTGCGTGGAGTCGAACTGGAACCGTTTCGATGGACGTTGCGTCTAACCTGTTGATCGACGTGATCGAGGGGGTCGGGTGCGTACACGAATAGCGACGCTGGTGGCTTTGTTGGCTTTGCTTGCCGGATGCAGTGGGGGTGTCGAGGGCAGTCCCGTGGCTGCTGAACGTTGGGATCCGTGCAGCATCACGCCGGAAGCAATCGCCGCAACGGGCTTGGATCCGGAATATCGCGATGAGGGGTGGGGCAAGGGGATCGAAATTCCGGATTGGGGTCGATGTGTGTTCCACGCGCCAGGCGGTACCGCCTATCCCTACGGTCTGGACGTCACATCGAGTGAGAAGTTCACGATCGCAGACGCACGCGCTCGCGACGGCAACCTGAGCGTGCGCGAACTCCAGGTGGGCGGACGAGACGCGCACATGTATAAAACGGAGACGGGCAAGTCAGTTCGCGACTGCAGCATTGCGCTGGAGGTGTCCACTGGCGTCGTGGTTTTCACGGTGGTCTATCACACGGTGGACGGAGTGGATTCTTGCCAGGTCGTATTGAGGCACGTGAACGATCTGGAATCTGCAATTCCTGCCGGGCCTAAGTAGGGGGAGATATGGGTAATCCGCGCGAAATTTCGACGTACTGGCAGGCGCTAGCTGTAGCTGCTGACAACGATCAGCTCTATTTGAATGCGGAAGCGGCCCAGGCCTGCGCTGTGGCTTGTGACCAGTACATCCTGAGGTTGAGGCATCATCAAGAGACTGCCACGGCGCTTGCTCGGGTCAGCGGCTGGGGTGACTTCGACATGGGCCTTCAACTGCAGGACATCTTCGCCAAAAAGGCTGTAGGCGGCGAGAACAACATGGTCGACGTTTTGCAGAGTCATATCGACGTCGTCGAGGAGATGAAGGTTGTCTTCAACAAGTTCTTCACTTCGACAAATGACGTGGACGAGGCAAACGCCGGCGGCATTCAAGCCGAGGGTCCTAGGTAGCGGCAGACGGCACGGAAACGCGGCGTTGATCGTGCCTACGTCTGCTGGTCTGCTGGTCTCAGTTCTCGCACATCTTTCAGCTCCGCGCACAGGATGCAACGTGTGCGAGAACCTACAACGTGTGCGAGAGACGGTCGGCCCTACATCTGTCCGATCGGGGGTTGGCAGCAGCACTGTATGGCGTCCGCGACCGATCACCGGTGCCCTTGTCGCGGGGTTTCACCCCAGATCGAGAACGACCGCCCGGTCCTTGTCACGAGCGAAAGCGATTGTGCGGCAGCGTGGCATGTGAGCCGGTAGATTCACCGAATGCGACCTCTGCGGTACTCCATCAACGTCTCGCTCGACGGATGCGTCGACCACAACTTTGCACGCCCGTCCGAGGATTTGCACCTGCACGCGGCGCAGAGCATCGCTCGTGCTGATGCATTGCTGTTCGGGAGGACGACGTACGAAATGATGGAATCGGCGTGGAGACGACCCTCACCCGACATGCCGGAGTGGACAGCGCCGTTTGCGCAGAGCATCAGCGAAAGCAGAAAGTACGTCGTCGCGAGCACGCTGACGTCGGTGGACTGGAACGCTGAGATAGTCGACGGTGACATCGAGGAAACCGTCCGGCGACTCAAGAACGAGCCGGGCAACGGCATTTTCACCGGCGGGGTGCAACTGCCACTCGCACTCGCCGACATGGGACTGATCGACGAATACGAGTTCGTCGTTCACCCTGTTGTGGTCGGTCGAGGGCCGACCCTGTTCGCCGGGCTGGCGGAGCGCGTCGAACTCGAGCTCGTCGGGCGGGAGGAGTTCAGTCACGGCGTCGTCGCGTCGCGGTATGTCCCAGCCGATCAGCCTCTGTCGAGGTAGAACTCCGCAATTTCGGTTGCCACCGCCGCGGCTGCGCGAGCGAGATCGAAATCGACACTCACGGCAGTCGAGGCACTCAATGCGTCGGCGAGCGGGGCTCCGCGCAGGTCACGCGACTGCACTAGCTCCCACGCATACTCCATCACCCGAACCGACGCCGCGAAGTCCAGACCCGGCACGTTCGCTCGAAGGGCGGTGGCGGCCCAGTCCGCGTCGAACGTCCCGCGGGGTGGCCCGAACACTCGCTCGCCCGACGAATAACTCTGAGGTTCCATACCCACCGATGGTATCCGTCGGACAGTGGAACCGATTCACAACTCGTTGCGTCTGAATCTGTAGGACCGGTTTTCACACCGGAGCAGGGGAGGACGTTTTCGTGAAAATTCCGTCAGATTATCCACCGGTGTTGTATGTGCCGTGCGCAGAACAAGTTTCGGACCCGTCGGATGCACGTGTGTTGATCAACGACACGCGCGACGGCAGGTCTGCGCTTCTGGTCTACTCGGCACTCGATCGTTTGCACACGTGCATGGGCAGGGACCAGCCGTGGATCGTGGTTCCGATCACCTTTCTGCCTGCGATCGAAGAAGTCGCCCACTTCGATCTGGTGCTGCTCGACGTCGTCGTGCCGGATAAGGCGCGCGCATCATGAGCATCGTCGTCGATCACGAGGAAATTCGTCTTCAGGCGGGGTACGTGAGGGACGCTGCGACGAGAGTCGACGAGATCGCACCGTCGATTCCCGGTGCCGTCGACGGCGGTGTGGGCACCGCCGCGATACTCGGTATTCTGAGCAACTTCGTTGCCTCCGCCGGTGAGCTGGTCTCGGGACTAGCAGGCCTGGACGTGACTCTGAACGAGTGCGCCACCCGGTACGCCGAGCAGGACATCGTCGCAGCCGACGAAATCAACGTCGCGGCATGGGCGGAATAGAACATGAGCATAGACACCCACATCGACGGTGACCCGGAGTCCGTCCGCCAAATATCGCGATGGCTGCGTGACCAGCTAGCGCCCGTCCTGGACGATGCGGCAGACAAGGTGTTCGCCGCGCGCAACCGAATCGACGGCGCCTGGGACGGCCCTGCCTCCGACGCGGCGATGCCGAAGCTGACTCGAGCCGCCGAAGGCGCGGAGAAGATCGCTGTGGCGGCTCGTGATTACGCCCAGCAGATCGACAATTTTGCGGCCGGCCTGCAGAAGGCACAGTCCATGATGGCTGATGCGCGCCGCAATGCCGCAGTAGCCGGCCTGACGATCAGCAGCGGCGCGATCGACGATCCGCTGTCAGGGGACCTGTCGGCTGCGTACGGTCAGGCGACCAGAGCGGCTGAGGAGTCTCGCTCGGTCGAGCGTGAAGCAGCAGAAGCGCTCGTTGGAGTCTGGACCAACCCCTACGTCGATTGGTTCTTTCTGGCAACCGAAGTGGTCGACGCGGCCGCGATGTCTGTCGTCGACGTCCAGACGTGGGCGATGAACGGTAAGTCGGCCTGGCTGACGGCGGAATCGCGGCGGTACATCGATCTCGCTATGAACGCCCAGGAGGGTACGCCGGCTTCGGTGATCTATCGGGACATCGATTACGCGAACACTACTGCCGCGAGGGCTGTCGATGTTGCCGAAGCTGCAGAGGATCTGGGGACGAAGGCCGGCCGCGTATCGTCCCGTTTGGGAAGTGGGCTGGCTGTCGCTGGAGTTGCGTGGGACATCTACAACGGCAAACCCGCGGACCAGGCCATCGTGTCCGCCGGCGCGAGCTTCGGCGCCTCGGTTGCGGCAGGCGCGGCTATCGGAACTCTCATTCCAGCGCCGGTGATCGGCACGCTCGCAGGTGCGGCTGTCGGAGCCGTTGCCGGGATCTACACCTCCGGTGCAGTGGATACCCTGTACGCCGAGGGGTTCGGTAGCGCAGGCGACGCCGTCGTCGACGGATGGGATGCGCTGTACGACACCGGCGCGTCCATCGGCGAACTCGCAACAGGAGCGTGGGATGTCTTCTTCTGATTTCCAGACAGAGTCGATTCTGGGAACCAAGCCCAAGCCGAGGCTTATCGCGCAAAGCGCTTGCGGTGCGGTGTTCGCAGTATTGATGATCTACACGGCTGCCCAGGTTATTCCGGACGGCCGGCTGCGGGAGGGCGGCATGGCGTTGTCCTTCGGGTTCTTCGCGGTGATGATTACAACCTTTCCGTGGTTCAACGAGCCGTCGACCAAGTCCGGTTCCGCAGTGTTGGCGAGGGTCAAGAACTCCACTGTCCGGTACGAGCTGCGCGGTTGGCTCTGCTTGAACATCCTTTTCGGATCGATGGTCATTGCCATGAGTTTTTGGATTTGGTTTCTCGCCCCTCCACTACTGACGTTCTATTTCTCGGTCGCATTCCGCTCGGTGCGAAATGGTTGGGTCGAGCTCGACGAGAAAGGGATTCGTCACAGGGGGTGGTCGTTCGAGTCCGAACTGAAGTGGGACTCGGTCTGGACTACGCAGATGCCGGTGCGCGTCTTCCGCAACGCCTTCATGCGCCTGTTCCCCCGCTGCGCCGTGGTGTACCGTGTCGTGTCGATATTGCCCAAAATCGACCGTAACCGACGCAGAGACTTTCGTTCCTGCGACCTCGACGGTTCACGGATCACTGCGTGGATATGGCGTATCGAAAAGAGGTCGAAGCTGTCGATCGATCTCGACACCCGTCGTTTCGACGTTCATCCAGAGGTGTTGCAGGCCTGGATAATGTTCTATGCGCACAACCCCAAGATGCGGTTCGAGCTCGGGACCGATGCTGCGGCGCAGCGACTGGCGTCCATAACGCCGTGACCAGTGGGCCTAGCACACCACGAGCGCGACGAGTGTCCGAGTCCTGAGGTACCTTGCGACGATGAGGTGGAACCCGTTCGATAGACGGTCGGCAGACATTCGGGCCATCGACGACACCTTGGTCGGTCTCGACGCCAAGGCTGCCGCGAAACAACCTGACCTTGTGCGCGAGGCACTGAAAGCATGGCGTGGATCGGCGGTGGCGGATCCAAGTTCCACGCGACGGGAGAAAGTTCGCAAGATCGTCGATCGAGATCGCGGTGTCGATCACCTCGGGGCCGAGCACGCTGAGTTGCTTGCTCTCCGGTCGGCCACCCGCGGCAAGGTAGTCCACGCGGTGGTCGTTCTCGCAGCCGAGATTTCGTCGTTGAGCGCGTGGACTTCGCTGGACACCGCCCACCGCATCGTCCGCATCGACTTGGTCTCGGAGGTGACTTCTGTCGCTTGGAGCGCAGGCAAGCTCGAAGCCGCATTCGTGCGGCTCGGCCCCAAACCGACAAACCACCTTGCCGACGACGCCGAAGTGCAGAAGATCTACCAAGAGCGCATAGACGCTTTGGCGGATCGTCAGCGAACACTGATCACCCGACTCACGGCGTTACGGTCCTATCTCGACGGGCTCGTCGAAATCGACCGAGAACTTCAGAAAGTCCGCTGGATCGAGAACCACGGCACCCCCGACGACAGCGAATACGAAACCCGCGAAGGCGATGAGCTGGGCTCGCTACACCTCAACGCCGCTCGGGACATGTTCGACGAGACCACCGACCGCATCGGCGCCCAACTCCGCGACGCCGTCGAGCAATTGGATCGCCGGGCCTGACGTCCGTCATGTCCGGCTCGACGAAGCGTTTGCCTGCTGTGTCGTCTAGGGAGCGCCGAATCCGTAGGTGAAGCTGCCAGTGGACCAGTTCATGGTGGAGTTGTACTTGTAACCGCTCATCGTGCCGTCACCGTTGTCCTTGTTTGCAGCGAAACACTCGAAAACTGTTGTGGTCTCGGTCAAGTCATCAGTCGACCCACCGCCGACGGGTGAACACTTGACTTTGATGATCGGCCCGTCGACTATTCCCTTCTCCACGTGACCTTCAGCCATCGTCTTGACGCTGGTCTCGATTTCGGAGACCGACAGAATCCTGGACAGCCGTTCAGCGTCGTCCTTCTTCTCCTTCTCGGCGGCCTCGGCGGCAAGTCGGTCGGATTCGAGCTGGGCAGCCGCCTGCGCGGCTGCCTCGACGGCCTGTTGCTCCTCGCGTGCATTGGAGTCCGCCACGAGCTTGGTCGTGGTTCCGCCGATGACGAGGACTGCCAAGACCGCGGCGGCAACGATCACAGCTTTCTTAGTTGGGCGCCATCGCGGCTGCGACGTTCCGGTGTTGTGCGTCGACGCAGGGTCGGGTAGATCCAACCACGCCGTTCCGTTCCAATATCGCTGTCCGCCATCGGGCGTCGGATACCAGCCAGGTTGTGCCGCTTGCGAGTCGTTGTTCATCGGGGTTCCATTCTCGGCGATTCAGCATCGTCGACAAGATGGGTGGTTCGACGAACTGAGGGGGTTTTGAGTGTCACGTCCGACTGCTGTCGAAGCGTATGAGTTGAACTCGGGCCCATGAGCCCGGTCGTTAAGCAGCGCCAGCTCAACCCTGGAACGGGTAGGGCTGACTGGGCTGAGGGGCGGGGTACTGGCCCGGCTGGAACGGCTGGGTGGGGAAGTGCCCGTGCGTGCCGAACTGGTGGCCGTTGAGGTAGGCCTGGTTCTGGGCGTTCGCGCTGTCGATCAGACGCTGCTGTTCCTGACGCGCGGCGAGCTTCTTCGCTTCCTGATTCCGGTAGACCTTGATGCCGATCCACACCGCAGCCACGATAATCAGAATCCACGGATTGGCACCGATGAAACCGATGCCGAACAGCACCAGAATCGCCGTCAGAATCGGATGGCGACGAGGCCAGGACCGCTGCGGAACGACGTAGCCGACGTGAGTGGTCTGGTGGATGTTGATGGTGCCGTAGTTGGGGCTGTTGTGGAACTGATTGTTCATGGGTTTCTCTTCTCGAGAGGCAGGGTGGGTCAAGTGCTGTGCACTGTGCCAGACGGGTACGACACAGTTGGTCGGTTTTGCTGTCAGGTCCGTTACAGCTGTCGGACGAAGTGGAACCGATCGAGGAAGCTGTGCGTCTAATCTGGTAGCCGTACTCGACGGAGGGGGACCGTGTGCGCAGATGGATTGTGGCCGTGATCGCGGCGTCTGCCCTGCTTGGGGGGTGTGCGAGGGAGGTCTCGCCGCAGGCGACGGCCGAGCCGACCCGATGGGATCCGTGCAGTATCACCCCCGAACAGATCGGGGCAACCGGCTTGGATCCGGACTTCCGGAAGGTGGGTTGGGGTCGGGACATCGTCGTGCCGGACTGGGATATTTGCCGGTTCCGGCCCGTCGGTGTCGACGTGCCTTACTACTTCGTTGTGAAATCGTCGCTGAACCGCACTGTCGAGGAGGCTCGCAACGACTCGGGGAATCTCGCGGGACTCGATACCGAATTGGACGGACGAGATGCATACCAGTTCGAGACCGACGTCGCGCGTTCGATCATCGACTGCAATCTGGCTGTCGATCTACCGTCGGGAATAGTCGTCTTTTCGGTTGATTATCGGCACGTAGGCGATGGTGTGGATCCCTGCCTGATACTGCGCCGTCACGTCGATGATCTGAAAGTTGCGCTACCGAGCGCTTAGCGAACAGGACCAAGAATTAGCAATTACGGTGAGTCTCTCACGTACTGGCAGTCTCTCGCGGTGGCCGCCGACGCTGGTGACCTTTACCTGAACCAGGAGGCGGCGCGGGCATGCAGTGCCTCCTGTGATGAGTACATCAAGAAACTATCGGACCATCAGAACGCAGCCAAACAACTCGGCGATGTCACCGGCTGGGGTGATTTCGATATGGGCAAACAGATCGCGCAGGTGTTTTCGCAGAAGGCTGTTGGAGGGGAGAACAATATGGTCGATGTCCTCGAGGGCCATATCGAGGTCGTCCGGCAGATGCAGGCGGTGTTCAAGAAGTTTTTCACCGACACCGTTGCTCGGGACGAGGAGACTGCGTCCAGTTTCGAGGGTCCGCGGTAACTGCGGACCCTCGAAACTCAGTCGACGCCTTCGTTCGCCTGCGCCCGCGACCAGCTTCGAGCGAAAGTGGTGTTCAGTCAGTCAGACTGACCGAACGGCCCGTTCGCTCCGGAGAAAGTGCGGTGAAAAGGTTCAGCCCAGTTCGATGACGTTCAAAGCGCCGTCGGCGTGGGAGCTTCGCAGACGCTTCTTGTCGTACTTGCCGACGCTGGTCTTGGGAACTTCGTCGATGAAGGTCCAGCGTTCGGGCAACTGCCAGTGAGCGACTCGGCCGTCGAGGAAACTACGCAACTCCTCGGCCGCGACTTTTTCGCCGTCGCGCACCACGACGGCGACCAGAGGACGCTCGTCCCACTTCTGGTCGGGAACTCCGATGACCGCGGCCTCGCGCACGGCCGGATGCTCCATGACGTGGTTCTCCAGTTCCACCGACGAGATCCATTCTCCACCGGACTTGATGATGTCCTTCGATCTGTCCGTCAGCGTCAGGTAACCGCCGGGGGAGATGGTGCCGACATCGCCGGTCCGGAGCCAGCCGTCGTCGAACTTGTCATGCGCGTCGTTGCGGTAGTAACTGCCGGTGATCCACGGCCCCCGCACCTCCAGTTCGCCTACCTGCTTGCCGTCCCAGGGCAGTTCCTTTCCGCTGTCGTCGACGAGGCGAGCGCGAACCGCAGCGATGAAACGCCCCTGCGTGCAACGGAGATCGAATTCTTCCTCCGCCGACAGTCCGACGTCGGGTCGTCCCGAGGTGCCGACGGGCGAGGTCTCCGTCATGCCCCACGCCTGCGTGATGTGTATCCCGTACTTCTCGTGGAAGGCGCGCATCAGCGAAGGCGGGCAGGCACTTCCGCCGACGAGGACATCTCGCAGGCTCGACAGGTCGGCCGGATGCTCGTCGAGATGAACAAGCAGTGCCTGCCAGATCGTCGGGACGGCAGCAGCAGCCGTGGGACGCAACGTCGACATCATCTCGGCAAGGGGAGCAGGCTGCAAAAACCTGTCCGGCATGATCAACGACGTCCCGACCATCAACGCGGCGTACGGCAACCCCCACGACATGGCGTGGAACATCGGCACGATCGCCAGCACCTTGTCGGACTGAGCGAGGCCCATCGCGTCGGACATGCACGCCTGCATGGAATGCAGCCAGATGGAACGGTGCGAGTACACCACGCCCTTCGGATCACCGGTGGTTCCGGACGTGTAACACATTGCCGCAGCCGATCGTTCGTCGAGCTCCGGCCAGTCGAACTCCTCCGGGCGGCCTTCGAGAAGGGCCTCGTAGGCGAGCACTTCGATCCCGTCGGGCGCGTCGACATCAGCGGGATCGACGTCGACGACGACGAGGTGACGCACCGTCGGCATCGTCGGAAGCAAAGGCGTCAGGAGCGGCAGGAGGCTGGCGTCGGCGATGATCACCTGGTCCTCGGCGTGGTTCACGATGTAGGTGAGCTGCTCGGGGAAGAGACGAATGTTCAGCGTGTGCAGCACCGCGCCCATCGCGGGAACGGCCATGTACGCCTCCATGTGAGGCGCGTTGTTCCACATGAACGTGGCGACCCTCTGGTCGTCGTCGATCCCGATCGACCGGAGCCCATGAGCGAGCTGCGCCGCCCGCTTGCCCAGATGCTCGAACGTGACGGTCGACGGACCGTGCTCGCTCCAGGTCGTGACCTCCGCTGCCGGGTGAATCGACGTCCCGAACCGAACGAGCTGGCCGATCGACAACGGGGTGTCCTGCATGGTGCTCTTCATGAACGTTCCACTCCCAATCATTCCGTGCGCTGTGTGCTGCGCGTCACACTTGCACAATACGGACTACCGCCGAGTGCGCCCGCAGAATCGGCAGGGACTCGAGCCGGCAGCAACGAACCGATCAGCGCGTACGTTGGCATCCATGACCGCTTCGTTCCTCGCGCTCGGTGACCAGCCGTTCGTCTCGCTCACCACGTTCCGTAGATCCGGCGAGCCGGTCTCGACGCCGGTGTGGATCGGCCGCGACGGGGACGAACTGATCGTGCTCACCCCGACCGACAGCGGCAAGGTCAAACGAATCAGGAACTCGGGACGCGTCGAACTCCGCCCCTGCAACCGGCGAGGAAAGGTGCCCGACGACGCCGTCACGCACGCTGGTACCGCGCGCATCGTCACCGACGAGCCCGCGCGCCGTGCAACCGAGTTGATTCGACAGAAGTACGGCGTCGAATTTCGGATCGTGATGCTGATCGAGCGGGTGGTCGCGCGCGGACGCAAGCCCCGGGTGATTCTTGCCATCGACGGCGGGTGAATTCTCACCGAACTCGTCGCGCACGGGACTGGTTTCGAGACACCATCTCCTGCATGACGATCTTCGATACCGACGTCCTGGTGGTGGGAGCGGGCCCAGTCGGGCTGGTTCTCGCCGTCGACCTCGCTCGCCGCGGCACACGAGTGCGCGTCATCGACCGCCGCACCGAACCCACCGATGAATCCCGCGCCGTCGTCGTACATTCTCGAAGCCTGGAAATGATGGATGCACTGGGCGTCGTCGACGACATCGTGGCATCGGGACGCACGACAGTGGGAGTGCATTTCCACGCCGACGGAAAGTTGTTGGCGCAGATTCCGCTGGACACCGTCGACAGCGCCTACCCGTTCACGGTGACCACGGCACAGACGGAAACCGAAGCCGTCCTGACGAGGCGGCTGCTCGACTTGGGGGTCGAGATCCAAAGAGGGGAAGAGCTGACCGACTTCGTCCAGGACGACGACGGGGTGCGGGCAACTGTCGGAGGCGACACCGTGACGTGCCGATACCTCGTGGGATGCGACGGGGCGTCGAGCACCGTTCGTCATCACCTCGGTCTGAAGCTGCAAGGCTCGTTCGTGGGCGAGCGCTTCCTGATGGGCGACGTCGACGCCACCTACCCGTTCGACACGAGCGCGATGCACATCTTCGCGTCCGCCGGGTCGGGCCCGGCGATGCTGTTTCCGATGGTCGGCGACCGCGTCCGCGTCATCGCAGCAATCGACGCATCCGAATCCGGGCGGGCGCCGTCGTTGGATTGGTTGCAGCGCCTGTGCACTCAGCGAGGGCTCGGCGTGCACCTGCGCTCGCCCCGGTGGCTGACGACGTTCGAGATCCATCACGCGCAGGTGCCGAGGTACCGGACCGGCCGGGTCTTCCTCGCCGGCGACGCCGCCCACGTGCACAGTCCCGCGGGCGGGCAGGGCATGAACACCGGGATGCAGGACGCATTCAACCTCGGCTGGAAACTCGCAGCAGCGACGAGAGGGAACGCGTCGGAACTGCTTCTCGACAGCTACCACGACGAGCGGCATCCCGTCGCTGCACACGTCATCGCCGAGACGACGACCTTGACCACCGCGGCCACCGTCGAATCCAAAGTCGTTCGGACCGTGCGCAACAAGGCGCTGCGCATCGTGGCGGGAACCAAGTTCGCACAGCACCGGATCGCCGACGAGATGGAGGAATTCACCGTCGCCTACCACGGCAGCCCGATCGTCCGGCAAGGCGTGCACGGACATGTGGCACCTGGCGACGCGGCGCCGTCGGTCGCCGGAACCGAGTTGTGGCACAGCCTCGCTCGGGCACATCGGGAGCATCCGAACGACCATCTGCTGGTCGCCGGCACCCACTCAATGTCGGTGCCCGGAACGACTCCCGTCGTCGTCGACGATCCCGAGCGCAAGATCGCGCAGCGGTACGGGCTCAAAACACCCGACGGTGTCGTTCTCGTGCGGCCCGACGGCTACGTCGGCGCCATCTCGCCTCTCGGCGACCGTGCGCCGATCGACGCCGCGCTGGCCCTGCTCTGAACAGCGGACGACTGCCTCAGAGATCCCTCAATCTCGGCCGGTACGGTGACGCCCGGTAGCGTCGGGCGGAGATCGGGAGTTCGTTGAGAAAGAAGTTGTGGCGAGTGTCGGTCGGCCTCGTCGTCGGCGTGCTCGCCGCTGTCCTCGCGTCGGCGGCATGGGTGGCGACCGTGTCCTTCGGGCGGGTGCACGACGCCGCCGACGCACCCGCCGCCCCGGTGGTCATCGTCCTCGGATCACAGGTGCGCGACGGCAAGCCGATGAAGTACCTGGAAGGCCGGCTCGACGCCGCTGTGTCGCTGTTCGAGTCCGGTCGAGCCCGCGCGGTTCTGGTCTCCGGTGATGCGAACGGTCGGTCCGGCAACGAAATCGCTGCCATGACCGAATATCTCGTCGACGCCGGAATCCCGTCCGACAGGATTGTCGGCGACGACTACGGCCTCGACACCTACGACACTTGCTGGCGCGCCGCGACGACCTTCGGGGTCGAGAAGGCACTCGTCGTCAGTCAAGGCTTGCACGTGTCCAGAGCTGTCGCGCTGTGCCGGGACGCAGGCATCGACGTCGACGGGGTGGACGCAGAATGCGAATGCAACCGACTCGCGGTGCTACGGAACTTCGGTCGCGAGTGGCTCGCACGGCCCAAAGCCGTGCTGGACCTACTGTCCGGACGCGAGCCTGCCGTCGTGAGCCCCGCCACCGACGAATTGACGGTCACGACGCGTTGACGACAAAATCTCCCCGCGCCCGAGAGTGATGGTGACATCCGCGCGATCCGCATCGTCGGCGTCGTGAGTGGCCATGACCACCACGGCGCCGCGGGCCGCCTCGTCGTCGACGACGCTGTTGATGATCTCGCGGGCCTCCGCGTCGAGACCCGTCGTCGGCTCGTCCAGAAGAACCAGATCTCCATGCTCGACGAGCGCCTGCGCCAGCAGCGCCCGCTGACGCTGCCCCCCGGACAACTCCGCCAACCGTCGCGACCGGAGATCGGTCAGTTTCAATCGATCGATGGCCTCGTCGACGGCACGGCGATCCGCAGCACTGGCCCGACCGAGGATTCCGCGACGTGGCCACGTCCCCATCGCAACGACCTCGCCGACGGTGACAGCCATCCGATCGTTGACGTCACTGCGCTGCGGAACGTAACTGATACGTCGGTGTCGAATGTCGACCGCACCCGACGCGGGCTCGACGATGCCTGCAAGAGATTGCAACACGGTCGATTTGCCGGAACCGTTGTGACCGACGAGAGCGGTGACGGTGCCCGGCTCGAACGACGCACTGACGTCGTGGAGGGCAACGGTGTTGCCGTACCGGACGGTCAGGGATCGAACAGACACGGATTCGCTCACGACAACCATTATCGCATAGGGTTCCAGGCCGTGGACTGGCTACTCGACCCCTTCGCTGTCTCGTTCGTACAGCGCGCCCTCTGGGCAGGCATGCTTGTATCGATACTGTGCGCGCTCGTCGGAACATGGGTCGTGTTGCGCGGCATGGCATTCCTGAGCGATGCCGTCTCGCACGGAATGCTGCCCGGCGTCGCGATCGCGTACCTCCTCAGCGCGAACCTGCTCATCGGAGCGGCAGTGAGTGCCGTCGTCATGATCGGCGGCGTCGCCTGGGTATCCCGCAACTCCCGACTGTCCGAGGACACCGGAATCGGACTGCTCTTCGTCGGCATGCTCGCACTCGGCGTAGTGATCGTCTCCCGCGCGAGATCCTTCGCCGTCGACCTGACATCCTTCCTCTTCGGCGACGTCCTCTCCGCCACCTACGCGGACCTGGTGTTCCTCGTCATCGCAGCCGCCGTCGCACTCGTCGTCTCCGTCGTCGCCTACCGCCCCTTCGTCGCCATGGTCTTCGACGAACGCAAAGCCCACACCTTCGGATTTCGGCCCCGCCTCGCACACGTCGTACTCCTGGCCCTGGTCGTCCTGGCCGTCGTCGCATCCTTCCGAATCGTCGGAACACTCCTCGTCTTCGGCCTACTCGTCGCACCCTCCGCCACGGCCTACCTCTTCGGGCGATCCATCGTGCAGTCGATGATCATCGCCACCCTCCTCGGCTGGTCCGCCACCATCACCGGACTCCTCGTCTCCTGGCACGCCAACACCGCCGCCGGCGCCACCATCGCCGGCCTGGCCGTACTCCAATTCTTCCTCGTCGCCATGGGCAAATCCGCACTCTCGCGCACCCGTCCCTCGGAAATCCCGAACGTGTCCGAGGGCGCACTTTCGCGGACCGAATGAACCGTTCGGTCACTCAGAGTGACTGAACGCCACGTTCGCTCCGAGCGGAGTGGTGGGTGCGGACGAACGGGGGCGCACTTTCCCGGACCGAATGAACCGTTCGATCACTCAGAGTGGCTGAACGCCACGTTCGCTCGGACCGGGGGGCAAACGGGGCGCTATGGGGTCTGCTTGGGGAATGGTTTAACATAAACGACAATCGTTATCATTTCTGCTCCGAGGAGTTCTGTGTTCGCCCGTAAAACCGTTCTGACCATTGGCATTGTTGCTCTGACTGCTGCGGGGTGCGGTAGCAGCGATGATGCCGCACCTGTTGTGGAGGAAACCGGCACTGCTCGGGCGGGTAGTGACCTGGCTGCGGAGGCGGGGGCGACCGAGGTCGAGGGTCCGGAGCCTCGGCTCGTTGTCGCCGACGCCGACTCCGGGCGCATCGAGGTTCTCGATCTCGCCACCGAGGAGTCCGTTCACACGTTCGATGTCGGAAACGCGTCGAGCATCACGACCATCAACGGTCGCTATGCCGTCGCGACCGATGACGAGCAAGCGCATCTGCTCGATCCCGGCTCGTGGACCATCGACCACGGCGACCACACGCATTCGTACGTCAAGGATCCCGTCGACATCGGCTCGCTCGACGGCGCCGAGCCCGCGCATGTCATCGCCGGTGACCGGAAGGTGTCGGTGTTCTTCGACGGCGCCGGGCGTGCGGATGTCGTCGACTTCGATTCGTTGAGCAAGGCCGAGTCGACGGTTGCGACGACGATCGAGTCCAACGCTCATCACGGCATCGCGGTTCCGCTGTCCGATCACTTCGTGGTCTCCACCGGTGGGACGGAGGAGGACCTGCCGACGGGTCTCGAATTGCGTGACAGCTCGGGTGACGTCGTTCGTCCGCTGGACGCGGCGTGCCCGGAGATGCACGGCGAAGCGGTGTTCTCCAACTACTTCGTCGTCGCCTGCGAGGACGGCGTGCTGAAGGTGGATGCATCGGCGGACTTCGCGACGACGAAGTTCCCGTACCCGACGCCCGACGCTCGGGCATGGTCGTTCGCTCACGGTTCGCGGGGCGCACTCGTTGCCGCACCGACGGAGACCGGGGTGCTCGTACTCGACACGAGGTCGGGGGAGTGGGTGCAGGCCAGGACCGCCGACGAGGCGCTGTCGGCGGGAGTGTCCAGCGATGGCAAGACCGTGTTCTCCGTGCAGGCGGACGGTACGTTCCGTGTGTTCGACGCGGTGACCGGCGCCGAAACGTCGTCGACGCCCGTTGTTCGACCGACGACCGACGACGGTGACGCGCCCGAACTTCAGGTCGGCGGCACCCGCGCCTACGTCTCTGATCCCGTGGCCAGGACAGTCACCGAAATCGACTACCGCGACGGCGGTCGCGTCGCGCGAACCTTCGACTTCGACTTCACGCCCGCATCGATCGGTGTGATCGGCGCATGAAAAAGCTTCTGCTGGCGGTCCTCCCGGCCGCGCTGATTCTGGCGGGCTGCTCGGGTGCGGACTCGTCGGGCACACCGACGATCGTGGTGACCACCAACATTCTGGGCGACATCACCTCCAGCATCGTCGGAGACCAGGCCGATGTGCTGGTGCTCATGCCGCCCAACTCGGATCCGCATTCGTTCGAGATCTCCGCAGCGGAGGCTGCGCGGGTGGAATCGGCGGATCTGCTGATCGCCAACGGGCTCGGGCTGGAGGAAGGCGTCGCCAAGACGATCGACGCAGCACGGGCGAACGGCACCGACATTCTCGAGGTCGGCCCCGGCGTCGACCCCATCGACTACGTCTCCGGGCAGTCGTCGGGCGCCGCGGATCCCCACATCTGGACGGATCCGGAGCGTATGCGCACGGCTGTCGGGCTGATCAAGGATGCGGTGACCGAGTCGCTGGACGGTGTGGACGTCGAGGCTGCCGCACAGGACTACGACGCCCAGCTCGTCGAGTTGGACGGGCGCATGCAGGAGCGGTTCGCGCCGATCGTCAATCGTAAGTTGGTGACGAACCACCACGTGTTCGGTTACCTCGCAGACCGTTACGACTTCGAGGTCATCGGTGCAGTCATCCCGAGTGGCACGACGCTCGCATCTCCGAGTGCGTCCGACCTGTCGGATCTCGCGGGCACCGTGCGCGACGCGGGCGTGCCCACCATCTTCGTCGATTCGTCCCAGCCCGACAGGCTGGCGCAGGTCATGGCGTCGGAAGCAGGAGTCGACGTCGACGTCGTGAAGCTGTTCACCGAGTCGCTGGGGGACGAGAACTCGGATGCACCGACGTATCTCGACATGATGGACTTCAACTCGACCGCCATCGCTGCGGGACTGCGCTGACCCACACCTGCGTGTGCGTGCCACGGTGCGCACACGCAGGTGAAAGTGCTTGTCACACATGCATTTGTGCGCACTATAGGCTTTGACAATCATTTGCATGTACCTGTATTTCTTTGGAACATGATGAACAACCGCACCACTCGATCGCTCGGCGCCGTCGTTGCGCTGGGCACCTCGGTTGCCTTGTTGGCAGCCTGCTCCTCTTCTTCCGATTCGACCGACAGTGAAACCAGCGAAAGCTCGGCCGCAGCTGCACCCGTGTCCAATTCCGCTGCGACGCCGCGCTTGACGGTCAGCTACGACGGCGGCGTCCTGGTCCTCGACGCTGCCACTCTCGAGACCGTCGACGACGTCACCGGTATCGACGGCTTCACGCGGCTCAACCCCGCCGGCGACGGCCGTCACGTCTTCGTCAGTGGCTCAGGTGCTTTCACTGCGCTCGATGCCGGTACCTGGACCTCGGGTTCGGAACACTTCACGTCGACGCCGGCGCTCACCGACGTCAAGTTCGACGCCACCACACCGGGGCATGTCGTCCGGCACGACGGCAAGACCGTTCTGTTCGACGACGGTACCGGCAAGGTCGAGATCTTCGAATCCGCTGCGCTGCTCGAGGGTGAGAAGCCCGAGACCGACACCTACACCACACCCGAGGCGCATCACGGTGTCGCGGTGGAACTCTCGGATGGTGCACTGCTCACCACCCTCGGAAACGAGGACGAGCGCACCGGCATCGTCGTCCTGGACGCCGACCGCAAGGAAGTCGTCCGCAACGAAGAGTGCCCGGGTGTGCACGGTGAGGCTGTTGCAGCCGACGAGACCGTCGTGGTCGGCTGCCAGGACGGGCTGCTCATCTACCGTGACGGTGCGATCACCAAGGTCCAGAGCCCGGATGCATACGGCCGCATCGGCAACCAGGCCGGCGACGAGGACTCGCCGGTTCTGCTCGGCGACTACAAGGTCGATCCCGACGCTGAGCTCGAGCGTCCGACTCGTGTTTCGCTGACCGACACCGTGAGTGGTGAACTCACGCTCGTCGATCTCGGAACCAGCTACACCTTCCGCTCGCTCGGACGCGGACCGGCAGGCGAAGCATTCGTACTCGGCACCGACGGTGCGCTCCACGTCATCGATGTGAACAGCAAGTCCGTCACGCAGACCATCCCCGTCGTCGACGCGTGGGAAGAGCCGGTCAAGTGGCAGGAGCCGCGCCCGGCGTTGTTCGTCCACGAGGGAACCGCCTTCGTCTCGGACCCGGCGAAGAACTCGGTCCACGCCGTGGACCTGTCCACGGGTGAGGTCACCCAGACGGGCGAGCTCGCCCACACACCCAACGAGCTGACGGGTGTGACCGGCTAGATCCTTGCAGGCGCAACATCGGACGAACCATGCCCGGTGTCGGTGATAAATCACCGACACCGGGCTTGTTCGTTGTCGAAGGACCCTTCCCATCCGGACGAAGTGTGTGTAACTTTGGTTACCAGCAAGCATGATTGTTTCCGAGTGGATGGGCTGCCACCAGGCGTATCGCCGGTGACGGACGGGAAGAGGATCGCATGGTTACAGTTACCGGCAAGAGCACGTCACGTGCAGGCGGGTCTACCAGGCTTCCGGTCGAGACGTACCGCGAGATGCTCGATGTCCTGTCCGAAGGTTCGGTGCGCCGGAACTTCGACCCCTACCGAGACATCGACTGGGACAGCGAAGAGTTCCAGATGTTCTCGCACGATCCGCGGTGGATACTGCCGAACTACCATCCGCTCGGCGGGACTGCGTGGTATCAGCAACTGCCGCGCGGACGGCAGATCGAGGTCGGACACCACATCCAGATCAACTCGGTCAAGGTCGGCGCCGCGTTCGAGAGCATCCTCATCCGCGGAATGATGCAGTTCATCATGAAGATGCCGAACAACTCGCTCGAGTTTCGGTACTGCCTCCACGAGATCACCGAGGAGTGCAACCACATTCAGATGTTCCAGGAGTTGGTCAACCGATCCGGGGCCGACGTGCCGGGAATGCGCACCGACTTCCGCCTCGCTTCACCGACGATGGGCATGTTGGGCGCGGCGTTTCCCGTCGTGTTCTTCATCGGAATCCTCGCGGGCGAAGAGCCGATCGACCACTGGCAGAAGGAAGTCATCCGGCAGGGCAAGGATGTTCCCCCGGCGATGTTGCGCACCATGGAGATTCACATCGCTGAGGAAGCGCGCCACATCTCGTTCGCGCACCACTTCCTCCGTCAGCACTACCCGAATCTCGGCAGAATCAACAAGTGGCTCGTCTCGGTGTCGACGCCGATCATCATGCGCTGGCTCGCCGGCGTGATCATGGCGCCGCCGCGCAGACTGGCCGCAGACCTGGACATTCCACGTTCGGTCGTCAAAGAGGCGTACTGGGGTGGCCCGGTGGGCAGCAACCAACTGCAGTCCTACTTCGGCGACGTCCGAATGCTGGTCGACGAGATCGGCATGACCAACCGCACGGCCAAGTACCTGTGGAAGAAGCTCCGCATCGACGGCTCGGTCTCCCGATTCCGCGGCGAGCCGGACCGTTCCGCACTCGACTGAGCCACCGCGTATCGCGACGAAATATCAGAGTTTTGCTCGAGCTCGCCACACGCCCACTCGCGCAATCAGCAGATGATTACCGCAGAGTGTCCATCTGGCGGTAGGAATCCCCCAGGTGGTCGAGGTGCTTTCGCATCAGGTCCATCGCGCCCATGGAATCGCCGTCGGCGACGACGTCGAGAATCGCGCGATGGTCGTGGTCGACGCACGTCCAGAAGCCGTCCGGGGCGTGGTCGCGGCCGAATCTGCCCGACAACACCCGGAAGACGGGTGCAGTGATCAACTCGAGCAGCGGGTTCTGGGCGGCGCGGAGCAGGACCAGGTGGAACTCCTGATTCTTGGTGAACGTTTCCGGACCCTGGGCGTCGGTGGGGTCGAAGATCGTCTGGCGTAGCTGCGCGATGTGCTCGTCGGTGCGACGGAACGCGGCGATTCCCGCGGCCGGCACCTCCATCAGGTTGCGCACCTCCATGAGCTGATCCACGGTCACGGTCTCCGCGGCTGCCATCAAGGCGACGCCCGTTTCCAGGTGGGCACTGATGTGCCCGACGGTGGGGGCCGAGACGAAGCTGCCGCCGGTGACTCCGCGCGTCGTCTGAATGAGATTCTGGCTGGCCAAAGACCTGAGTGCTTCGCGAATGGTGCTCCTGCCGACCCCGAACTCTGCGGTCAGCTCGGCATCCCCGGGCAGCCGTTGACCTGGTTGAAGTTCTCCCGACAGGATGCGCTCACGCAAATGCGTGGCGAGGACTGCATACGCAGGTCCGCTTTTCGGCACCGTATCGGTCACGTCGAGGTCCTCACTGTCCGTTCGTCGCATAGTTCGGTCGCATAGTCCGGTTGCCGATGAGCCTAACCTCTGGAACGCGGACCGCTGGTCGAATCATCGGTTCTTTTGCAGTGACATGCCCTAGCCGAACCAGTGGAGGACGCTCGCCAGGGTCTCTGTAAAGCGGAAACATCAGAGGTATTGCGTTCGCCGGGATCGGCGGGCACTATGACTCGTGTCACCTTGCATCAGTGATCCACGACACTCGCAAGGTCGAAAGAGCCTACTCAGCACCTCTCCGCTCCACCGTGGGCGCCGGCAGAAACGGAAGCTTTGATGAAACGAATTGGAGTCGATGTCGGAGGAACGTTCACCGACCTCGTGCTGTGGGACGACGACGGCACCGTCGTGGTGCACAAGACGCCGTCGACCAATCACGATCCCTCCATCGGCACCATGGACGGCATCGCCGTTCTCGCCGAACGAGCGGGGATCGATCCGTCGGAGATCGACATGTTCTTCCACGGTACGACGGTGGCGACGAACATCGTGCTCGAGCACAACGGATGCGACGTCGGCATGATCACCACCGAAGGTTTCCGCGACCTTCTCCACATCGCCCGCAAGAAGCGCCCGCTCAATTACTCGAACTACCAGGACCTTCCGTGGCAGAAGTGGCAATTGGTGCCGCGCCGTAACCGGCGCGTCGTACCGGAACGCATCGATGCCGCGGGCACCGTCCTGACTCCGCTCGACGAGGACGCCGTACGCGAGCAGGTGCGCCTGCTGAAGCAGCGCGGAGTGCAGGCGATCGCTGTCGCGTTCCTGCACTCCTACCGCAACCCGACGCACGAGCAACGTGTCAAGGCGATCATCGCCGAGGAATTCCCCGGTGTGTTCGTCTCGCTCTCCAGCGAGGTCGCACCGCAATACCGTGAGTACGAGCGCTTTTCGACGGCTGCGCTGAACGCATTCATCGGCCCGAAGACCTCCAAGTACATCGCGAATCTCGCCGGCAAGGCACGGGAGGCTCAGGTCGGCGAGGACGTTCACCTGATGACCTCCGCGGGCGGCCTCGTGACATCGCGCAGCGCGAGCGAGATCCCGGTGTCGCTGCTGACAAGTGGTGTCATCGCCGGTCTGCTCGGCGGATGCGCAATCGGCAAGGCGTCGGGCTATCCGAGCGTCATCACCCTCGACGTCGGTGGCACCTCCGCCGACGTCGGCGTGGCACCCGACGGTGCACTGCGCATGAAACACCTGCTCGACACCCGCATCGGTGACTACCACGCCATGGTGCCGATGGCCGAGGTCGACACCATCGGTGCCGGTGGTGGATCCATCGCTGTCGTCGACGACGGTGGCATGTTCCGCGTCGGGCCGCGCAGTGCGGGAGCCGTGCCGGGTCCTGCCTGTTACGACCGCGGCGGCACCGAACCCACCTCGACCGACGCCATGGTGTCGATGGGCTGGCTGCGCGAGAACAGTTTCCTCTCCGGCACCATGGAAGTGAAGCCCGAACTCGCCCGCGAGGCCATTCAGTCCCACATCGCGGACAAGCTCGGCACCCCGCTCGACGAAGCGGCAATGGGCATCTTCAAGATTCTGGCGCACTCGATGACCGAGGCCATCAGCCTGCACTCCGTGCGCAAAGGGTATGACCCACGAGACTTCTCGCTGATCGCCGAGGGCGGCGCCGGGCCTCTGTTCGCATGGCAGATCGCCGACCAACTCGGTATCCCTCGCGTGATCGTGCCGGGCCACCCCGGCATCACCTCGGCCGTCGGGCTCCTGACCACCGACATCCGTTACGAGGTGCCCACGACGGTGTGGACGTCGTCGGCCGACCCGGACATCGAACTGGTCGCGTCGCAGATGGAACGGTTGTCCCAACAGGCGATCGCGCAGCTCGAAGCCGACGGCGTTGCCGCCGAGAACATCTCGCTCGAACGTAGCGTCGACTGTCGGTACGTCGGCCAGGGTTACGAACTTCGCGTCCAGGCACCCGACGGCGCCATCGACGACGTGTGGATCAAGACCACCGCCGAGGCGTTCCACGAAGCCCACGGCCGAACCTACTCACAACGCTTCGACGACAAGCCTGTGCAACTCATCAACATCAGGGTCACCGGCGTCGGCGCGGTTCCTCACGTCCGCATCGCCGACATCGAGAAAGGCGGCGCCGATGCGTCGGCCGCGATCAAGACCACGACGCAGGCTCTCTTCTGGGCCGACGAAGCGGCCAAACCCGAATGGGTGGAGACGCCGGTCTACGAGCGATCGCTGCTGCTCGCCGGCAACACGTTCGACGGGCCCGCCATCGTCGAACAGTTCGATTCGACCACCATCGTCGGTATGAATCAGCGCGCAGAAGTCGACGCCGTCGGCCACATCATCATCGAGAGGAAATCCGCATGAGCAAGGCGCTGATGCCCAAGACCGGAGTGTCACTCGCCGGTGAGGCAACACGAACGTGGAACGATGTCGAGGTCGACCCGATCACGTTGCGTGTCATCGGTGGTGCACTGCAGTCCATGGCCAAGGAAATGGCGCAGGTCCTCTACCGAATGGCGTATTCGAGCCTCATCCGCGAGTCCGAGGACCTCGGCGCGGGCATCTTCGACGTCAACGGACGAGAGCTCTGCGAATCGGATTCCACACCCATGCACTGCGGTTCGATTCCCGCCTACATCCGCGGAGTCAACCGTCGGCTCGCGGGAACGTACAAGCCGGGCGATGTCATCCTGCACAATCATCCCTACCACGGGGCGGCGCACTCGCCGGACTACGGCGTGATCATCCCCATCTTCTGGCAGGGCGAACACATCGGCTTCGCCGGCTGTACAGGTCACGTATCGGATGTCGGGGGAAACTTCCCGGGACTGTGCATGGACGTCGTCGACGTCTGGGCCGAAGGCAAACTCATGGACTCCATGAAGATCTACGAGGCCGGAGTTCGCAACGACTACCTGATCCAGCACATCCTCGACAACGTTCGCACGCCGGAGCAGAACCGCGGCGACCTCGAAGCCCTCATCGCCTGTTCGCGGATCGGAGAGAAGCGATTCACCGAGCTACTGGAGAAGTACGGCCTCGACACCGTCATGAGTGCCGGTGAGCGGTGGATGGACTACTCGGAGAAGATGCTGCGCAACAAGATTCGGGAGATACCCGACGGCAGCTACTCCGCGCCCATCGGCTACCTCGACGACGACGGCAAGAACCGCGGTGAACCGTTAGCGGTGGCCGTGCGAGTCCAGGTCGACGGCGAGGACATCCTCATCGATCTCACCGGGTCCAACAGTCAGGTGCCGACGGCGTTCAACGTCCCGTTCGAGGGTTCCGTTCTACCCGTGGCTGTTTCGGCCATCCGCACGATTCTGCTCGACGAGGACGTCACCGAGGAATTCGTGCCGCAGAACGACGGGTGCTTCCGTCCCGTCAAGGCATACGCACCCGAGGGAACCATCTTCAATCCGGACTTCCCGGCGTCGTGCTTCGCTCGCTTCTCCCAGGTCAATCGAGTGTTCGACTCGATCAACCTGGCGCTTGCACCAGTACTTCCCGATCACGCCGTCGCCGGTTCGTCCGCCGCGCTGTGCGCGATCGCGTACTCCGGGATCGCGCCGGACGGCGAATCCTATTGGGTCTACATCGAAATCAACGAGGGATCCTACGGCGGCCGGAACGGCAAGGACGGGATGGATGCCGTCGACGCGTTGATGGCCAACACCCGAAACAATCCGATCGAGGAACTCGAGCTCAATCACGCGATGCGGGCTCTGCGATACGAACTGCGTGACGAGGCCCCCGCTCCCGGGCAGTGGCGCGGCGGCATCGGCAGCGTACGCAAGTGGCTCATGGAGACCGACACGTTCCTCGGCTCGGAAGCAGACAATCGCTCCGACGCCCCGGCCGGCGCGCTGGGCGGGCACAACGGTGTGTCCGGATCCTTCACCCGCAACGCCGGGACCGATCGCGAGGAAGTGCTGTATTCCAAGGTCACTCAGGAAACCATCCGGGCCGGCGACACCCTCGAGATCAAACTTCCGTCGGGCGGCGGTTTCGGAAATCCCTTCGAGCGTGACCCGTTCCAAGTGCTCAGCGACGTGTGGGACGAGTACCTGACCGAGGAAGACGCGCGACGTGACTACGGTGTGGTCGTGAACACCGAGGACTGGACCGTCGACGAGGAAGCAACTGCGGGCCTGCGCGCCGGGAGCGCGGCCTGACCGATCTCGGCGCGGTCATCACCTGGTGTGACCGCGCCGGGTCAGGCACCGGCCCCGTGGCCGGGATGAGAATCGGCGTCAAGGACAACATCGACGTCGACGGTGTGGCCACCACGTGCGCATCGAGATTCTTCGACGGGCACGTGGCGAATCGCGACGCGGAGGTCGTCGCTCGACTGCTCGACGCGGGTGCTCGGATCACTGCGAAGCTGAACATGGCCGAGTTCGCGGTCGGCGTCACCTCGCAGAACACCGCGGCCGCCGTCCCTCGAAATCCGTGGGACACGAGCCGGGTACCCGGTGGCTCCAGCGGGGGATCGGGATCCGCGGTGGCCGCGGGACTCGTCGACGCATCACTGGGAACGGACACCGGAGGTTCGGTGCGGCTGCCGGCGTCGGCGTGCGGTGTCGTCGGACTCCGGCCGACCTGGGGAGCGATCAGCAACGACGGTGTGTTCCCGGTCAGCGAGGAGTTCGACACCGTCGGGCCGATGGCACGGACGGTCGACGGTGTTGCCCGGCTGTTCACCGTCCTCGCCGACCACCCGGGATCGGCTGCACCGACAACCCGGCGGATAGGTGTTCCCACCACGTTCTTCACCGACGACGTCGACAACGGTGTCGCCGACGCCGTCCACGTTGCAACCCGAGTTCTGGGAACCCTCGGCTACGACATCGTGCCGATCGAGATCCCGGGCGTCGCCGACGCTCAGGACATCGTCTACACCATCGTCTACTCGGACCTGGCGCACCGGCACCGAGCCCGCGTGGACCGACAACCGGAACTGTTCCAGCCCGCGACACTCGAAAGAATCTCCCTCGGGCTGGGCATCTCCGATGCCCAACGGGCGGCCGCCGTCCGCGGTCGAACGGAGTATCGCACCGGACTGAAGAAGGTGTTCACGGACGTGGACGTGGTGCTCACCCCCACGATGCCGGTGGACGTTCCCCGCATCGACGGGGGAGACGACGTCGTCGCCCAGTCTCGCCGGATGGGTCAGTTCAGTTACCCCTGGTCACTGCACGACGGTCCCACTCTTGCTGTTCCCGTCGGATTCCACTCCGGCTCGGGTATGCCGGTGGGAATGCAGCTCACCGCCGCCGCCCACCACGAACAGCAGCTGTTCGACATGGGTTCGCGCTATCAGGCGGCGACGGACTGGCACACCCACTCACCTGGGTGAGCTGGAGCGTATGGTTGTAGATACTTTATGAAGTATCTACAAAGGAAGTAATTCATCATGTCCGTGTTGGAAGCCCAGCGTTACGTCCATGTCGTTGCTCCGCACCGAGCGGAGACCGTGGACGAGGCACGCGCACCCGAGCCGGCGGACGACGGCGTGGTCGTGGACATCAGGTACTGCGGGATCTGCGCGACCGACACCCACGGGTACTCGTCGGCTGCCCTGCCCCCGGCTGTGTTCGGCCACGAGTGGACCGGAACGGTCTCCGCGATCGGCAAGGACGTCACGACCGTTGCTGTCGGGCAGCGGGTCGTCGGCGGAGTGGGCCCAGCATGCGGGCGGTGCCCTCAGTGCACGGCAGGACACGCAGCGCACTGTGATCTGGCGTTCGCCGAGGCCAACGGAATCACCGACGACGCACCGGTGCACGGCGGATTCGGCACCACGCTGACCGTCTCGGCCCGTCGCGTGGTCGCGGTGCCCGACGCGCTCACGGACGAGGAAGCCGCACTCGTGGAACCGGCGACCGTGACTTTCCATGCAGTGAAGCGGACCGCCATGACGCTCGGATCGACCGTGGTGGTGCAGGGAGCCGGGCCCATCGGCTTGCTCACGGCGCAGCACGCCCGCAACGCCGGTGCCGGCCGGGTGATCGTCTCCGAACCGTCACCGCATCGCCGCGAGCAGGCGACGCGGCTCGGGTTCACCGACGTGGTGGAACCGGCCGACCTCGATCGCGTGCTGCGCGGAGCAACCAACGGACTCGGTGCCGACGTTCTCTTCGAATGCACCGGAGTGGCAAGTCTTCTCCAGCCGTCGGCACAGTTGGTTCGTCGGGGTGGAGTGCTGTCGCTGCTGGGCTACCCGGGAACGGACTCGCAGGTGAGCTACGGCGACTGGCAGAGTCGCGAGCTCACGGTCATCGGATCGCTGGCGTACTCCCACGAGGACTTCGTCGGGTCGATGACCGCGATCGCCGAGAAGCGACTCGATGTCGCGTCTCTGCACACCGGCACGATCGGGCTCGGGGAGTTGACCGACATGTTCGTCGAGCTGGATTCGGGACAGAGCACCCACGCGAAGGTCTTGGTCGATCCTCGCCGCTAGCGCCTTGTGTGAGTGGAAATGTGGCCTCCAGGACACATTTCCACTCACCTAGGGTCAGTCGGCGTTCGTCGTCGCGCCCAGGAGGTCGCGAACCCGATTGGCGACGGTGATGAACTCCGGCTGTTCCATGGTGGAGCTGTAATCTCGCTCGACAGGGAGGTCGACGTCGAGGATTTCGACGATCCGGCCGGGTCGCGGGCTCATCACGACGACCCGATTGGCCAGGTACACGGCCTCGGCCACGGAGTGCGTCACCAGCATCACCGTCGTTCCGGTTTCGCGCCAGATGCGATGCAACTCGACGTTCATCTTCTCTCGGGTGAGAGCGTCGAGAGCGCCGAACGGTTCGTCCATCAGCAACACTTCGGGCTCGTGCAGCAGGGCGCGGCACAGCGAGACTCGTTGCTGCATACCGCCGGACAGTTCGTGGGGGAGTGCGTTCTCGAAACCACTGAGGCCGGTCATCTCGATCAGCTGGTCGGCTTTCGCGGCTGTCTGCTTGCGGTTCATGCCGCGCATCTCGCCCTGCAGCAGGATGTTCTTGCGGACGGTCCGCCATTCCAGAAGTGCGGCGCGCTGGAACACGTAACCGATGCCCCGCTGCGGCCCCTTCACCTGCTTGCCGCGCAGGCTCACACTGCCGGAACTCGCATTGGTCAGTCCGGCAACAACTTTGAGCAGCGTCGATTTGCCGCATCCCGACGGTCCGGCGATGGAGACGAACTCTCCTTCTCCTACCGTGAGGTCGACATCGCTGAGCGCTGTCACGTCACCTCGTTTGGAGGAGAAGCGGACGCTCAGGTCGTCGACGGCCACTGCGGTGTCGGTCAGGACGGTTTTCGGTCGATCGAAGGTGGCGGTCATGTCCTTACCTCACTGCTCGGTGGTCGTGGTGAAGGTGGAATCCCAGTACTTCGACGGCTCGTCGGCGCTCTCGAGGAGGCCGGCGTCGGAGAGAACGGTGATCGTGGACACCCAGTCCTCTTCGGAGTTGACGCCCGGCGCGTTGCCTTCGGTGTTAGGGGTGGTGAGCAGCGGGATGGTTTCCTGCCACTGCTGCAGCAATACCGACTCGGGCGGGGTCTGCGGGTCCTTGCCGACCATGGAGGCCACTGCCGCCTCGGGGTTGGCGATGGCGGCTTCGAAGGACTCGGTGGTGGCGTCGACCATGGCCTGGACCAGCTCGGGGGAGCGTTCGATGGTCGACTCGTTGGCGATGAGACCGTTGCTGAAGAAGTTCAGGCCCGCGTCGGAGTACTTCAGGTACCGCATCTCGCGGCCACTCTTGTTGGCGATATTGGGGCCCTGATCGTGTGCGAAGCCGATCAAACCGTCCACCTGGCCGGACAACATGGCGGCAACCTTGCCTGCGGAGTCGAGGCTCTGCTGGGACACCGAACTCTCCTCGACGCCGACGGCATCGAGATAGATGGGGAACGTGGTCGTCGGCGCATCGCCCGCGGAGACCGCGATGGTCTTGCCGGCGAGGTCGGCCGTGGTCTGGATGGGGCCGTCGGCGTAGACCTGGACGGCCGAGGGTGTGGTCTGCAGGAAGACGCCCACGCTCTTGATCTGTACGCCCTTGTCGATGTTGGACAGGACGGCCGCGGAGTCGGCCCAGCCGAAGTCGGTCTGGTTGGATCCCGCTGCCTGCGCGGTCTTGGTCGAGCCCTGGCCGGCGGTGATGGTCAGATCGATGCCGTGCTTGGCGAAGATCCCCTCCTGGACGCCGTAGTAGAACGGGGCGTGCTCGCCGTAGGGGTACCAGTTGAGCATCAGCGATGTTGCCGTGGTTTCACCGTCGGTGCCGGGAGCCTTCTCCTCGGCGCCGCCTCCGCTGCAACCGGCGAGTACGAGGGACGATGCGGCGGCCGCCGCGATGACGAGTTTTCCGAGTTTCATTCGATTTCTCCGATGTGTCAGACGGCGGACGCGGATGCAGTGGATCGACGCGACGCGTGCCAGGGGATGAGGAACTTCTCTGCGATCTCGATGATCATGAAGAGGATGATGCCGAGGGCGGACATGATGATCAGCGCCGCGAACAACATTGCGGTGTCGATGTTTCCGTTCGCCTGGAGGATGACGTAGCCGAGTCCTTCGTTGGCTCCGACGAATTCACCGACGACCGCTCCGGTGACGGCGAGTGTCGCGGCGATCTTCAGTCCGGACATCAACTGCGGCAACGACGCCGGGAACCGGACCTTGGCGAAGGTCTTCCATTTGCTGGCGCCCATCGTGGAGGTGAGTTCGAGGATCTCGGGGTCCACCGAACGCAGTCCGGCCATGCCGGCGATGACGATGGGGAAGAACGCCATCAACACGGCGACGAGGATCTTGGGGCTGGCTCCGAATCCGAGCCACACGACGAACAGTGGTGCGATGGCGATCTTGGGAATGACCTGAGCGAAGAGGATGAGTGGATACATCGTCTTCTCGATGCTCGACGAGTAGATCATCAGCACCGCAACAGCTTCGCCGACGAGCGCCGCGATCACGAATCCGGCGATGGTCTCGTACGTGGTGACCCAGGTGTGCCCGACGAGGTACGAGGCGTTGTCCGCCATCGTCGACCAGGTATCGCTGGGCGACGGGAGGATGTAGGGCGCGACGAGTTCCGACTCGGTCACCGCCCACCATGCTGCTACCAGTACGGCCACGAGCGCGAGCGGGCGCCACAGTCCGGACCACGTGTTTCGGAAAGAGGGCAGAATGTTCTTGAAGCTCCGTCGATGATCCGTCGGCGCAGGGTGTGTTGCCGACGGATCAGCGGAACGGATCTCGACCGACGTTGTTACCGCCATGAGAAGTCCTCGAGCTAGTAGTGGGCGGGCTACGACGCTCCCGCTGGAATGCGCTTTCCGAAGCTGAAGCGAATGTAGTGTGACCGCGCCCACACTGTCAAGAGTTCTTAAAGTTCACCTGGTCAGAGCGCTGCTCGCACGCAACACGACGGTGCCGGGGGCGTACTCGTGCGTGTCCTGCTCCCCGTCGAGAGCGAGCTTCACCGCACGCTCACCGATCTCCACGAGCGACAGGGCGACGGTCGTCAGGCTCGGAAAGTGATCCCGCAGCGTCGGGATGTCGTCGAAACCCGCGACGCAGACATCGTCGGGCACGCGAAGGCCCTGGCTGCGCCACGCCGCAATGGCGCCGATCGCCATCACGTCCGTGACGGCGAAGACGCAGGGCGGCGCGGTCTCGGAGCCGGGATGCAATTCCAGCGCCGCGGCGAGGCGTCGGGCAGCGCTGAATCCGCCGTCCCGTGAGAAGTCGCCCGCCACTTCGATTTCCGGGGCCAAACCGTGCCTGGCCAGGGCGTCGACGAAACCGTTTCGCCGGTCCACCGACGTGCGGATGTTGCCGGGCCCGCCGATGATCGCGAACCGTCGGTGTCCCTCGCCGATCAATGCCTCGGCGAGTGCCGCTGACGCCACGAAGTTCTCCGGTTCGACGGCCGCGCCGAACGGTAGCGGTTGCCCGATGACTACCACTTTTCCGTCGTTCTTTCGATACGCAGCGAATTCCTTCTCCAGATCTCGATCCAGGTCACCGCTCTGACGCGAGCCGGCCAGAATGATGGCGTCGGCGCGGTGCGAGATGAAGGTGCTGACCGACTGGCGTTCGATGTCGAAATCTCGCTCTGTGCTGGCCAGGAGGACCAGCTTGCCGGCTGCGCGCGCCTCGTTCTGCACTCCGCGCACGATCGAGGAGAAGTACGGATCCGCAACGTCGTGGACCACCAGCCCGATCAGGCCGGTGGAGGACCGCGCGAGCGCCTGGGCCTGGGCATTCGCCACATAGCCGAGGTCTGCCGCGGCTGCGCGAACCCGGTCTGCGACGCCTTCTCCCGGGATTCGCGAGGAACCGTTGAGGACTCTCGACGCAGTGGCCTGGGAAACCCCGGCCGCCGCGGCCACGTCCTGCAGTCTGACTGCCGCCATGATCGATTCTCCTCGAGTTGCCGCTTGACCAACCGACGTGGACAGCATAGCTTGGAAAGCGCATTCCGAAGCTGACTTGTTCGCTCGACGCGTGTGGAACTTTCCGCCACACCGTTTCTGGAACCCTTCCCGACGGCTCAGCCCGTCCCCAGCCCTGAACGTCCGTGAACACCTCGACGTCCCTCCTGAAGAACAGGCAACTGCTATGCCCAACCCCACTCGTACCCTGCGTATCGCCATGAACGGTGTCACCGGCCGCATGGGTTACCGTCAGCACCTCCTGCGTTCGATCCTCCCCATTCGCGAGGAAGGCGGCGTCCTTCTCGCCGACGGCTCACGCGTCCAGGTCGAGCCGATCCTCGTCGGTCGCAACGAAGCCAAGCTGCAGGAACTCGCCGCACTGCACGGCATCACGGAATACAGCACCGACGCCGCATCCGTCATCGACGATCAGAGCATCGACATCTACTTCGACGCCCAGGTGACCTCGCGACGGGCCGAAGCACTGGCGTCGGCGATGAAGGCGGGCAAGCACATCTTCACCGAGAAGCCGACCGCAGAGACCCTCACCGAAGCGATCGAACTGGCCCGCATCGCCGAGAACGCCTCCGTCACCGCAGGAGTCGTGCACGACAAGCTCTACCTGCCAGGGTTGGTGAAGCTCAAGAGACTGGTCGACGAGGGATTCTTCGGTCGAATTCTCTCGCTGCGAGGCGAATTCGGTTACTGGGTCTTCGAAGGTGACGGTCAGCCGGCGCAGCGTCCCAGCTGGAACTACCGCTCCGAGGACGGCGGCGGCATCATCATCGACATGTTCTGCCACTGGAACTATGTTCTCGAAGGCATCCTCGGCAAGGTCGAGACCGTCACCGCCAAAGCGTCGACCCACATCCCGACACGCTGGGACGAGCAGGGGCGCGAATACACGGCCACCGCCGACGATTCCGCCTACGGCATCTTCGAGCTCGAGAACGGCGTCGTCGCCCAGATCAATTCGTCGTGGGCGGTGCGGGTGTTCCGCGACGAACTCGTCGAATTCCAGGTCGACGGCACGCACGGATCCGCAGTCGCCGGGCTGCGCACATGCGTCGCCCAGCACCGATCCCACACACCGAAGCCCGTGTGGAACCCGGATCTCCCGGTGACGGAACCGTTCCGCGAGCAGTGGCTCGACGTACCCGCGAACGCGGAGCTCGACAACGGCTTCAAGCTGCAGTGGGAAGAATTCCTCCGTGACGTGATCGCCGAGCGACCACACCGGTACGGATTGCTCTCCGCCGCTCGGGGAGTGCAACTGGCCGAGCTCGGTCTCCGCAGCTCCGCCGAAGGCCGCCGACTCGACGTTCCGGAGATCACGCTGTGACCGCGGTCGATCAGCGTGTGGCGATAGCATTGCCGGGCAGAGGCATTCACACGCTGGGAGAGCCAGAGGAGTGGACACGGCCGACGAGCCCGATCACCTCGCGCATCGTCTACGCCGCCGCGCACGTCGTCCCGCGTGCGACCGGAGACAACACGCCCGGCGCACTCGCGGACATCGACTGGGACGCAACGCTCGCCTACCGTCGCGAACTCTGGTCCTACGGACTCGGCGTCGCCGACGCCATGGACACAGCCCAGCGCGGGATGGGGTTGGACTGGGCCGCGACCGCGGAGCTGATCAGGCGTTCGGGTGCGGAAGCGGCACGGGTCGGGGGACTGCTGGCCTGTGGTGCCGGAACGGACCAACTGGACCTCGACGCCGTGCCGACGGGTCCAGCCGGGCTCGAGATGGTCCTGGGCGCCTACCGTGAGCAGATCGCCGTCGTCACCGAAGCAGGTGCCAACGTCATCGTCATGGCCTCGCGCGCTCTCGCCAAGGTCGCGGCGTCACCGGACGACTACCGCTACGTCTACTCGACGTTGCTTCGCGAAGTCGATCGGCCCGTCATCCTGCACTGGCTGGGCACCATGTTCGACCCTGCACTCGCCGGTTACTGGGGAAGCACCGACATCGACGAGGCCACCTCGGTGTTCCGCGGACTCGTCGACGAGCACGCGGACAAGGTCGACGGCGTCAAGGTCTCCCTGCTCGACGCACAGCACGAGATCGCCTTGCGCCGAGCACTACCGTCGGGCGTGCGGTTGTACACCGGAGACGACTTCAACTACCCGGAGTTGATCATCGGCGACGAGCACGGCCACTCCGACGCTTTGCTCGGCATCTTCGCCGGCATCTACCCCGCGGCGTCGACGGCCCTGCAGGAACTTGACCGCGGCAATACCGTACGTGCAGAGGAGATCCTGCGGTCGACGCAAGAGCTGGGACGCCACATCTTCTCCGCGCCCACCTATTACTACAAGACCGGTATCGCCTTCCTGTCCTGGCTGCGCGGAAAACAACCGGGGTTCTCGATGATCGGGGGCTTGGCGTCGGGCCGAAGCGTCGAACATCTGACGCAGTTGTTCGTCCTGGCCGACAGAGCAGGTCTGCTCGACGATCCCTCGTTGGCCGTGCACCGCATGGAGCTGTTCCTGGAACTGAACGGAGTCACGTCGTGACGCTTGCCTGCTACGACCTCGACAACCCCTACGCTGCATTGTCGTTGAACACCAAGACAGTCAACAGGTGGACCTTGAAGGAAGCGGTCGACGGCGCCGCCCGCGCCGGACTCGGCGCCGTCGGCCCATGGCGAGACCGCGTACACGAAGTCGGTGTGGCGCAGGCCGCAAAGCTGGTGTCCGACGCAGGCCTGCGCGTATCGAGCCTGTGCCGAGGCGGATTTCTGACCGCCCTCGACGACGACGGGCTCGACGACAACCGCCGTGCACTCGACGAGGCTGCAGAACTCGGAGCGCCGGAACTGGTCATGGTGATGGGAGGAATCCCGGACAAGGACCTGATCGGCGCCCGCGCCCGCGTCGAAGATCGCTTGGCCCAGTTGGTTCCCTACGCCCGCGAGCGGGGAGTACGAATCGCACTCGAACCGCTGCATCCGATGTACGTTGCCGACCGCGCCGTCATCTCCACTCTGGGACAGGCACTGTCCATGGCCGAACCCCACCCGGCCGAGACCGTCGGCGTCGTCGTCGACACCTTCCACATCTGGTGGGATCCAAACCTGGAAGAGCTGATCCGCACCGCGGGACGACGCGGCCGCATCAGCTCCTACCAGGTATGCGACTGGCTGGTTCCGATGGAAGCCGACCCACTGCTCTCCCGCGGAATGATGGGGGACGGCGTCATCGACTTCACGACCATCGGCACCTGGGTACGCGAGGCAGGCTATCGCGGCGACGTCGAAGTCGAGATCTTCAACACCGCAGTCTGGGACACCGACTGCGACCTGGTCGTCGACACGATGAAACAGCGCTACCGCGACCTGGTGCTACCGGCTCTCGTGGGATGAGCGTGGACGGGGATCGCCGCGAACTGGCCTACAGTTGTCGGCGATACCCGGTCACATCCCTAGTAGGAGCTGTTTCGTTTGAGTTGGATCCGCATGAACGACGTCGCCAAGGGATACGACGGCAAGGTGATGCTTCGCGAGGTGTTCTTCAAGCTCGCCGACGGCGACAGGATCGGCCTGATCGGACGCAACGGCACCGGCAAGACGACCCTGCTGCAGCTGCTGTTGGGGCGTGAGCAGCCGGATTCCGGAATCGTCGACGTCACCGACGGTGCCCGCATCGGGTACTTCTCCCAGTTCTCGGAACTCGACGGTGAGCGCAGCATCCAAGCCGAGCTGGAGTCGCTCTTCACGGCAGTGCATGCGATCGAATCCGAGCTCGCCGAGGTCGAGGCATCGTTGGGTGGCGATCTGGACGAGAAGCAGATGTACAAGCTGGTCGATCGCCAGGCCGAGTTGCTCGAGGCGATGGACAGCAGCGGTGGCTGGACCTACCACCAACAGATCGACACCGTGCTGTCCATGCTCGGGTTCAACGCCGACCGTCGGGATCTTCCCGTCGGCAAGTTGTCCGGCGGCTGGAGAAACCGCGCCGCGCTCGCGAAGATTCTGCTCGAAGCGCCGGACGTACTGTTGCTCGACGAGCCCACCAACTTCCTCGACGTCGCAGGCATCGCGTGGCTCGAACGCTGGCTGCGAGACTTCCGCGGAGCCCTGCTGGTGGTGTCGCACGACCGGCACTTCCTCGAGCAGGTGGTCACCAGCATCGTCGAGATCGAGAACCATCACCTGCAGACGTACGACGGTTCGTACTCGGAATACGTTGTGCAGAAGCAGTTCCGGCTGAAGAACCTCGAACGAGAATTCAGTAGCGAACAGCAGTTGCTGGCGTACGAACAGGAAGCCATCTCCGATAGAAAAGAAGCACTGAAGAACCCGAGCGGCGTCCTCAAGCGCAGGCTCGCGAACATCAAGAAGGCCAAGAATCCTCGACCCGTCGACACCGTGGTCACCGCCATCTACGGGGGTCTGCACGTCCACGATATCCTGGCGGAAATCAGCGGGATCTCCAAACGCCATGGTGATCAGGATCTTTTCTCCGACGTGTCCTTCGAGATTCACCGAGGAGACCGGATCGCGATCACCGGCCCCAACGGATGCGGAAAGACAACTCTCGTCGACATCCTCACCGGCGCACAGCAACCCGACGCCGGCAAGGTCAAGTGGAAGACCAAAGCGCCGTCGTTCATCTACTACAACAAGGTACTCGCGGACCTGGACCCCGACGACACCGTCACGCACGCAGTGAACGCCATGCCCGGCAGCCTGGCATTCACCGCCACGAAGAAGGAAGTCAATCGCTTCCTGACCTTGCTCCAATTCTCGGAACTCGATCTCAAGACGCGCATCGGCGTCCTGTCCGGCGGGCAGAAAGCACGTGTCGCTTTGGCGCAGTGCCTGTTGTTCGGAGCAGGCGTCATCGTCCTCGACGAGCCCACCAACCACCTGGACCTGGCCAGTACACAGGTGCTCGAACGCGCCCTCATCGCCTTCCCCGGCGCCGTGATCCTCGTCAGCCACGACCGGTTCTTCGTCGAAAAAGTGGCCGTGCGGCAACTGTCCTTCGACGGCCAGGGCGGCGTCGCCGAAACTGCCGGGGTGCAGATGCCGCTGTGACGTGGGACGGCAGCCAATATTTCGGACATATGGAACACTCGGGAGGGTGAAACGCGCCCCCTTCGTGATTCCTGCCCTTGCTGCCGTCACCGCGCTTGCGGCGGCATGCGGATCCTCCGATCCGACACCGGCCGCAGCGCCTGACACCACGTCCTCGTCTCAGGCGCCGGCGTCGTCGGCATCGACACCTTCTCCGTCGAACGCCGATATCTACACCCTGCCGGGAACGGATGTGTTTCCCGAAGGCATCGCCGCCGACGACGAGACGTTCTACGTGACGTCGACGGGTGACGGAACGGTGTTCCGGGGAACGCTCGGCACCCCTGAGCTGCAGGTGTTCCTGCCCGGCGGTGCAGACGGGCGAACCGCTGCGGCGGGCCTCGACGTCTCCGACGGCGACAACGACGACGACGACAACGACGTCGACGACGTGAACCGGCTCGTCATCGCAGGGGGACCCACCGGCAAGGTCTGGGTCTACGACAGTGTGTCCGGTGCCCTCGTCGGCACGTTCACCAACGGCCTCGGCGAGGACGCGACATTCCTGAACGACGTCGCGATCGCCGACAACGGCGACGTGTTCGTCACCGATTCGCGCAGCCCCGCGCTGTTCCGCATTCCGGCAGTGCAGGTGCGCGACGGAGCTCAGGACGGTCCGCTCGAAACCTTCGTCGACTTCGACGGCACCCCGTTCCAGTACGGCGAGGGTTTCAACGCCAACGGCATTGTGGAGGTCGACGACGGCGCGCTGGTCGTCGCGCAGTCGTCCACCGGAAACCTGTACCGAGTCGACGGACGGTCGAAGGAAGTCACCCAGGTCGATCTCGGCGGTCGGACTCTCGTGAACGCCGACGGACTCGAGCTCGACGACGACACGCTCTACGTCGTCCGCAATCGCGACGGACTCATCTCACGGGTGGATCTGTCCGACGATGGTAGGTCCGGCCGAGTCGTCGGAGAGATCACCGACGGATCCTTCGCCTACCCGACAACCGTCGCTGCCACGGACGATCGCCTGCTCGTGGTGAACAGTCAGTTCGACAAGCGGGGAGGAGATCCGGTGGAGCCCTTCACCGTCAGCTCCATTCGAGAATAGGCGCTCAGTCCTTGTAGTAGACCACCTGATGGCTTGTCGCCAGTAGCTTCTCGTCGCTGCTCCACAGTTCGGCCGACTGATCGAAGTACCCCTTGTGGAACCGTCGGGCTGCTGCGTTCGCGAGAACGAACGAATCCGACTGCACAGCAAGATCGTCGGCCGTCGCGAAGTAGTGGATGGTGAGCGAGATGGTGCCGGCGGGCACGTACTTGCCGCGGCGCTGGAAGACTCGTGGGTAGAACACGTCGCACATGGACGTCAGTGACTCGAAATCCAATGCGCGTGCCGGGGTGTCCCTCACCCACAGGGCGATGGCGGAGTCCGCGGCTTCGTTCTCGCTCAACGGTCCTGCGGCGAAGCGCATTTCGTAGTTTCGCGCCCACGCGATGAACTCCGGGAAACCGCCCGACTCGAGCTCTGACGGCGCAGGCACGGCCGGGGGAGTCGCTTCGTCGTCGTCCCATGTGTCGCGTCGAGTGCCGAAGACGGCGGTTGCCGTCGTCGCAACGACGCCGTCCTGGGTCAATTCCAGGTACCAGTGCTGGTTCGATCGATTGGTGCGCACCGCGCGCGTCGAGATCTCGAATTCGCCCTCGGCGATGGGGCCGGCGAAGTTGATCGTGAGCGAGATCGGGTCGCCGAGACGATCCGGATGCAGACGGACAGCGCGCACGAAGGCTGCTGCCGTCACGCCACCGAACGGGCCGACCATGTTGTTGTACGGCGCCGAGGTGCGGCCCAGGAACACCCCGGGACTGATGCTCTCGAGTGCAATGGCCTCGTCGAACTGATGATCGTCGGACATCGTTCCCCTGCTCTGATCGGCGGTTCTATGCTGCGCGTCATAGTACCGGACTCGAGTAGTTTCACCGATCCGCCCACTGTTCCCTCGCGCATACAGTCGTTCGACATCGAACGAAAGGACCGGCCATGCCCAAGGTCACGAAATGGGCGCTCCCGTTGTTGGTGGCTCTCTGCCTCTCCGGTTGTGCGTTCGAGCCGCTGTCCAGGTTCTTCGGAGCGGACGCGGACAAGTACTTCGACGATCCGCGGGTCATCGCTCTGCTGGACGCCGCGCAGAAGGGGAACCTGGACGAGGTGCGTTCCCTCGTCGAGGACGGCGCAGACATCGAGTCGCCGAGCAACGACCACGACCCCAAACGCGCAGCGATCACACCTTTGCTGTGGGCGGTCGAGTTCGGTTCGGCGTCGACGGTGACCACTCTCCTGGAGGCCGGAGCCGACGCCCGCGCCCAGACCGTCGGTGGCTACAACGCCCTCAACTATGCAGTGCTGCGAGACAACATCGAATCCGTGGAGGCGCTGCTGAACTGGGATGCAACCCTCGTCGACTCACCGGACCGCTTCGGCGGCAACGCCGTTCACGGCATCGCGCTGTATGGCCGCGAGGACATGCTCGACGTGATGATCGACGCGGGGGCGTCACTCGACACCCGTCAGACCGTGAGTCGCCAGACTCCGTTGTTCTCGGCGGCGGCCGTGAACAACGTCGACATGTGCCTGCGGCTCGTGAAAGCCGGAGCCGACGCCGGTCTTCGTAACGACACCGGTGAGACGTTCCTGACCTCGCTGTACCGGACGAACGACACAGTGATGAATCGCGACTTCCTGTCCTCACGCGAGAAGCTGGTCGACGAGATGCGCGCCCGAGGATTTCCGGTCGAGACCGGCCGATGATTCCGCCGCTCGGGGCGAGTCTCACCATGTAACCGACCAGAGAGGTACGACGTCATGGCAACTCTGCTGTATTCGGCGACGATGTCGCTCGACGGATTCATCGCCGGTAGAGGCGGGGACATGTCCTGGCTGAGCGAGTACGTGGGGGAGCCGAACGAGGCTGCGGATCGATTGCTGTCCCGAATCGGGGCCATTCTGTGTGGAGCCGTCACCTTCTTCGGCGACGACCCCAATCGAGGCACGGATGCCGAGGGTGCGTTCGGTGGCCAGTACGACGGCCCCACCGTGCTGCTGACGCATCGACCTCCGGTGAATCCCATTCCCGGGGTCTCGGTCGCCACCGACCTGCACGCAGCCGTCGAACGCGCTGCCGCTGCGGCGGGGGAGCAGTATGTCAACGTGCTGGGTGCCGATGTCGCCCGGCAGTGCATCGACGAAGGACTGCTCGACGAGATCCTGGTCTTCACGGCGCCGGTTCTCCTCGGCGACGGTGTGCGTCTCTTCGACCGCCCCGGTGGTGAGCGGGTGACCCTCGAACGCATCCCCGGTGAAGTCGAGAACTGGTACCGCGTGCTTCGCTGAAGCGGCCTGCGCGGTTCTGTGACTTGCACGTCGGTGACGAGCCTGAAGTCGGATTCTTCGGGCACAGTGGATCGGGTGACGATCGATATCCCGCGCCTCGTGCGACCCGCCTCGGCCGGTGCCGTCGCCATCATCCTCGGTTCCATCCTCGTGCTCGTGCTGGACATTCTCACCGCGGCGAGCAATGCCAGCCACCTGCGTCGAACCATCAGTGAGTACGGCCTCGGCGCCCAGCAGTGGGTCTTCACCGGAGGAGTGCTGCTTCTTGCGCTGGGATCCGCCGCGACGCTGGTGGCTGCGGTTCGCACCGGGTTGGTCAGGCCACGATCGACAGCGGCGGTCGCCCTGACGCTGTGGACCGTCGGCCTCGTCGCCGTTGTCGCCGTCCCCAAACAGGATTGGAGCAACGACGCCACACTCGGGCTCGGCGGTGCCATCCACCGGGCCGGTGCGGCAATGGCGTTCGTGAGCGTGCCGATCGCCGTGATCGCCTTCGCTCTGCCGTGGTTACGCGACGGGCGGTGGGGTGTTCGAGCGCGGTCGACGCTCGGCCTGGCATTCCTGTCGGTGGCCACGTTGCTCCCCATCCTGTACGCGCTCGTCGTCGGCGCGACCACGACGACTCCCTGGTACCGGGTCGTCACGCTGGGTTACGTCGAGCGCGCCCTGGTGGTCGCCGAGGTGCTGGCGCTCATCTCGCTGGCCCTCTGGGTTCGGGCGGCGTCGGCGAACAGGGTGCGCGAGCGTTAAGTTCCGGCCTGCCTCGTCCGGTACGCCGCGACGGCGGTGCGGTTACCGCACGCTGTGCTGCAGAACTTGCGCGATCGATTACGCGAGAGGTCGAGCACGATGCCCTCGCAGTCGGCTGCACAGATGGTCAGACGAGAGAGTTCGTCGGCGCGGATGACGTCGATCATCGCCATCGCGGTCTCGACGGCGATGCGTCGCGCAAGGGGACTGTCGTCGCTGACCGCGTGCAGGTGCCAGTCGGTCTCGCCGTGGCGGACCAGTCGGGGCAACGCGCAGGCGTCGGCCAGGATCGTGTTGACGAGCTCCACCGCAGTGTCACGGTCGCTCGTCAGCAAGGTCCGCAACGACGGACGTAGGGCGCGGACGGCATCGAGCTCGGCTGCGTCGCCGTCGAAACGTCCCGTGTAGTGGTGTCGGGCGAAGAACTCCTTCAGCTGGTCCCGGGTCACGAGTGTGTCGGGATCCTCGCCCGAGTTGGCCAAGGCTACGGCGGACACCAGCGCACCTGCGGTGTCATCGGTGAAGACCATGTTGACACCTTACCAATCGGTTCCTACTGTAATGAGCCATGACGGCGTTGACCAATGACGGAACTCCTTTGGGTGGGATGGCAGCCACTCCATCCAGGCTGGCCTCGGGCCTGGGATTGGCGGTTGTCTCATCGGCTGCGTTCGGGCTGTCCGGGCCGCTGGCGAAGAGCCTGCTCGACGCCGGGTGGACGGCTGGGTCCGCCGTCACGGCCAGGATCATGATCGCTGCCGCCGTCCTTCTGGTTCCCGGCATGTTCGCGCTACGGGGACGGTGGGCACTGCTGTCGAAGAATCTGCGCACCATCCTCGCCTACGGCGTGTTCGCCGTCGCCGGTTGCCAGTTGGCATTCTTCAACGCGGTGAACTACATGCCGGTCGGGGTGGCGCTGCTCATCGAATTCACCTCTCCGGTGGCAGTCATCGGGTGGATGTGGTTGCGGCGAGGGCAGCGCCCGACGCTGGTGACGGTCGGTGGCGCTGCCGTCGCCGCCGTCGGCCTGTTCCTGGTGCTCGATCTCGTGTCCGGTGCTTCGTTGGACCCCCTCGGGGTCCTGTGGGCGCTGGCAGCAATGGCGGGCGCGGCCGTGTACTGGATCATGTCCGCCGACGAGGGAAACGGGCTGCCCCCGTTGACGCTGGCCGCTGCCGGATTGCTGTGCGGCGGAACGATTCTGCTCGTCGCAGGCGCGCTCGGAGTGGTTCCCTTCGCGGCGAGCACCGACGATGTCGTCCTCGCCGGCGCGACCATGCCCTGGTGGGGGTCTGTCCTCGGGCTGGGAATCGTGACGGCAGCGCTGGCCTACGTGTGCGGAATTGCCGCCATTCGCAGGTTGGGGTCGAGACTCGCGTCGTTCGTCGGGCTCACGGAAGTGGTGTCGGCTCTGCTCTTCGCCTGGCTGCTTCTCGGTGAAACGCCACGGCTCGTTCAGATCTCGGGCGGCGTTCTCATCCTGATCGGAGTCATCCTGGTCAAGCTGGGTGAGCCGCGTATCCCGTGAATGCCGCACATATCCGAACACGCCCCGGCCGGCGGTCAGGCTCCTAGGATTGTCGTCGAACCCCGAAGTGGCCGGCACCGAGCGCGAGGAGACATCATGACGACCCGCCTGAATCCGTATCTCAACTTTCGCGGCGACGCCCGTGAGGCACTGCAGTTCTACCACTCCGTGTTCGGAGGCGAGCTCACTCTCAACACGTTCGCAGACTTCGGTGCGAGCGACGACCCGGCCGAGAAAGACCAGATCATGCACGGCCAACTCGTCTCGCCCAGCGGTCTGACTCTGATGGGTGCGGACACGCCGTCGAGCATGAACCTGAACGTCGGCGACAACATCTCCGTCTCGCTCAGTGGCGAAGACGAGGCCGAACTGACCGGATACTGGAACACACTGGCCGACGGGGCACAGAACACGATGGGTCTGAACAAGGCCCCGTGGGGTGACACCTTCGGCATGCTCACCGACAGATTCGGCATCAACTGGCTGGTCAACATCGCAGGTTCGTGACGGAAAGTAGGCTGCCGACATGGCCGAGAACATGCACCATCGACTGAACTACATCGAACTGACAGTGACAGACCTGGCCGCAGCCCAGGCCTTCTATTCCGGCGCATTCGGCTGGGGGTTCAACAATTACGGGCCCGAGTACGCCGGAATCCAAGGCGCCGACGGGGACGAGGTCGGTGGTCTCGCGCTCTCCACCGAACCACGCCCGACCGGTGGCCCGTTCGTTCTGCTCTACTCCGACGACCTGGAAGCGTCACTGGACGCAGTGACCGCAGCCGGCGGTGAAGTGGTCAACGGGCCGTACGAATTCCCCGGAGGTCGACGCTTTCACTTCACCGACCCGAGCGGAAACGAACTGGGAATCTGGGCGGCGCAGTAGTTTCCGGCCGCTACCCAGCAAGCACGGCGTCGATCTGCCCCATGGCGAGGCTCATGCCTTCCTCCATGCCCATCTCGATGAGCGTGTTCATCTGCTCGGCACTCACGAAGGTCGCGACCGTCGTCATGCGGGTACGTCCGTCGACGTCCTCGAGCGTGACGGCGGTCTTCGTGACGCCCAAGTTGTCGATGGGGTTCCAGTCGTCGTCGGCGAAACCGTCGTCGAACGACAGGCTCGACGGAGCGTCCAGTGACGTGATGCGCCACCAACCGCGGGCCTTCTCGCCGTCGGGACCGGTCATGTAATAGAGCGCCTTGCCACCTTCGACGAACTCGTGGGTGTCGAAGGTCGCGGGCCAGGTCGGTGGGCCCCACCAGCGTTCGAGCTGACGAGGGTCGGCCCAGATCTGCCACACCCGGTCGACTGTCGCGTCGAACTCGGCGACGATCGTGAAGTTCAGTCGGTCGGGGTTCTGTGTTGTGCTGATGACGCTCATGAGGGTTCTCCCTGGTCTTCGGCGAGGATATCGGCGATCCGGTCGACGCGTCGGCGCCAGATCGTTTCGTACTCGGCCAGCAGTGCTCGTGCTCTTTCGATGCCTACCAAATGAATTCGCACGATCTGCTCCCGTCCGCGCTTCTCTTTGCTCACGACCGAAGCGCGTTCCAAAATCGCAACGTGCTTCTGCACGGCCGCGAAACTCATGGAGTAGTGAGCGGCGAGCGAGGACACCGAATGCTCGTTCCGTAGAAGCCTGGACACGATGTCGCGCCGAGTGGTGTCCGCGAACGCCTGGAAGAGGCGGTCGAGATCGGCATCGCTCACTTCATCTACAACCATTTGGTTGTACGTTAGGCGGTCGGTCGGCATCGGTCAAGGGTCGAGGACTTCCTGTCAGGCCTCGACCAGTTCGGCGAGCTGCCGGGTGACGGTTCCCCACCCGTCGTGAAAACCGAGCTCGACGTGCTGCGCAGCCGTGGCTGCATCCTTGTGCATGACCGTCGCGAGATACTCGGTCCCGTCCGGGTGGTCGGCGAACGTGATGACGGCAGTGATGAACGGGTCGGTAGCCGGTCGCCAGCCTGCAGTGAGTGCATTCGTGAACACCAATCGTTCCCCGTCGACGACGTCGAGGAAGCATCCCGCGATGTGCGGCCCGAACGTCTCTTCTGTCTCACTGATCTCGGTGACGAACGATCCACCCGGTCGCAGGTCGAGGTCGACGACACGTGCCGTAGCGGGCTTCGGCACCCACCACTGTTCCAGCTGGGAGGGTGTCGTCCAGGCTTTCCACACTCGTGTGCGTGGTGCGCGAATGATCCGAGAGACGGTCAGATCGAGGTCGGATTGCGTGTGTGTCATGACGGCTCCTGTGTTTCGGTGACGAACTGTTCGAGACGGTCGGTGTGCGCTTCCCAGGTGGAACGCTGCTTCTCGAGCCACATTTCGACCGCGGAGAATGGATCCGCGACGAGCGTGCAGATACGTGTTCGCCCGGTCTTGTGGGTCAGAATGCACCCGCTGTCCTCCAGCAGGCGAATGTGTTTCAGGAAGGACGGTAGGGCCATGGAGAACGGCTCGGCCAACTCTCCGACGCTTGCCGGCCCTCGTCCGAGGCGTGCGAGAACGGCCCGTCGGGTGGGATCGGACAGTGCGTGGAAGACGAGATCGAGCGTCGGCGAAAACTGAGCCATAAGGCAAACTATCAACGTCCAATGGTTAGCGCAAGGGCTAACCATTAGCGGATGTCGATGCGGAGTTCGATACTGGACAGCATGCTTCCGGTTCTCGACCTCACACACGCGGACTCCGACCCGGTGCGCTTTCGCGCCGATCTGCTCGCCGCCGCCCACGAATCCGGGTTCTTCTACCTGACCGGCCACGGGGTGTCCGGATCCCGAATCGCAGAGGTGTTGCGCCTGGCACGGGAGTTCTTCGCCCTGGACGACGGCGCCAAGGACGAGATCTCGCAACTGAAAAGTCCGCAGTTCCGTGGATACTCGCGTCTCGGTGGAGAGCTCACCAACGGACGAACCGACTGGCGCGAACAGATCGACATCGGCCCCGAACGTGCCCTCGTCGACGGGGCAGAGGGCTACTGGCACTTGCAGGGTCCGAACCTCTGGCCGTCGGCGCTGCCGAAACTGCGTCCCGCGTTCGAAGCATGGGAACAGGAACTGTCCGACGTAGGCCTGCGGCTGCTACGACAATGGGCAACGGCCCTCGGTGCCGAACCCGGCGTGTTCGACGACGCGTTCGCACACAACCCGGCAACCCTGATCAAGGTGGTGCGGTACCCCGGAAGCTCCGAGAATCCGCAGGGAGTGGGTGCGCACAAGGATTCGGGAGTGTTGACGTTGCTGCTCGTCGAGCCGGACTCCCGAGGCCTACAGGTGGAGCTCTCGCCGGACAAGTGGATCGATGTTCCGCCCGTCCAGGACGCGTTCATCGTCAACATCGGAGAGCTCCTCGAAGTGGCAACGCAGGGATATCTGCGTGCCACCCGCCACCGCGTCGTCGCGCCCAGCGAGGGCACCGACCGAGTATCCATTCCGTTCTTCCTCAATCCAGCCCTCGACGCCGTGATTCCCATTGTCGAACTCCCGGACGAACTCGCCGCTCGAAGCCGGGGCGTCGAGGACGATCCCACCAACCCCATCTTCGCGACCTACGGCGAGAACGCATGGAAGTCGCGAACACGAGCCCACCCGGATGTCGCCGAGATCCACCACGGCATCACGGCGACCGGTCCGGGCTCGGCGTACTGAGGGTCAGTCCTCGATCTTCTCTCGCCCTCCGGTGATATCGGCGCGGTCGGCAGCAACCCGACCATGTTGCCAGCCACTGTGATTGGAAAAGCTGGTCTTCCTCGACTTCAGCTTCGGGAACATCTCGTCGAACAGCGCCGTGACGGCTCGGTCGCGTTCGGCGAAGACCGGGACCAGGGCGGTGCCGTAGTGTTCGCCGGCCTCGGTGCGAGCTCGGAGGAATGCCTCGGTGATGCGCTCCTCGACTCGCTGGGCATAGGCGAACAGGAACGACCGGCGAAAACCTCTGCCGCGCTTGCTCGGATCCACACCCACCGCGTCCAGTTCCATCGACGACTGCACCAACAACGACGTGTAGAGCAACTCGCACAAGTCGATATCGACGGGCATGCCTACCGCGGCGACGAGCTGAAAACTCCGGTAGTGAACGGTTCTGACGCCGTTGGGACGAGCGACGGAGGAGAACAACCGCATCTTCGCATCGACGTAAGGGTTGTCGACGGTGAATCTTCTGACGGCGACACGGGTGTCGATGGGGTCGGACGACCGCGCGTCGACCATCGCGGTATCGATCGCGTAGCGCGTCATCAGTTCCTGCGCCTTGGCGGAGAACGATTCTCGTTCTCCCGAGAACGACGACGATTCCGCCTTGGCCAACAATCCGCGGATCTTGTTGAGCACTTTCTCGTCCGACCTGACGCGATCGGATGGCGACTTCTCACCCCAACGAGACGGCGGTGGCCCGGTCATTTCCATGATGGGCAACCTGCGGACGGTGGCATTCAGGTGCAGGAAAGTGGTCCAGAATTCGTGCGGCGTGACTCGGCGGTTGGTGCGGAGGCCGGCGAGCTCCGCACCCGGATCGACACCGAGCGTGCGCAATTGCCCGATCCACTCCTGGGGAGCACGCGAGAACGCATGACTGCGCCGTGCGTGCTCGCCGAGAAGAACCACCAGCATCGGTGCGGCTGCCTTGTCCGCGCCCTGGCCGATGACGTGCACGAGTTCTGCAGGCATCCACCCACGCTCGAACGCCGTCTCCAGCAGCGACGCGGAGAACACCGAGCTCTCGATGCACAACCGGGCCGCCGAAAGCCGATTCTCGATGTCCATGAGCCGACCGACGAAGGCGTGCAGTGCCGTCTCGTCCGTCAGCAGACTCGACGCCAGATCGATTCCGGCGGTCATCAGAGTGTGAATGTCGATATCGATGTTGCTGTGCCCGAGCCACCACTGCGGGGCGCGAGTCAGATCCGAAGTGCCCATGAATGTTCCCCTCGTCGAACGAGTCGTCGACGCCAGTGAGGGGCTGGCAACGCTGTCGACGAAAGTTCTATCAGGGCACTACGACATCGAATCCACTCACGTGCGACGGAGTCGCCACTGTCGGCGGGGTGGGGTTGCGACGCCGAGATCGGGGAGCAGTCCGTTGTTGAAGTCCTCGACCAGGTTCAGAACGGTCCCTTGCGCGCAGGACTTGTTGGTTCCGATGAATCCCGACGGTCCGCGCTTGATCCAGCCGGTCACGTAGGTTCCGGGAACGACCTCACCATCGGGGGAGTCGAGCACACGGCCGTCGTCGTTGGGGATGATTCCGCGACGGTCGTCGAAGGGCACACCGGGAAGCGCGACGCCTCGGTAGCCGATCGAGGTGAGCACGAGTCCGGCGTCGACGGTTTCCTTCTCGCCCGTCGCTACGCTGCGCACGCCTCCGTTTTCGTCCGTCTCGAGCGTCATCCGATCGAATTCGACTCCGGTGACCGAGGTTTCGCCGAGGATGCGGGTAGGGGAGAGCAGGTAGCGCAGCACGATGCGCCTGTTGTCGCCGCCGGGGGTGTCCTCGACGCGACGCAGCAACTGCAGCTTCTGCGCGACGGCGTGGGGAAGGTCGTCGGCGTCGGCCAGCGCGGCCGTGGTGGCATCGAGTTGGATCTCGTCGTGGTGCAGCGAGATGTCGATGCCCGGGGTCGAGAGGAGGCCGGCGAACTCGGGAACGGTGAACGCCGACTGAGCGACACCGCGTCGGCCCACGACGAGCACTTCCTCGATCTTGGACTCGCGCAGGGTCTTGACCACGTGATCCGGCACGTTGGTGCCTACGAGTCGCTCGGGATCGATGGTGAGAATGCGCGCGACGTCGAGAGCGACGTTGCCGTTGCCGACGATGACGGCGCGCTTGTGCGACAGGTCGTACCGGCGGTGCGAGTGGTCCGGGTGCCCGTTGTACCAGGCGACGAAGTCGGTAGCGGACGTCCGTCCCGGGAGGTTCGCGCCGTCGATCGTCAACTCGCGGTCGCGTGAGGCGCCCACGGCGTAGATCACCGCGTGGTGAGTCTCGAGCAGCTGGTCGTGGGTGATGTCCTTGCCGATCTCGGTATCGAGGTGGAACTCGAAACCGGACTGCGCGGCAATCTGGTCGAACAGACGCGACACCTGACGGGTCTTCTCGTGATCGGGTGCCACGCCGAGGCGAGCGAGACCGTGGGGCTGGGGGAGTCTGTCGTACACGTCGACCTTCACGCCGGGCTGCGTCAGCAACTCGTCTGCCGCGTACATGGCCGACGGGCCGGAGCCGACGATCGCCACACGGAGCGGCTCGCGTTCCTTGGTGACTGCTGGTGCAGGCGATACCGGGGCGAGGATCGGACGCGGCGGCCGTTCCTGCTTGTAGAAGTCGGAGTTGATCGTGAGGAACGGAAGCTGACTCTCGGTGAGCTTCGACTTGGGAACGATCGCGTCGACGGGGCACGCCGACACGCACGCCCCGCAGTCGACGCACGACGCCGGGTCGATGTGCAGCATCTCTGCCGTCAGGAAATCAGGCTCGTCGGGTGTCGGGTGAATGCAGTTGACGGGGCATGCGTAGACGCACGATGCGTCGCTGCAACACGATTGGGTGACAACGTGGGGCATGAGTATTCCTGACGGCAGGCGCTGCTGTGGAGAGAACTGGCGCTGTGAAGGACGGGGAGAATCAGGCGGCGAACTGGCTGGAGCTACGGTCCGGCTCGCTGCGGAAACGCGAGGCCTTGCCGTCGATTCCGCACAGCTTCCACATGAGCTTGGCCGGGCGGCTCATCATCTTGGTGTCCTTGGCGAGCATGCGCACGTCACCGAAGTAGTCCTGCAGCGTGTGCTGGGCTTCCTCGCTCTCCCAGAACAGGTCCTTCTTGACCGACGCCGGGATGTCGAACTTCTTCCAGAACCGCTTCGGGGGAATGACGATCGCGTCGCACAGCACCCGCATGACGATCGGGAAAGCGAGCGACAGGAAGAAGCGACCCACCTTGGACATCTTGGGTACGCGACGACGCAGCAGCTGGTGCGCGAAGGAGATGTGGCGTGCTTCCTCGGCAACGTGAATGGCCATGACGCCCTGCATGATCGGGTGGATTTCCTCGCCCGACCGCAGCACGCTCTTCTGGATGTGGTCGATCGGCTCCTCGCCTGCGAGGACGCCGACGAAGAACAGTTCGGGGGCGATCGACGCGAACAACGGGATGATCGGCGACAGCATCTTCATCGGCCGACTCATGCCGGGTGCGTCGTTGTCGACCCGGTTGACCATTTCCTGGAACATCAGCGTGTGGTTGCACTCTTCGATCGACTCGTGAGTGCAGTACCGCGCCTCGGCCGAACCGTTGGGCAGGGAGAAGACGTACTGCATCATCCCGCGAATGAGGATGTTCTCGAACTGCAGTCCGACCTTGGCCACGTTGGCTTGGCGCCACATGCCGATCGCGATCTTCTTGTCCTCCGGCAGAGCCTGGTACCAGGCGTGCCCACCGATCGGATCGGTCTTGGTCGGGAGAATCCACCGGCGATCGTTCTCGGTCACCGCGAACTCGGGGGACTCCCAGTCGATGTCCACGTACGGGTCGAAATGCTTGTGCACCGAGCCCTCGGACAGAAGGCGCAGAGTCTCGTTGTACTTCTCGGTCTCTGCGTCCGGGTCGATCGAGATCGTGCCGTCTTCTGACGTCAGTGTCATCGCTTCCTCCTACATGGTGCGAACGTGTTTTTAATGTAACTCGTAGTATCAGCAAAATCCAGTTTACTAGCGAGTAACTTTCAAGAACGGGTTCGACCTGCAGTTATTCGGTCGACGGCCACGCCGATATCCACGGAATCTGTGTGTGACAGCGTGCTCGAACTTGTCGCAGTGGCGATTTTGTGGAGGATCAGGCCGTCCAGGTAGTGGCACAGCGCGCGGGCGCACGACGCCGTGTCCTCGGTCGAGATGTGGATCAGAACGCTCTCTGCCCACTCGACGATCCGGGCGCGGATCGCGCCGAGCCTTGTCGCCAACTCGGGATCCGCGGCCGCTGCGGCGAAGAGTGCGAATCGCGCGGTCGTATGCGTTCGCCGCGGGCCGATCGCGTCGTCCACGAATGCGACCAGCGCTGCCGTCAGTTCCCCGCGAGACCGAGGTCGGGGTGTGGCGGACGCGTTCTCCCACGCCTCCCGGTCGAGTTCTTCGAGATGTTCGAGCACGCCTGCGATCAAGGCGGACCGAGTGCGGAAGTAGTTCGAGGTGGTCCCCGCCGGCACGCCTGCGCGAGCGTCGACCTTGCGATGCGTGAGGCCGTGGAGCCCGTGTTCGCCTACCTGTACGAGAGCTGCTGCGGCGGTGTGTCGACGCTGGGTGGTCATGGCTCACTATAAAAGTAGTGCCATGGCACTACGATCGTAGTAGTGTCCGGAAGATGAAGTCAGCGGTGATCGTCGGGGGTGGAATTGCAGGACTCGCCGCCGCGCCGATTCTGGTCGGTGCGGGGTGGGATGTCCGTGTGCTCGAGAAGTCGGACGAGGTGTCCGCGGGTGGTACGGCTCTGGGGATGTGGCCGGAAGCGCTGCGGGCCCTGGATGCAGTCGGGGTCGGCGACGCTGTTCGATCCGCGTCGGTCGAAGTGACCGGCGCGCGATTTCTACGCCCTGACGGTTCGTGCATCGCTCGTCTGGGCGCGAAGCATTCAGCTCGTCTCGTTCCTCGACCGGATCTGCTGGAAGCGTTGGCTGCGGCGAGTCCGACAGGTGTCGTGGAGTTCGGCCGCCGGGTCGAGGCGTTGTCCGACGTGTCCGAGTGCGACGTGATCATCGCCGCCGACGGGATCAACAGCGCCATCCGGTCGGAAGTCTTCGGGCCCGAGGGGGCGCCGATTCCGTTGGGCGCTGTTGCGTGGCGGGGGACCGTCGACGGCCCATGTGTGTCCATGACGGAGACGTGGGGCCGAGGCAAGCTGTTCGGAACGACGCCCCACGACAGCCGTCGCACGAATTGGTTCGCGTCTGTGAGGCGAACGGAGCTGGGCGAGGGTGAGTCGATGGCGGAGCATTTCGCGTCGTGGCACGGCGGTGTGTCCGACGTGGTTGCGCGAATCGATTAGCAGCGCAGCGATTTCCGTGAGCTCGCGATGATCCCGTCGATGAAGTCGTGGGTGCGTGGGAATGTCGCGCTCGTCGGTGACGCCGCGCACGCAATGGCGCCCAATCTGGGCCGTGGTGCGTGTGAGTCCCTGCTGGATGCGGTCGCTCTGGCCTCTTCCCTCGTCGAGGAGGAGACGGTCGCCGGCGCTCTGCGTAGGTACGACGCTGCTCGACGCCGCCGGGCGTACCGGATCTCGCGCGCGTCGTCGTTGGCTGGTTCCTGCGCAACCGCTCGTCGGTGGACGAGAGCGCGGGACCTGCTGGCGGGTGGTCTCGCGAGGATCGGGTGAGCTGTTGCAGTTTAGCTCAAATATGCGCTAATCTAAGCGCACAAACGAGCTAAGGAGATTCGGCAGTGACATCGAATACCGGTCGAAGCGATCGCGCAGCCGGAGTGCTACTCGGTACGGCAACGGGGGATGCCCTCGGTGCCGGCTACGAGTTCACCCATCCAGCACCGGGCACAGTCGTCGACATGATCGGCGGCGGCCCGTTCGACTGGGCACCAGGGGAGTGGACCGACGACACATCCATGGCTGTTGCAGTGGCCCTCGCAGCCCGCGATGCAAAACCAGGAGAGGGCGCCGGACTCGATGCCGTGGCCACCAATTTCGTCGCCTGGTACGACACCGATCCGGCCGACATCGGACATCAGACGCGGTCGGTACTCGGGTACCGAAGCGAATCCGCCGCGGACATGACACGTCGGGCGGGAGCTCTCACCGGCCGCACGGGAGGAAACGGTTCGCTGATGCGCACGGCCCCCGTCGCGCTCGCCTACCTGAACGACACCACCGACGACCTGATGAACGCAGCCCGATCGATCAGTGAACTCACGCATTCCGATCCGCAGGCAGGCGAGGCGTGCCAGCTCTGGACGTTCGCGATCGCACACGCCGTCCGGCACGGAAACTTCGACGGCGTGCGCGGATGGCTGGACGTCGCCGGACGCGCGGCCGACTTCTGGGCACCACTGCTCGAGGAGGCCGAGAACGGGAACCCGACGGACTTCCCGAACAACGGGTGGGTCGTCCACGCGCTGCAGACGGCATGGTGGGCAGTAACGAAAGCCGAGCAGGCAGGACCGGAACACCTGGCGAGCACGCTCGAGCTCTGTGTTCTCGCGGGCGGTGACACCGACACCACTGCGGCGATCGCCGGAGGACTCGTCGGAGCCCGTTGGGGTGCATCGGCTGTTCCGGAGAAGTGGCAGATGATGCTGCACGGGTACCCGAACCTGACCGGCAGGGATCTCCTCACGCTTGCCGCCGACATAACAGGAGAGATCTGACATGGCCATCATCGACGTCGTTCGCGGCGACATCACCACGCTACGGGTCGACGCGATCGTCAACGCGGCCAATTCGACGCTTCTGGGAGGAGGGGGTGTCGACGGCGCGATCCACCGAGCAGGAGGGCCCGACATTCTCGCCGCGTGCAAGGAGCTGCGCCGCACGAGCCTGCCCGACGGCTTGGCCACGGGCGCTGCCGTCGCGACCACCGGAGGCCGATTGCCGGCTCGGTGGGTGATTCACACTGTCGGACCACGGTATTCGGCACACGAGGATCGATCGGGGATCCTGCGATCGGCATACGTGCGTAGTTTGGCCGTCGCAGATTCGCTCGGCGCGTCGACGGTGGCGTTTCCGCTCGTGTCGGGCGGGTCGTACGGATGGCCGGTGGACGATGCAGTGGCGCAGCAGGTCGCCGCCGTCACGGGCGCTCGTACGTCCGTGGACGTGGTGACGCTCGTCGCCTTCAGCGACAGCATTGCGCGAACGACGACGCGTCTGCTGGGCTGATTCAGCGGACAGGCCGCATCCTGCGGCTAGGACCGCAACAGCGCGGACGCCGTTTCCGGCAGGACCGCGCCGACCTTCCGTCGATACAGTTCTGCCGGACGGCCACCCGCGGCGACGGACGTCGCACCGGTCCCGTCGAGGGCCGGTGACACGTGGCGTCTGAACGTGTCCTTCGGGAATCGATTCCCGAACACCACCTCGTACAACTGCTTCAGCTCGAGCAGCGTGAACTCCTCACCGAGCAGAAGCGACGGATCGATGTTCGACGCATACCGCCGGCGCAGGTCCTCGACGGCGAGAACGACCATGTCGCTGTGGTCGAACGCCAACGGCTGTGATGGCCGATCATCCTCGATGCGAACCACTTTCACACCGATGGGTAGCGAGCCGTACGGAACTGCAGCGCCGTGCGCCATCGACAGGACCCAACCGCGGTCGTCGCGGTCGGGGGCGTCGAACATGCCGATCTGGTGAAACTGCAGTGCCGTGATACCGGCCTTCGATTGCAGCACTCGATGCGCTGCATCGGACAGGCGTTCACCGGGATGAAGGAAGGTACCGGGCAGTGCAAGGCCACGAGGTGAGTCGACGGTGACCACGAACAAGGCGGACTCGTGCACGGTCAGCACTGCGACGTCGACGGCTACCGACGGACGTGGGTAATCCGTCAGTGTCGTGCCCGCGCCCTCGGTCATTCGTCGATTTTAGCGCACCCACTGCTGTTAGCGCGCTGGTGAGTTATCCACTCGGACATCGAACAACGAGGGCTGGTCGAACTGGAGGAACAGCTGGGTCTGTTCGCCGCGGGGAACCGGCGCAGGTGCAGGCCGGGCGGCGCGCTTCAGGCTCGCAGCGACGTCCTCCCAGGCTGCCGCGAATTTGTCGCACAGGACCGCGGCTCGGAGACGGCGTTCGTCGCCCAGCCGGTGGGCGTGCCCACGAAAGCGCTCGGCCGACCACAGTGCGCGCTCGGTGAGTTCGGCCAGGTCCTGGCGACGGCACAACGCATCGACAGTCGCCGCGTCCACGGGACCGCCCGTCAGCTCGCACGCGGCCCGCAGAGTGCCGAGCGTTCCACTGTCGTCGGACCACGTGACCTGTGCAAGAGCATCGGGATGTGTGTGGTCCGGATCGAACACAGTGCCGCCCAGCTCGGACGCGAACCCGGTGTCGATGCGGTCCGCGAACAGACCGAGCGAATAGATGGCGGCAGTGAGGTGCCGAGGGACGAAGGTGCGCGTCGTGACGTCGACACCTGCGAACAACTGCCCACCCGCAACGACGAAGTTGATCTCCTTCCATCGTGTGCCGAGCCAGGCCATCTTGCGTGACAGGGCAGTGGAGTGCCGAATACCGGTCACGAGAGGAGCGTGCAGTCGGACGGCCGTGGCGTCCGGACCGAGACACACGTGGACCGGTAATGCGAATCCACCGATTGCTATGTCGCCGTTGTCTTCCTGTGAGATGTCGATACCGGCTGCGCGAAGGGTGTCGATCATGAGAGCGCGAAGATGATCGATGTCCAGCGGTACCAGTGCGGTGGAATCGGTGCGGCGAGGATCGGCGGCGGTGCGAAACTGGCGTCCGCTGCCGCCCTCCGCGTCTGCGGACAGGAACGCCGGGTGGGTGACGTGCCAGACGGACCGGAACGCAGTGACGATTCGCTCCGCGAGATCAGCCGCGTCGGTGCGGTTGCACTGCAGGGAGCAGCTTTTCACTCCGAAGACGTCTCGTTCACCCGGCGTGGCCCACCCCAGTTCGCGGAGCTTCTCGTCGTCGCCCACCGGCGGCTCGATCCCGTGGTAGAGGTAGCTTCCTAGCGCAGCGTCCGACACAATCTCTCCATCCGGACCCGAGGACACTCGGATCCACGGCGAGTCCCCGTCTGTCCGGTCCACCCCAGACTCCGCACTCAACGTCAGTTCCTCACCGTCGGGCATCTCCGCGACGAACGCGGCGAGATCCGCCTGGTAGGTGCGCCACGCACCCTCGATGAAGTCGATGAGATCGAAGTTTCTGTCGTTCACTGCGCACCCCTTGCCACTGACGTCATTGCTTGCGCGGCAGCCGAATCGGCCTGCGACAAGAACTGTATCGGTGGGGTCCGACAAGCTCGGCGAGCTCAGTTCTCGCAGCCGACGCCGTCGCCGTCACGATCGAGTTTGGAGCTGTAGCCGGGATCGCCTGCGTAGATCGGTGCGGCACCGGCAGCCCGAACCGCGGCGCAGTTGGCGTAGGAGACGTACGACGGAACCGCCGCTGCCGCGGGGGCCGGTGGCACGTACGCCGGCTCGGGCTCGGCGATGTAGACCGGTGCGGGCTCGGGAACGTACGGCACGGTAGTGGTGGGCGGAGGCGCATAGACGGTGACGGTCTCGGGAGCCGGCGCGAGGGTGGTCGTCGGTGCGGTGGTAGTCGGCGCGACCGTTGCCTTGGAAGTGGTCGTCGTCGGTCGTGTGGTCGTCGGGCGGGTCGTCGTCGGGGACACCTCGGCGATAGCCGGTGCAGCGAACGCCGCCGGGGCGGGTACGTCCTCGGAGTGTGCTGTGGGAGCAACGATGCCGACGGCGACGAGCGCGGGAATGGCTGCCAAGGCAGGAGTTGCCCAGACGACTCGGCCATGGGAGGGCTTGACGATCAAGTACAGCGCACCAGCCGCGGCGACACACAGTCCGAACACGATGCCGGGGAGCGAGAAGTCCGCGATGGACGCGAGGAGGACCAGCGCGCCGAGTACTGCGGCGCACCACGCGATGATCCGGCCGATCAACGGTCGGGGTCGCTCGGGTCGTTCAGCACCGGGGAAGACGTAGGGCTGGGAGAAAGGATCGGTCATGGGGGGAGTCCTCGAGTGATGGAGAAGTGGCGCGTGAGCACCGTGACCAGTCGAGACGGCCGATCGATCATGTCGGGGGATCGCTTTGTCGTACGACGGTGGGGCTCGAAGCGAGAATCCGGCTGCCGCGGACTGTTTCACGGGGCCGTGTGCTGTATTCCGAGCACCATGTCGTACGTACCGCGTAGTTCGTTACAGGTCGTCCGGATCCTGATCTCCGAACGGTTCCGCCAGCGACACACCCGCAAGAACGGCAGGTCGCAGTGCCTCGGGAACCGTCAATGCGTCGTCGGCGGAGACCAGTACGGTTTGCTCCTGCAAGGCGCGGATCCGGTAGTCGATCAACTGCGCCGTCCGCAGGTCCTCGCCTTCGAGGCCCTCGTAGTCCTCGTCCGCGTTGTCGAGGGGCAGGTCCTCGGTCATAGCCGCGAGCAAGGTCTGGATGGCAAAGGTGTTCGACAGGGACATCGAGACGTCGGTCTCGCTCATGCTGAGTTGGTGGCGGATGTGCTGGGTGAGGACGTCTCGAAGCACGTCGACGGATCGCGAGGAGAAACTGTCCACCGCCGAGCCCGGCACGACTCGGGTGCCGTCCGTCTCCAGAATGTCGGTGGCGAAGGCGACTGCCCAGTGGTCGAGGGCCGTGATGTTCTCGGGCTGCGGTTCGTGGTCCGAGTGGTCGTGCTCGCCTTCCTCGGACAGCGCCGTCGACAGTTCGGGAATGTCGTTCACCGAGGCGCCGGATCCCACCCGGTCGACCAAGGCTGCGACACCGGCCACGACGGGAAGTGCGGCCAGCGCTGCCGACTCGTCGGCCGGCGCGACGAGCGGCAACTCGATGTCGTCCGGGGCGAGGACGTCCGGATCGTTGTCGATGAAGTCGGTGAGGTCTTCCATGCAGTGCGCGAAGTCCTCGTCGCTACCGGTCCATGCGTCGGTCTCGTCGAGGAAGGTGAGGAATTCGAGCAGCGTCACGACGATGTTCGTTGCTGCGGCAGCACCGTTGTCCGGATCGGAGTCCTCGATCCGCTCGACGGCGTCGACGATGAAGTGGGCGTCGTTCGGAGTCCAGGAGGTCACGACGAATCCCGGGTTGGCCCGGTCGACCTGACCCAGCGTCGTCTTCACCAGGCTGACCACGCGGTCGGCGTGCTCACCCATGTCGCGATCGGTGAGCCAGGAGTGGAAATGTTCCAGCAGGGCATGGGAGATCGTGGATGTGCGGGCAGCGGAGCCTGCGGATTGTTGCCGTCGGGCACGCGCCTTCGTTTTCGCTGCGCGCTTCTGCCCCCGGCTTGCCGGTCCTTTGGATCCCATGAGCGCCTAGTTTAATGGCTGCGACGGCGCGCTCGGCGCACCGCCGCAGCCATTGTCACTAGGACGACAGCTGCGGCTGGCGGTCCGTCGGCGGCGTGACGTCGTCGTCGCTGAACGGGTCGCCGTTACGCGGGCTGTTGTACCGGGCTTCGTCGAGGATGCCCTCGCGCTTGGCGACGATCGCCGGGACGAGCGCCTGTCCGGTCACGTTGACGGCCGTGCGGCCCATGTCGACGATCGGCTCGACCGCCAGCAGCAATCCGACGCCGGCGAGTGGCAATCCGAGCGTCGACAGTGTCAGAGTCAACATCACCGTCGCACCGGTGGTTCCCGCGGTCGCGGCGGATCCGATGACGGAGACCACGACGATCAACAGGTAATCGGTGAACGTGAGGGAGACGCCGTAGAACTGGGCGACGAAGATGGCGGCGATGGCGGGATAGATTGCCGCGCAACCGTCCATCTTGGTGGTGGCGCCCAGCGGTACTGCGAAGGATGCGTACTCACGCGGCACACCGAGATTGCGTTCGGTGACGCGCTCGGTGAGGGGCAGCGTGCCGATCGACGAGCGCGAGACGAAGCCCAGCTGCGTGGCGGGCCACACGCCGGAGAAGAACTGGCGAACCGAAAGTCCGTGCGCACGAACGATGACGGGGTACACGACGAAGAAGACGATGGCCAGGCCGACGTAGATGGCGACGGTGAACACGCCGAGGGAACCGATCGCATCCCACCCGTAGGTCGCGACCGCGTTCGCGATGAGTGCGGCCGTGCCGATTGGGGCGAGCCGGATGATCCACCACAACACCTTCTGCACGATCGCGAGCAACGATGCGTTGAAGTTCAGGAACGGCTCCGCTTTCTCGCCGATCTTCAACGCCGCGATGCCGATGGCGACTGCGATCACGAGAAGCTGGAGAATGTTGAAGCTCAGCGAAGTGGTTGCTGTGCTGGCGATTCCGTCACCGGCAGCTTCGGTGGTGACCGATGTCTTCGACCCGAGCGCGAAGAAGTTGTTCGGTACCAGCCCGGTCAGAAACGACCACCAGGAACCGACACTGCTCGGGTCCTTCGCGGACGTCGCTTCGACGCCGGTGCGTGAACCCGGTTGAGCGACCAGACCGATGACGATTCCGATGATCACGGCGATGAACGCGGTGATCGCGAACCACAACAAAGTCTGGACCGCCAACCGGGCAGCGTTGGCTACCTGGCGAAGATTCGCGATCGAGGACACGATGGCGGTGAACACCAGCGGCACGACTGCGACGGTGAGCAGCTTGACGTAACTCGACCCGATGGTGGCGACGGTGCCGACCAGCCAGTTCTCGTTACCGTCGGCCGCGTCGGGCATCGATCGTGCGATGAGACCGAGAACGACGCCGAGGATCAACCCGGCGACGATCTGAGGCCCGAAGGATTTTGCCCACGTGGGTATGCGGGACGCGCGCGTAGTACTGGGCGCAGACATGAAGATGCCTTTCGACAGGAAAAGAGGTGAGGGCGGAGAAGCCCTTCGAATCAGAGAATGCGACGCCGAGACGACTCGGTCACAGACAGAGAGAGCTCGCTTGTAGGCGCAGGTCGACGTAGCGTCGACTGGTCAGGAGCGGCATCACTTACTGGAGATTACTCCCAGTTGATTCGACCTCGAACCTGCGCCCAGGTTCAGTAGTCGAACCGGAACCCGCCGATGAGGGTGATGGTGTTGCCGTCGGGGTCGAGAACCGTCGACAACCGAACGCCTTTGTTCGCGTCGACGACGTCACCGGCGTCGATACCTCGGGATGCGAGTTCCGCGCGGTGAGCGTCGAGATCGTCGATCCCGAAATTCAGCAGACCGGTGCCTGCGCGTACGTCGTCGACGGTGACCTGCACCCACCCGACATCGGTCACCTTCCATTCGACGAGGGTCGGCATCGGGTTGTTGGTGGCAGGCGCCCCGAAGAACGACGAGTACCACGTTTCGGCTGCGTCGATGTCCGTCACCGGTACGACGGCGAGTACGTGTTCGATGGCCATGAGGTGTCCGTTCGTCAGGAGAACTGTGCTTCGTACACCTATGAAGACCCGCGCCGGCGTGCGAAGTCATCGATCTCAGGCGAAGGTGCCTTTCAGATAGCCGACGACCGCCGCGGTATCGGGAGATCCCCGGTGGCCCAGGTACCCGTCGGGCCGCACGACGAACACCTCGGGACCGGCAATCGAATACGCGTCGCGAAACTGCCCCTGCGCGTCGACGATCACCGGCAACGTCGAGTCGACCCGCTCGGCGACCACCAGGTAGGCGTCGAGCAGGCCGTGTGCCGCAGAGACGGCGTCAGCTGCCAGTTCCTCGTACTCCGCCACCCAGCCCCCCGAGCCCCCCGAGACGTCCGACCACAGCAGCAGCGTGTGCGACACCCCGGCGAACAGATCGAACAACCGGAAGGAGAACGCGACGATGTCCCGACGCAACTCCCGAGCATCCGGAGCGCGTTCTCCCGGTTGCACCGCGGTCGACGCGTCGTCGACTGCCGACACGAGAGGACCCGGCGGGTAGGAGATCAACAACTGCGCTTGCCGACGCATCGCCGTCTCGAAGGAGTTCTCACCGGCGCCGATGCCCTCGCGGGCGCTGCGGACGGTCATCCCGACGACGTCCTCACCGACAGGCCTGCGCTCCGCGTCGTAGGTGTCCGTCAGGCCGTCCGCGGCGATGCCCCGCACCGAGAGGGCTACCTTCCACGCCAGATTGTGCGCGTCCTGAATGCCGGTGTTCATGCCCTGAGCGCCGGTCGGAGGATGAATGTGCGCAGCGTCCCCGGCGACGAAGACGCGTCCCCTGCCGTACGCGTCGACGATGCGGTGGCTGATCTTGAACACGGAAGACCACCGCAGATTCCGTGCCGTCGTCGGTTCGGGCGACAACCGGTCCAACACCGCCTGGATGTGGTGGAGTTCGGGCGCCGGCCCACCGGTGAAGCCGTGCACGATGCCGTCGCCGGCACTGGGCGCGGCCGTGAGCTCCTCCGGCACGAACATCGACATCCGGTAACGACCGTGGCCGGGAAGTGGGATCGCCACCAGCAGATCGTCGACGGTTCCGTCCTCGGTCCGGTGTGAGCTCCTGACCCCGTATCCCGGTGGTAGCGACCAGTCGACCTCGATGTCGCCCAGCATGTAGCCCTCCGCGAAGGCCCCACCCTCGAACGTCAGTCCCAGCTGCTTGCGCACCGCGCTGTGGGCCCCGTCGCAGCCGATCAAGTACTGCACGTCCGCCGTCGATCCGTCGGTCAGGGTCGCAGCGACGCGCTGCTCGTCCTGCTCGAACGACGCCAGCCCGACGCCCCGCTCGACCACAGTCCCCAGCCCGGCGAGATGCTCGGCGAGAATGCGTTCGGTTTCGTACTGGGGGAGTCCGGCGAACCAGTACGGAACATCCGGCGGCAACGTCAGCTCGATTCGGCCGACCTCGACACCTCCGTCGAACGCGATCTGACCCCGCATCGGCACCGAAGCATCGAGGATCGCACCGGAAACGCCCATGTTCTCGAACACCTCCAGCGTGCGCGGCTGAATACCAACGGCTTTCGCGTACTGCGGCGGAGTCGACGCGGAATCGACGATGCGGCAGTCGATACCTCGCCTACGCAGCTCTATCGCCGCGGTCAGCCCGATGGGTCCCGCTCCGGCAATCAGCACATCTGCACTCACGTGTACGCCACCTCCGTCGCATGATCGAACGAGGACGAGTATGGGCCGCAGCGACATGCTGCGGCCCATACTCGGATCGATCTCATGCTTGGCGGATGACTGCGACGATCATCCCTTCAGCTCGCGGGTGATTCGGTGGTAGATCCCGCCGGACGTCAAGCCACCGTCGACGACTATCTCGGTCCCGGTGATGTAGCGAGCGGCGTCGGACAACAGGAATGCGACGGACTCGGCGATCTCCTCCGAGTCGGCGACACGACCTGCTGGAACGGACTTCAGGCTGGTGTCGACGAACTCCGAAGAGCCCGAGTGCAGCAGTGGGGTGTCGACAAGGCCGGGATGGATCGAATTGACGCGGACATCGTGCTCGGCGAATTCGAGTGCACCGACCTTCGACAGACCACGTACTCCCCACTTGCTGGCGCCGTATCCGGCCGCGAAGTAGCCGAGCATGCCGGCGATGGACGAGACGTTGACGATGGACCCACCTCCTCGCACGAGCAAGGACGCGCAGAACTTCATGCCGTAGAACACCGAACTCAGATTGATGTCCATGACGCGGTGCCAATCTTCGACGGTCGTCTCGACGATCCCCGCTCGGTGGCTGACGCCTGCATTGTTGACGAGTCCGTCCAAGCCGCCGTCCACGTCTTCGATGCGTTCCACGAGTTGCTGCCAGGAGTCCGGCGACGTCACATCGAGAGCGTGAAACTCTGCGAGGCCACCGTCGGCGACGATCTCTCCCGCCACCTGTTGGGCCGAGGTGGACGAGATGTCGGTGACCCACACCTTCGCGCCGCGCTGCGCGAGCAACTGCGATTCGACTTTGCCCATACCGCTGCCCGCGCCGGTCACGAGAACGACTTTTCCTTGAAAACTCATGTCTGCGTTCCCTATCCGGTCTTCAGCTCGGTGCCCTTGGTCTCGGCGACGAAGAAGACCGTGACGAACGTGAGGATGGCGCAGAACACGAAGTAACCGGCCGGAGCCAGTGCGTTGCCGGTCATCGAGATCAGCCACGTCGCGATGAACGGCGCGGTACCACCGAGGAGCATGTTGGTGGTGTTGTTTCCGAGTGCGAGACCGCTGTAGCGCACCGATGTCTTGAGCATCTCGACGTAGGTGACGTACGAAGCGCCGTTGACCACCGAGACCGCGATGAACAGGACGGACTGGCCGACGACGGCCTGCCACAAACTGCCGCCCGCCATCATCATGAACATCGGCACGCCGAGGACGATGGATGCGAAGCTGCCGCCGAACAGCACCGGCTTGCGACCGTACTTGTCGGCCATGAAGCCCGCGATCGGAAGGGTGATGACGCCCAGGACCAGGGCCAGGGAGGTGGAGAGGAATGCTGCCTGGGCAGTCTGGCCGCCTTCGGTCCTGAGGTACGTCGCCGCGTAGACCGAAGCGATGTAGTAGCCGCCGGTGATGAGTGCGCCGAGAAAAATGATCTTGACGACGCTTCCGCGGGAGGTGCTCAGGAGCTCCGAGATGGGCAGCTTCTTGGTCTCGCCCTTGTCCTCGAGCTCCTTGAACTCCGGTGTGTCGTCGAGCTTGCTACGGATCCAGATGCCGACTCCGCCGATGACGAGGCTGAGCAGGAATGGGATTCGCCACGCCCACGACAGGACCTGGTCCTCGGTGAAGACGGTGTTCAGCGCCAGTGCGCACAGTGACGCCAACAACGAACCGATGTAGGTGCCGGTGTTGACCATCGAGGTCTGAGTCGCACGCCACCGAGTCGGTGCGGATTCCGAGACGAAGGCGTTCGCTCCGCCGAGTTCGCCGCCTGCGGCGAATCCTTGAAGGCATCGACACAGCACCAGGACCGAGGTCGCCCACACTCCGAGGGTGACGTACGTCGGCAGCAGTCCGATTCCGGCTGTCGCGATGACCATCAGCAGGATGGTCCAGGACAGCGCGTTCTTCCGTCCGTACTTGTCACCGATGTGTCCGAAGAAGATTCCACCGGGAACGCGAAGGAAGAAGGCAACAGCGAATGCCGCGAAGGTTCCGAGCAACGCGGCGGTGGGATCTTCCGATACGAAGAACAGGGCTGCAATGGTCGTGGCCATGTAGCCGTAGATGCCGAAATCGTAGTACTCGACGACGGTTCCGACGACGGCGGCGCGTATCACCGTCAAGGGGGATTGCTTCACCGTGGTCGACTCATCGGCCTCGCGGCCGGGCTCGGAGTGCACGGCGCTCTCGTTGGTAGTCATCATTGTTCCTCAGTGGTCAAGGGTAGGGGAGTGGAGAGGTCAGATCGCCAGCGCCTCGGCGCTCGCTGTTGCGTGCGCGGCGTTTCGGCCGGCGATGCGACCCATCGTCAACGCGTTGGCTACTGCGTTACCGCCGCCCACGTAGCGCAGGCCGAGAACACCGGCACCTGCCTCACCGGCGGCATAGAGTCCGGGAATCGGAACGCCGTCGGTGTTCAGTACGGCCGAGTTCCGGTCGATCTGCAGTCCTGCGTGTGTGCAGACCAGTTCCGCGGGGAGGATCCGTGCTGCGTAGAACGGGCCCTGGTCGACCGGGTCGGGATTCTCGGTGCTCCCCTTGTTCGACAACGTCCGATGACGCAGGAAGTCGGGGTCCTCGCCGCGCGGCAGGTTCGCATTCCATCGCGCGACGGTAGCGTTCAAGGCCGTCACGGGGACCTGCATCAGGTCGGCAAGCTGATCGAGGGTGTCGGCCCGCAGGGTGCGGCCGGCGTCGGCCTCCTCGGTGACACGATCGGCTGCCCAATCCGCATACCCCACAGGCAGATTCACCCGTGCGTTCTCGTCGAAGACGATCCACGCCGAACCGCCCTGGTGATCGATGATGCCGGTAGAGACGGCGTAGGAAGCGTCCTCGTCCATGAATCGTCGTCCTGCGGCGTTGACGTAGATGCGTGACTTCGGCGGGAATCCGGACTGCCAGTGGTGGTACCGCTGGAAGTAGACAGTGGGAAGCATCAGGCCCCATCCGTCACCGGCGATCGACGCGTCCACCGCCTCGGCGAAGCGAAGATGGTCACCGCGACTGCCTTCGGCGGCAACGACGAACAGCGAGTCGCCTGCCTTGTTCGCGACGGGATAGTGGCGATCGACGAACGTCGGGTCCTGAGCGAAGCCTCCCGACGCGACGACGACAGCGCCTGCACTGAGCTCGACGTCGTCGGCGACGACACCGACGACGCGTCCGTTCTCGGAGAGCAGGGACTGAACGCGGGTATCGAGGACGACGTCGATGCCGTGCTTACGGCGAGCGGCGTCGAGAACCTGCACCAGTCCGTATCCCTGATCCTTCGGTACGTGTCCGCGCCATACGTCTTCGACTCCCGCCTGACTCAGCCCCGGCTGATGAGCGTTGCCGGAGACCCTGACGGGAATCTCGACACCGAGCTCGATGAGCCATTCGAGTGTCGGTCCGGCGTTCTCGCAGAACGCGCGAACGAGTCCGGGCTCCAGCATCCACTGGTTCAGGTCCATGTAGTGCTGGAAGTACTTCTCGGCGCTGTCCTCGATGCCGAGACCGCGCTGGACGGACGTCCCCGCCGCAGTGAACAGGCCGGCGGACAGAGCCGTCGAACCGCCGAGTTCCTTCAACGCCTCGAACAGAATCACCGACGCGCCGTTCTCGGCTGCGGTTACAGCTGCCGCGAGTCCTGCACCGCCACCACCGATCACCACGACGTCGTAATCGTTGTCAGACATGGCGCGAGCCACCGTCGACGGCGATGCTGTGCCCGGTCACGTAGCGTGCGCTGTCCGACAACAGGAACAGGAGTGGACCGAAGACCTCCTCGGGTGCGCCGAGGCGGTGCAGCGGTACGGCGTCGAGCGCCTTTGCGAGGGCTTCGGGGTCTTCTTGGACCCAACGGGTCATCTCGGTGTCGATGTAGCCGGGTGCGATGGAGTTGACGCGAATGCCGATGTCGCCGAATTCCACAGCGAGGGACTCCGTCAGATGTGCGACGGCCGCCTTCGAGGTGCAGTAGGCGCCACGGCCCTTGCGGACACGCAGTGCGGACACCGAGGACATGTTGACGATGGCGCCGCCCTCGCTCACGTGCCTGCCTGCTGCCTGAGAACCGAACAGGACTCCCTCTACGTTGACGCTCAGCGTCGCATTGATCTGCTCCGGCGTGATGTCGGCAGCAAGGGCGAACGGGAAGATGCCCGCGTTGTTGATCCAGAAGTCGATTCGGCCGAACTCTGAAAGAGCGGTCTGCGCCAGGGCTTCGTGATCGTCGGCGACGGTGACGTCGATGCGCGCGCCGACGACCTTTCCGGGCTGGGCGACGAGCTTGTCGGTGGCCAGCTGGCGGTTCAGCTGCTCGGCTGTTTCCTTCATCTGCGCGTCGTTGATGTCGGCGCCTATGACGTTCACACCGCGAGCCGCAAGACCTTTGGCGAACACCGAGCCCATTCCGCGCGCGGCACCGGTGATGACGGCGACCTTGCCCGCGAGTTCCGGGTAGACCGCGGTCATCGTGCGGTCTACGACGCGTCCAGGATTGGTGGTGGTCATGAAATCTCTCCTTGCGAAAAAGTCTCTCGATCGGGCTGACCGGAGCAGAGCTTGCGGTGGCCCGGGAGGTGTGCGATAATCGCACGCAGTGTGCGATACATATCGAACTGTAGGTGGTCCACCTCACAAACGTCAACAGGGGCGACAAGTGACTCATGGTTTCTCGGGTAAAGATGCTGTTCAGCTCGATTCGGGCATGTCGAAAACCCTTCATCACGGCCTGGTGGTTCTGGAGCTTCTGGCCGAGTATCCGAACGGACTGTCCATAACCGAGATCGCCGAAGGCATCGGCGTGCATCGCACTGTCGCGCACCGACTGGTGCGGACCCTGGAGGCGCATCACCTGTGCCGTCGGGACGACTTCAAACGAATTGCACTCGGGGCAGGACTCGTAGCGCTTGCCGAGCCCGTCGAGCAAGATCTCCGAACCGTGGCGCGTCCGGTGTTGGAGGAGCTCGCTGATCAGCTGGGTGCGACGGTGCATCTCGTCGTACGCGAGAACGACCACGAGGTGCGAGCTTTGATGGTCGTCGAACCCCGCGGCGCGAAGGTACACGTCGCCTTTCGCGGCGGACAGGTGGATCCTATCGACCGCGGATCCGCCGGACTTGCAATGCTCGCCGCTCTGCCCGAGGTGGAAGGCGAGCGCGCAGAAGTGACCCGGGCCCGCGCCGTCGGCTATGCGGTCACCCAGGGTGAGGTCATTCCGTCTGTAGGTGGTGTGTCAGCGGTGATTCCAGGCCGCCGCGGTGATGCGCTGGCAAGTCTCGGCGCGTCCGTCTTCGAGATCGACGACGAAAAGCGCCTCGGCGCAGCGGTGGTCGCCGCGGCGGCACAATTGGGTCGGCTGTTGCGTTAGTCGTTCTTTGCCGGGACGATGCGGCCGCGGACGTCGCCGAAACCGATGCGGGTGCCGTTCGGTCCTGGTGCGTTGGCAGCGATGACTACCTCATCGCCGTCTTCGAGGAAAGTTCGAGTCTCGTCGCCCAGTATCGCGGGTTCCGCTCCGCCCCAAGTCAGTTCGATGAACGCCCCGCGCTGGTGCTTCTCCGGCCCGGAGATCGTTCCCGACGCGAACAGATCACCGGTGCGCGAGGTGGCTCCGTTGATGGTCTGGTGAGCGAGCATCTGAGCGGGTGACCAGTACATCTCGCGGTACGGCGGGTACGAGACGTCGTGGCCGTTCCAGGAGACGGTCAGGTCGATATCGAGTGCCCAGGACTGAGTTTCACGCAGATATTCGAGGGGTTGCGGCTCTTGGATCGGGGTGATGGTTCGCGCTGACTCGAGGGCGAGCAGCGGCACTACCCACGGCGAGATCGACGTCGCGAAGCTCTTGCCGAGATTGGGGCCGAGGGGCACGTATTCCCAGGCTTGGATGTCGCGGGCCGACCAGTCGTTGACGACTACGGCACCGAAAACGTGTTCTGCGAATCGGTCCGGTGTGATCGGGTCGTTCGACGGGATTCCGACGACGAAGCCCATCTCTGCCTCGATGTCGAGTCGAGTGCTCGGCCCGAAGGACGGCATCGCCTGATCGGGCGCCTTGCGTTGACCGTTCGGTCGCGCGATGTCCGTTCCGGAGACGACGACGGTACCTGAGCGACCGTGGTATCCGACCGGAAGGTGTTTCCAGTTGGGCAGCAACGGTTCTGCGTCGGGACGAAACAGACGACCGAGATTGGTGGCGTGATGTTCCGAGGCGTAGAAGTCCACGTAATCGGCCACGTCGAACGGCATGTGCATCGTGACGGTGTCGAGCGGGTGAATTGCGTCGGTTGGGACGGAGTCTGTCGTGACGGCCTCGGTGAGCGTGGTGCGGACCTCGATCCAGCGCGCGCGGCCCTGAGCCATGAAGGGGTTGAGAGACGCGTGGTCGAACACGTCGTCGTGCAAAGCTTGCACGAGGTCGACGACGTTGTTGCCGAGCCGGACTCCGACGCGCTTGTCGGTCGTACCGGTCGAAAAGATGCCGTACGGGAGGTTGTCGATCCCGAACTCGGAATTGAAAGGGACGTCGATATGTGTCACGTGGGGCTCCTTCGGAGCTGTGAGCAGAAATGTGCACCCTGGTGCACATTTCTACTCACAAGGGGTTGATGAGTCCTAGCGAAATCAGGTCGTCGAGCGGTTCACTGATACTGCAGGTCCCGAACGACAGGAATGCGCGGTCGGTGTCGATCGCGGCGACTTCTTTCGCCACGACATCGGGATCCCGGATCGCGAGGATGCGTTCGAGATCACGAACTGAACTACCGTCGGCCGCGGCCTGAGCTGCAAGCAGCACATTCAGATAGCCGTGCTGCTCGAAACCGTTGTCCGCGGCGGTGTTCCGGATCGCGTGATGAAGCCCTGCGGTGGCTTTGAACCGAACACCACGACGGGAGGCCTCGGCAATGCCCGCCGCCAGTTCCGCCTCGTCCGGATACAGGTCCGCTGTGACGCCTCCCGTGCGGAACTTCGCCCGGTAACCGCGCCGCTCGACGGCGTCGAAGATGTCGTGTCGGCGATCGTCGCGGGGGATCTCGACGTAGACGTCGACGTTGTCGGCGACGGTGCGCAGTGCAGTCAGGTCGGTGCCGTCCGGAATTGCGACCTCGACGGCTACGACCGAAACGCCTGGGATCGACTGCGCTGCTTCGAGTCCTGCAGCGACGCTCGACGGGCCTCCAGGAGCGGTCAACGACAGGTCGATCTTCTTGGGCGTCAGCTCATGTAGTCGCGGGATCGGGAAGACGAACGGCCCGACGAGATGTGCGTAGGCTGCGTCGCGGTAGCCGAGGTGCTGCGGCACCGCGTGGCCCAGAGGTGCGTTGCCGGGCGGGAACAGGGCTGCGTCGTCGCACAGTCCGTGGAAGAGCTCCGGTATCGAGGATGCGGTCACGACGCAGGTCCTCGCCCAGCCCAGCTCCAGGCATAAGCCGGGTCTTCGCAGGCGAGCGCGCCCTCGCCGAGTTCGAGGGGGCGGAACGTGTCGACCATGACGGCGAGTTCGTCGAAGAACTCGGCGCCGATACTACGTTCGTACGCGCCGGGCTGGGGACCATGAGCATGTCCGCCAGGATGGATGGAGATCGAGCCCTGCCCGATGCCCGAGCCCTTACGGGCTTCGTAGTCGCCGCCGACGTAGAACATGATCTCGTCGGAGTCGACATTGGAGTGGTAGTACGGCACCGGAATCGACAGCGGGTGGTAGTCGACCTTGCGCGGCACGAAGTTGCAGATGACGAAATTGTCGCCCTCGAACGCCTGGTGCGCAGGCGGGGGCTGGTGCACACGACCGGTGATGGGTTCGTAGTCGGAGATGTTGAACGTGTACGGATACAGGCATCCGTCCCAGCCGACGACGTCGAACGGGTGGTTCGGATACACGTAGCGGGTGCCGACGATTCCAGTGGATCCACGGTGTTTGACGAGGACCTCGACATCTGTGCCCTCGGCAAGCAAAGGGGCGGCCGGACCGTGAAGGTCACGCTCGCAGAACGGTGCGTTCTCCAGGAGCTGGCCGAACTTCGACAGGTACCGCTTGGGCGGGACGATGTGGCTGTTCGCCTCCATCGCGTAAGCGCGTATCTCGCCGTCGGGGACCCAGCGATGCGTCGTCGCGCGGGGGATCAGTACGTAGTCGCCTTGGCGTGCCTGCAGTGCGCCGAACACGGTTTCGACTGTAGCGCTGCCGGATTCGACATAGACCATCTCGTCGCCGGTCGAATTACGGTACAGCGGCGACGGCTTCGTGGCGACGACGTACGAGATTCGGACGTCACCGTTTCCGAGGATCAGTCGGCGGCCGTCGACCACGTCGGTCTCTGCGACGACGTCCGGCGGGAACAGATCGTGCAGCTTCAGGTGTCGTGGTTTTAGTGGGTGATTCGGCGTCGTCGACTGGTCGGGTAACTCCCAGACGGTCGCGTCGACGATCGCCGATGGGATGTGGCGGTGATAGAGCAGCGACGAATCCGAGGAGAAGCCCTCCTCGCCCATCAACTCTTCGTAGTACAAGCCTCCGTCGGGTGTCCGGTGCTGAGTGTGACGCTTCGGCGGTACCGAGCCGAGTTGCCGGTAGTAGGCCACGAGATCTCCTAGATGTGTCCTGAGCTGATAGTAAACACATTAACTAGTTTGGAGTGATCTGTGCAACCCTGGCCGTCAATTGCGCCCGCGAACGTCGAACTGGCTGCGGTTGGTGATCAGCTTGTTCAGCAGCATGACGAGAATCCGCTGCTCGGGTTCGGTGAGGACGCTTGCCCACGCCTGTTCGCGCTCGTTCTGTTCGGCGAAGGACTCGACCATGCGGGTGTGTCCGTCGTCGGTGAGGGCGAGTCGGACCGATCGGCCGTCGACCTGGTCGGGTGTCCTGACGAGCAACCCGTCGGCAATGAGTGTCTTGGACAGGTTGGATACCGCGGCTCGGCTCATTCCGCTCAGTTCGGCCGCGCGCTTCGGTTCGATCGGTCCGGCGAGCCAGGTCACGAAGAGCAGGCGGAACGAGGACCACGACCAGCCGCGCGGCCGATGGATCGAGGATTCGAGGTCGTAGGTGACGATGTTCGACGCGCGGTTGAGCGTCAGGAGTACTTCGGTTGCCAGTTGATGTTCGAAGCCGTACTCGCCCGCGAGCTTGGAGTTGGCTGCGGCGATGAACGACCAGAAGTCGGGTTCGTCGGAATCGGTCACGTCAGTAACCCTAACGACCGTGCTAGACAATAAATGTATGTATCAAATATCGTCGCGGGACACCGTTCGGCAGGCGACACGCCAACTGCCGTTCTCGTGGACTACTCGGTCGTGGACCACGGTGAAGCGTACGAGTCGAGTGGCGCCACCTCGAGGAGTCGCCATGATCTGCAGATAGCAGTCCACGTCCAGTGAGCCGTCCTGGCGATCGTCGACGGAGAGATTCGTGATCACATGGCGGCGCTTTTCCCGTGCGGCAGTGGCATCGGCGAAGAACTGCTCCGCAAACGCCGTCAGCGCGGCCGTGCCGACTGCGGGCTGCGGGTAGCTCGGTGAATCGAATACCCCGTCCTGGGTGAACGTGCGCGCCCATTCGTCCGCGCGTCCCGAGTCGATCGCATGACTTTGGCGGCCGTAGAGATGTTGTATCGCAGTAGCAGTCTCCGCGTCGATCATGAAGCTCCCTCAGCCGTGCGATAAACGCACATAATGTGCGATTCGTAGTCGCGAGAGTATGTCGGTCGCTCGAGTAGGGTCAAGTCAGATTTCCGCCGCCGGCGACGAGCAAGGGGAGTGACGTTGACGCTGCTGATCCATCGTGCGACACGCACGAGTGTTCTCGCGTCCGCTCTGGCCGATGTTCTGGCCACGCCGTTGTCGGATCCGTTCGCGGCCGAGGTCGTCTCCGTCCCCGCACGTGGTGTCGAGCGGTGGTTGACGCAGCGGCTGTCGGTTTCCCTCGGCGGTGACGGGGGCGACGGCGTTGCCGCCAACATCGAGTTCCCCTCTCCGGCAAAGCTCGTCGACGAAGCCCTGGCAGATGCTGCGGGCTTCGACCCGGTGGACGACGCGTGGTCGACGGATCGAGTTCTCTGGGCGACCCTCGCGGTCCTCGACGAGTCGATGGACCAGCCGTGGTGCGCGGTGGTGGCGCACCACCTCGGGCACGGTGCCGACGACCATCGCGCCGGACGTCGGTGGTCCACGGCGGCCCATCTGGCGGGTCTGTTTCGCACCTACGGAGCGGACCGGCCGCTCATGCTCGTCGACTGGCAGCGCGGCGTCGACAGTGACGGACTCGGTGGCGACCTGCCGGAGGATCTGCGCTGGCAAGCCGAGCTGTGGCGCGCGGTCCGTGAACGTATCGGCACGCCGAGTCCGGCGGAACGGCTCTCGGAAAGCTGTGACGTCGTGCGGAGCCGTCCCGATCTTCTCCGGCTTCCGGACCGATTGTCGATCTTCGGCGCTACTCGTCTGACGACCGATCAACTGCAGGTGGTCGCAGCCATTTCAGCGCATCGAGACGTGCACTTCTGGCTTCCGCATCCCAGTCGTGCGCTGTGGGACGAGAGGGCGCGGTCGAATTCCATCGTCAAGCGTGCGGACGACCGATCGATCCTGACGATCGATCACCCGCTGCTCGCCAGCCTGTCCCGGGACGTCCGAGAGCTCCAGTCGAGACTCCTTGCTCTGGACGCTAGGATCGTCGATCGCGCCGAGGAAGAATCCTTCGAAGTACCCACCCTGCTCGGACGTGTCCAAGCCGATATCGAAGCTGCACGCGCGCCGGTGCATTCGGCGACACCCGACGGAACCATCGCCGTGCACGCGTGCCATGGCGCGGCCAGGCAGGTGGAGGTCCTCCGCGAGGTGTTGCTCCACGCCTTCGAGGAGGATCCGACACTCGAACCGCGTGACGTGGTGGTGATGTGTCCGGACGTCGAGACCTACGCACCGTTGATCAGAGCGACGTTCGGACTGGGTTCGCTGGATCATCCCGGGCACTCGCTCAGGGTGCGCCTCGCCGACCGCAGTCTCCGTCAGACCAACCCGATGCTGTCCGTCGTGGCGACAGTGCTCGATCTCGCCGTCGGGCGGATCACCGCGAGCGAAGTTCTCGACTTGCTTGCCGCCGAACCCGTTCGACGGCAGTTCTCGCTCACCGACGACGATCTGGAACGACTCCGCGAGTGGACGCAGGTGGCTGGCGCACGTTGGGGCCTGAACTCCCGGCAGCGACGCGACGTCGGCTTGGACGACTTCACCGAGAACACGTTCTTCGCCGCCGTCGATCGACTGCTTCTGGGAGTATCGGCCGACGAAACCGCGCACCACTGGCTCGGACGTGCCCTGCCCGTCGACGACGTCGACGGCAGCGACATCGATCTGACCGGGCGTCTGGCGGAATTCATCGACCGCCTTGCCAGCGTCGTACGCGACATGCAGGGAACCTCCACCACGTCCGAGTGGCGTCGTGCCCTGGTTCGAGCACTCGACCTCCTCGCCGACGTGGCACCGGCCGACGCGTGGCAGCGAGCGCAGGCACTGCGTGAGATCGCGGCCGCCACACGTCACGGCGATGCGGCACCGCTCCGGCTCGCCGACGTCCGGGCCATGCTCGCCCGAGCGCTCGCAGGCCGCCCGTCTCGAACGAATTTCAGGACGGGCGAGCTGACGGTGTGCACCATGGTTCCGATGCGTTCGGTTCCGCATCGGGTGGTAGTACTTCTCGGCCTCGACGACGAAGTGTTCCCCCGCACGGGCGGCATGGACGGGGACGACGTGCTCGCCAGGGATCCAGCACCTGGTGAACGGGACGTCCGCAGCGAGGACCGTCAGTTGCTGCTCGACGCGGTGATGTCCGCCGGGCAGAAATTGTTGCTGTTCTACACCGGCGCCGACCCCGTGAACGGATCCACCAAACCTCCGGCGATACCGCTGAGCGAGCTGCTCGACGTCGTACGCACCACCGCAGGCGCCGACGTGGTCCGCCGACATCCGTTGCAGCCGTTCGATGCGCCAAACTTCGATGCCGAGAATCCGTTCAGCTTCGACGCCGTGTCGTTGAAGGGTGCGCTCGCCGCCCAGAAGGACAGCGTCCCCGCCGACGAGTTCCTGCCGAGTCGCCTGCCGGCCCGCACGCCGACCGATGTCGCGCTCGCCGACCTGGTGTCGTTCTTCGAGAACCCGATTGCGGGTTTCCTGAAGCAACGCCTCGGTGTGCGGATTCCCGAGACCGACGACGACATCGCCGATTCGCTCGACATCACCCTCGACGGCCTTCAGCGGTGGGAAGTCGGGGACCGGATGTTGAACGAGATGCTCTCCGGTACCGAGCTGGACGACTTCCGTGCGGCGGAAATGCGTCGTGGAACGTTGCCGCCCTTCGAATTCGGAGCCCGGTCCCTGAGAGACATCGTCACCGGCGTCGACACTCTCTACGAGGCCTCGCGAGAGATACACCTCGTTCCTCCCCGCGTGGTGGACATCTCGGTGGACCTCGGCGGTGGACGCAGGCTCACCGGGACGGTCACCGGAATTCACGGTGACGTCATCGCGCGCACGTCGTACTCCAAGCTCGCTCCCAAGCACCGGATCGCTGCGTGGATCAGACTTCTGGCCGTTGCTGCGCAGGACGGTTCGCGTCCCTGGCTGGCCGTGACGACAGGCCGCGGGATGGGATATCACCCGATGCGATCGACGATGAACGCGCCGACCGACGCTCTCGCGGTGTTGGCGGAGTTGGTTGCGCTGCGCGACACGGGCCTCGACGCACCACTGCCGATCGGGCCCATCGCGTCGTCGGTCTACGCGGAGAGGAGAACGGCGGGACTGCCTGCCGAGGACGCGTGGAAGGACGCGAGCGACAAATGGTCCGACAGGTTCGGTGACCACACCGACCGCAGTATCGCGTACGTACTGGGCCCCTCCGCGCCCCTCGCGGCTCTGACCCGAGGCCACTGGAACGAGTTCCCCTCCGGCGCAGGTGCCGAGAAGACGATGTTCGAATCGCTCGCCGGGGTGGTCTGGCGCCCACTACTGGCGAACGAGGAGGTACGGCGACCATGACGGACTTCGACCTCTACGGTCCGCTCCCCACCGGCACCACAGTGCTGGAAGCCAGTGCGGGCACCGGAAAGACCTACGCGATAGTCGGATTGGCCACGCGCTACGTCGCCGAGGGCTTGTGCGACATCTCGCAACTGCTACTCGTCACGTTCTCCCGAGCCGCCACGCGGGAACTGCGTGATCGAACCCGCGCGCGGTTCGCCTCGGTGGCAGCACAACTCGCGTTGCCCGGTCCGCACGACGACGGCCTGGTGGCCTTTCTGGCCGACACCACCGACGAGGAAGTTCTGGCGAGACGGCAGCGTCTGCTGCAGGCACTGTCCGAGTTCGACTCCGGCACCATTGCGACGACGCACAGCTTCTGCCAGCGGATGCTCGACAGTCTGGGCATCGCGGGGGAGAACGAGCCGGACGCCGTGCTGGTGGAGAACGTCGAGGACCTGACGATGGAGGTCGTCGACGACACCTTCCTTCGTCGCTACGCCAAGGTCGCGGACCGTGATCCGCCGATGACGCTCACGGAGGCACGCGAGCTTGCGCGAAAGGCCATCGCCGACAGGCAGTCTGTCCTGGCACCCGAGACGGATGTCGATCCTGCCGTCGGACATCGAGTGTCGTTCGCCGAGGAGGTACGCACCGAGGTCGGCCGACGCAAGCGGATCGCAGGAATCCGAGACTTCGACGATCTGCTGGAGCTACTGCACGGGGTCTTGGCGGATCCTGAGCTCGGCGAATTCGCGTGCGCACGTGTCCGTGAACAGTTTCAGGTCGTCCTCGTGGACGAATTCCAGGACACCGACCCGTGGCAGTGGGGAATCCTGGCCCGCGCCTTCCACGGAAACTCGACGCTGCTTCTCGTCGGAGACCCGAAACAAGCGATCTATGCGTTCCGCGGCGCCGAGGTGTTCAGTTACCTGGACGCGGTGTCCGTTGCCGATCACCGGCTCGAGCTGACCACCAACTGGCGAAGCGACGCGGGCCTGCTCGCGGCACTGGAACACGTGTACGGCGGCGCTGCGCTGGGCCACGAGGGCATCGTCGCTCACCGGGTCGGCGCCACGCACGAGTACTCCAGGCTCAGCCACGGCGAGCCGCTCCAGGTGAGGTACCTCCCACGCACGGGTGCGGGCCCGTTGAACCGGTCCGGATTCCCTGCTGTCGACAGAGTGCGAGGCATCGTCGCCGCCGATCTCGCCGCGGACATCGCCGAGTTGATCGCCGGCGGCACGACCATTCGACTGAACGGCGTGGAACGGCAGGTCGAACCAGGAGACATCGCGGTCCTCGTCCGATACAACGCGCAAGTTCCGCTCGTTCGTGACGCTCTCGATCGGGTAGGCGTTCCGTCGGTGCTGACCGGGGGATCCTCGGTGTTCGAAACGCCCGCGGCAACGCAGTGGCTGTGGCTGCTTCAAGCGATGGAACAACCTCACCGAGCCGATCGCGTCCGGATGGCTGCGCTCACACCGTTGCTGGGTCGTACGGCAGAGCAGCTCGACGCCGGTGCCGACGACATCGTCGCCGGGCTGAGCAGCAGCCTACGAGAATACGGAAACCTCTTCGGTCGAGCGGGATTCGCGGCCATGTTCGAGAAGCTGAGCGGAGACACGGCATTGGAGGCGCGCCTCCTGGCACTCGATTCGGGGGAGCGCGCGCTGACCGACATTCGCCACGTCGCACAGCTGTTGAACAAGGCGGCCGTCGAAGACCTGCTCGGCGCAACCGAACTCGTCCGGTGGCTGACCGAGCGCATCAGCCATCCGCATGCGGTGAACACCGGTGAACGCAGCCGCCGACTGGACAGCGAGGCTGCAGCAGTGCAGATCGCAACGATCCACGCGACCAAGGGACTGGAGTTTCCGGTCGTGTACGTGCCGTTCGCGTGGCACGCGACATCGCCGCAGAAGCCCGCGACGCTGGTCTACCACGACGACGAACACCGACGAATCCTCGACGTCGGTGGTGGGCGCGGTCAGGGGTGGGGTGCGAGAAAAGCACTGTCCGACAAGGAACAGGCAGGCGAGGAGCTACGCCTGCTGTACGTGGCGCTCACGAGAGCCCAGTGCCGAGTCGTCCTGTGGTGGGCGCCTGCGATCACGACGGCCGGGTCACCGCTGCACCGAGTGCTGTTCGGCCGAATGCCGGGAACGGCGGAACTGGAGCCGAGACCGAAGGTGCTCGACGACGCTGCCGCCGCGAACCGGCTGGAATCATGGGCAGGGGCCGCGAACGGGACAGTCGCGGTCGAACCGGCCGAACGCCGCGATGCGCGTGCGCCGGTCGACTCGACGCCCCGTGTGCAGCCGGCGCTCGGCGCAGCGGTCTTCGGACGCTCGCTCGACATGCTCTGGCGCCGCACGTCCTACTCCGCCATGACCGCGGCGGCCCACGAGGGGCCAGGAGTGCGCAGCGAGCCCGAGCAACCGGGGATCGAAGACGAACCCGACGAGCCTGCGTCGGGTCCGGTGGTCGGACCAGACGACGACATGCAGGGCATCCCGTCCCCGATGAACGGTTTGCCCGCCGGAGCGGCATTCGGAACCCTGGTGCACGAGATTCTCGAGCACCTGGACACGTCCGCCAATGACGTGGAGGCCGAGCTGCTGAGCCGATGCACCGACGCGATCGAGGAGAACGTCGCGGACATCGAGCCGCAGGCGCTGGCCGACGCGTTGCTACCGGTATTGCGCACACCCCTGGGTTTCGGAACCCTGGAGGATATTGCACCGTCGGATCACTTGGCGGAGCTGAACTTCGAACTTCCTCTCGCGGGCGGTGACAACCCGACCGCGCAGGTCGTGACCATCCGGGGCATCGCTCGGCTCCTTCGCAGCCATCTGCCCGCGGACGACGTCCTGGCCTCGTATGCCGACCGTCTCGAAGCCCTCGAATCACCGCCGCTGCGGGGGTATCTGACCGGAAGCATCGACTCGGTCCTGCGTGTTCACGAAGCAGACCGGACGCGCTACGTCGTCGTCGACTACAAGACCAACAGAATCACCAGTGGTGACCTCACCGTCGAACACTTCACTCGCGAGCGCATGGCCCAGGAGATGATGCGCTCGCACTACCCGCTGCAGGCATTGTTGTATGCCGTTGCGCTGCACCGGTATTTGCGCTGGCGTCAACCGAACTACGACCCCCGCACCCACCTCGGCGGTGTGCAGTATCTTTTCGTGCGCGGCATGGCAGGCCCGCACACACCGGCCGGCTGCGGAGTCTTCGACTGGTACCCGCCACCGGCACTGGTCACCGACGTGTCCGATCTTCTCGCGGGACACGATCCGAGATCCGGTCGACCAGGAGGTCCGTTGTGACCGATGCGTCGTTGGTGAAGCGAGCGGACGGGCTGCTGAAGACGTTCAACGAGGTCGGCGTTCTGGCTCCGGCCGATGTTCACGTCGCCCTCCGGCTCGGTGCGCTCGGCGGAGAATCCGATCCGAATGTTCTGTTCGCCGCTGCTCTTGCGGTCCGGGCTGTGCGGTCGGGGTCGGTGTGTCTGGATCTGCGGAGGTTGAGGGACGTGACCGTCGACGAGGAGTCCGACGTCGACCTCGGTTCGTTGCCGTGGCCGGAGCTCGGGGATGTGTTGGCTGCGTTGCGGGCCAGTCCGTTGGTGACGGGAGGAGATCGCGGGCCGTTGGTCCCACTGCGTCTCGTCGACACCGACGACGGTGAACTGCTGTACCTGGATCGGTATCACCTGCAGGAGCGCACGATTCGGACGGTTCTGGAGACACGCGAATCGTCGAGGCCCGATGTGGACGTCGACGAGGTGAGGTCGCTGCTGCACGAGCTGTTCCTCGACGAGAACGGGCAGCCGACGATGGCCCCGGATCGGCAGAGGATCGCGGCGGCACTGGCTGCCACACAGTGGACAACAGTCATCGCGGGTGGCCCCGGCACGGGCAAGACGCACACGGTGGCCCGGGTGCTGGCGATGTTCTCTCGACAGTTCGGTCCGGGGATTCGGATCGGCCTCGCTGCTCCCACCGGCAAAGCGGCGGCGCGGCTCCAGGAATCGGTGACCGAACAGTCTGCAGCCCTCGGGCTTCCGCCGGGAATCACTGCCATGACGGTGCACCGGTTGCTGGGTTGGCAGCGGGGGAGCAAGAGCAGGTTTCGTCACAACGCAACCAATCGCCTGCCGTACGACGTCATCGTCGTCGACGAGACGTCGATGGTGTCGCTGACCATGATGTGCAGGCTGCTCGAAGCCGTTCGTCCGGAGACCCGGCTCGTGCTCGTCGGTGACCCGGATCAGCTGACGTCCGTCGATGCCGGTGCCGTCCTCGCGGACCTGGTGGCTCGTCCGATCCGAAGCATTGCTGCTGCCGACGGCGGACATTCGGACGGACGGCACGCCTCGCCGCTGACCGCGTTGATCGAGGACGACCTCGACGCCGTCAGCGATCCGCACGAGGCCGCGTTGTCGGCGAAGGAACGGGCCCGTCTGGCAGGCGGGGTCGTGCGGTTGAGCCGAGGCCGACGGTTCGGCGGTGCCATCGCGGAACTTGCCGTCGATGTTCGCGACGGGCGAGCGGACGACGCAATCGCGTTGCTGAAGGACAGACCGGACGAGCTCTCCTTTCATTCACCGTCGGAGCTGTCCGAACTTCAGGCGGATGTTCTGTCCACCGCCGCGTCGGTGACGGACGCAGCCCGCGCCGGTGACGCATCCACGGCCTTGGCGGAGCTGGAATCGCACCGACTTCTGTGCGCACACCGTCAGGGCCCGTACGGGGTGCAGACGTGGGCGCGCCGAGCAATGGACTGGGTGGGCGAGTCGTCCGGCACCTTTCTCGATCCTTCGCGCTGGTACCCGGGCCAGCCGTTGCTCGTCACCGCGAACGACCACGACGCACGCATCTACAACGGCGACACGGGAGTGGTGATCGATACCGGAGGGGGCGCGTTGATGGCCGCGTTCCAGCGGGGACGCACGCCTCTGTTGGTGCATCCGAATGTGCTGTCGTCGGTGCAAACGGTGTACGCGATGACCATTCACCGCAGCCAGGGCAGCCAGTACGACACCGTGTCCGTGCTGTTGCCCGCGGAAGCCTCGTCACTGCTGACGCGTGAACTGCTGTACACGGCCATCACGCGAGCACGGAAACATGTGCGGATCATCGGTACCGAGGACGCATTGCGCGCCGGCGTGGAACGTCAGGTGCTACGAGCCAGCGGACTTCGCCGGACGATCGTCGAGTGACGACGCGGAGCCGAGGTGGCGACGCAGACTGACTGCGGTGTCCGACCACGACCGCGCCTGTTGTTCCCAGACGCGCGCCCGAGCCGGCGTACCCCGGCGACGGAGCTCGAACGCCCGAGCGGTTGCCCGGTCGGCGTGCACGCCCGCAGTGGCAGCCAGTTCGTCCAACCGGTCGGCGCCGCAGAGGGACGCCACCGTCACACTGTCCAACGGACCGCCGGCGAGCTCGCAGAACGTGTGCAGTGATCGGAGGCCCTCCGGCACTTCGGTGGACGCCTGCCGTTCGGTGGATGCTGCCGCGACGGGGTGTGGCTCGTGAGCAAGCGCTACCGGTCCGCCGGCGCCGTCGGCCAGACCGACCGTCCACGCACTGAGGAACGACGGATGGGGCACGTCCCACACTTCGCGGAACGTGGCAACCGCGACCGTGGCGAGCAGATCCGCCTCGTCCCGCGGTCCGTCGACGGTGAAGTCCATCACCGTGCCGTCGAGCATCGGCTTCCCGGCCTCCGACCAGCCGAGACCGTGCAGGCGCCGATCGGCGGCCGTCATGTCGACGTCGTCGGGGTACAGGTAGGACGGCAACGACGCGACGCCGACGATGACGTCTCCGTCGATCGCCACGAGGTCCACATACGGCCGCTGGCCTCGTTGTCCATGAGATGCCTGGGCCGAGGTGATGGTGACGTAGCTTCCCGTGGGCATCGCCGCGACATGAGCGGTGAGGTTCTTCTCGAACCGCTGCCACGCACCCGCGACATCGGCATCGAACACCCCGGCATCGAACACCCCGGCATCGAAAGCACCGGCATCGAACGGACCGTGCTCGATACCACCCTGCTCGGTAGACACATGCGCTCCTTCGTCGAACCGGATTCTCGAAGTTTCACCCGGCTGTAACCGCCGCCCTCGAAAGATATCGGCTGGGTCCGACAAAGTTGGTGAGGCACGAGTCAGAGAGAGTGAACGATCTCCTGCCACACGCCTGCTACCACGGAGTCCGTCGCGCCGGTCTGGGTGAACAGCACGGGGCAGTGGCCTCGTCGGTCGTAGAGTTCGATGGACGCTGTCGGGCCGCGTACGCCGGAGGTGACGGTGGCCCAGCATTCGGTGACGTGGGTCAGGTCCACCATCATGCGGCACAGTCCGGACGCGAGTGTCAGGTTGCCGCCGGTCATGCGTGCGGCGATGAGATGATCGTGATGTATCTGCATGCATCCCGCGCCCGCGGTGACCATCGTCATGGGAAGTTCGAGGTAGGCGAGGTGCTCGAGCGCGCCCGCGATTGCCGTCGGATCGATCTGCCGCGTGCCGAGCGAGGCCAACGCCGGAAGCGCAGCCTGCCGAGCCACGCCGCCGTCGGCGAGGATCGAGTCGAACTGTTGAATCTGGTCGGCGCCCTCCCACTCGGCGAGAGCGTCCGCGTCGGAGACAGGGGTGCGGGGTCGTGGCACCACCGCGTACGACGGCCGCGTGCGCACCGATCTCAGTGCCTCGAACGCCAACCTGTCCGATCGGGGCGTCAGATAGCTTGCGTGCGCCGCGAACCCGGTGGTGTCGAACATCCTCAAGGTCGGAGGGAGGTACTGATCGGGGTCGGTGGCAACCGCGGCGTGGAGGCGAGACATGTTCATACGCAGCGAGATTCGATTTTTCGCAGTTCGGATCGGTCCGCCGATCTCGGTGGGGACGTCGTAATGACCGACGTCGTTCATCACCGCCGGTCCCGAGACCGTGATGGCCACGGTCTCGTCGAGCAGGGGCAAGAACTCGGCAACTCCTGCGGCGCCGCCGCCGATCTGCTCGCCCGAGAAGTCCGGCTTGGTCAGCAGTGCGTCAAGGTCACTGATGGCGGCCGAGTCACCCGCGTCGGTGGGTGCTGCAGCCGCGCAACGGCATTCACTGTGGCGGCCGCAGGGTCTGCGTGAGCCGCTTGGCAGAGCCGGCGGGCCGGGGGTGGATGTGGGATCGTCGGACCGATCCCCATCCGAACTGGATGGCGCGGACATGGTGATACTCCTGAGGAAGTACTGCTGTGACGATTTTTTCGGCCCGCGAGGGGTCAGTAGACGTCGCGCAGGTAGCGCTTGGCGCGCTTGAGCTCGGACACGTAGTCCTCGGCCTGATCCGCGGAGCGTCCCCCGTGTTCGGCAATGACGTCGTGCAGCGCGGCGTCGACGTCCTTGGCCATACGAGTGGCGTCACCGCACACGTAGAAGTGACCGCCCTCCTCCAGCCACGCGTACAGCTCCTTGCCGTTCTCTCGCATGCGGTTCTGCACGTAGACCTTCTCGGTCTGATCGCGCGAGAAAGCCAGGTCGAGACGGGACAACACGCCGTCGCGAGACAGCGCGTTCAATTCGTCCTCGTAGATGAAATCCGACGCGCGGTGCTGATCACCGAAGAAGAGCCAGTTGCGGCCCGATGCGTTGCGCGCGCGCCGTTCGTGAAGGAACGCACGGAACGGCGCGATACCGGTACCGGGTCCGACCATGATGACCGGCGCGTCGTCGTCCGACGGTAGCCGGAACGATTTGTTCGCAGAGAGAAACACCCCCGCGCCGTCGCCCTCTCCGACACGGTCCGCGAGGAACGTCGAGCACACACCGCCGCGGTCACGTTCTGCGGAGCGGTACCGAACGCTGGCGACCGTCAGGTGGACGGTGCCCTCGTGCGCCAGCGGCGACGACGAGATCGAGTAGACACGATGCTGCAACGGGCGGAGCAGTTCGAGCAGCTCGGCGGGCTCGATCGTCAGCGCCGGATCGAGCGCGAGAACGTCGAGGACATCTTTGCCCCAGGTCCAGGCGTCGAGAGACTCGCGGTCACCCGTCTGGAGGACGTGCTGGAGTTCGTCGTCGCCCGATCGTTCGGCGATGGCCTCGATGAGGTCCATCGACGGCACGCCGATCTCGTAGGAATGCGTCAAGAGTTCGTCGAGACGCTGCTCGGAGCCCTTGACCGTGACCGTCGTGTCCGGGTCCACGCTGAGCCGCCCGATCAGTGCGTCGACGAGTTCCGGGTGGTTGACCGGCTTGACGCCCAGTCCGTCGCCTGCCTCGTACGTCAGGCCGCTGTCACCCAACGAGAACGCGTAGTGACGGACTTCCTTCGACGACTGCGGCCCGGAGAGAACGCGATTGGCGAGGACGGTGGCGCGGTACGGGTTCTTCCGGTTCCACGGTGACCGCTTGGAGGCACTTTTCGCGGGCTTCGCTGCAGGTGCTTCGGGCGGTGCAGATGCAGGAGCTCCGCCGCCGTCGACCGATGCGATGGAGGGGACTGCGCCGGCCAGCCATGCTGCGGCCGCGTCCTCGTAGTCGACGTCGCAATCCAGACGGTCGGCCGTCCGGGTCGCCCCGAGTGCTTCCAGTCGTGAGTCGATGTCTCGTCCCGCCTTACAGTATCCGTCGTAGCTCGTGTCGCCCAGTGCGAGGACCGCGAAGTACAGCCCTTCCAGTCTAGGTGCACTGTCGGCGGCAACAGCATCCCAGAATAGCTGGGCGTTGTCCGGCATCTCGCCTTCGCCGTATGTAGATGTCACAACGATCAGGCGACGCATGGCCGCCAACGCGTTCATGTCCACCGCGTCCAGCGACGCGACATGAGGGTCGAGCCCGTGCTGTCGGGCCAGGTCGGCGGCGTCCTGAGCGAGCGCTTCGGCGTTTCCGGTCTGGCTGCCGTACAGAATCTGCAGCGGGACCGCAGCGGCTACCGAGCCAGTGTCCGGCTGCACGGCGGAACCGGTGGGCATCGCCAGTCGTGAGTGGAGTCCCGCCAGAAAACCGGACAACCAGGCGCGCTGATCTCCGGTGAACGGCGCGTCCTCGGGAATGTAGGGAATGAGCACTGAACTTTCCGTCTCTCTCGTCAGGACACCAGGTCGGGGACGGATCGCACGGCGAACAATTCGTCGAAGTTCGGTAGCGATCCGAGCTTGGCGCGGTTCTTGGCGTCCTGGTAGATGATCCAGCCGTAGGTGGCCGGGCTGTCGGAACCGCGCACGTTTCTCGCGGTCAGGGCCTGCTTGTAGTCGTCGACGCGCTTGTGACCGACGAGGGCAGCCAACTGCTCGTCCTCGTACCCACCCAGCACGTCCTTCGCGTAGGCGGTCAGCCGGTGAACGAGCGCGAAGTCCTCGGTCAGCACGAGGTTTCGTGCTGCCTTGTGCACGGCCGGGTCGTCGATCGCGCTGGAACCGGGCACTCGGGTGAGCGCGACCTCGTGCGCGTAGTGCATCACCGTGTACTGGTTCAACAGCGCGTACACGGTGTCGGTATCGGTTTCGCCGTATCCCGGCACCGATCCGCCGAGCACCGGAGTGCCCTCTCGCAGGCTGAGCTTGTAGGACCGGACCTGCTGGGTTGCCAGCGAGCCCGCGAGCTCGTCGAGCAGCTCCTTCCGGGTTTTCGCGGCAAGGATCGCGTCGCTGTCCTGGTAGAGCAACAGCGCCCGCGGCGTCGCGTAGACGAAGCGATGCTGCTCCACCTCCCAGTTCTGCAGCAACCGTGTCGCGGAAGCCGACCCGGTGGCCTCGACGTGCCACTCGAGCAGCATTCGAACGGCGACGGTGTGAATGGCTGCCTGCTCGTCGTCCGCCGTGATGGATCCGAGGATCACCGAGTCGGCACTCGCACGGAGAGGCAACAGACGGTTTGGGTCGTACTGATAGAAGAATCCGCCGCTCATGCCGTTGCAGACACCCTTGCCGAACCCGCCGAGATTCAGAATGGCGCCGCCGGTCATGTACTCGGCCGCGAAGTCACCCACGCCTTCGACGACGGCGGTGGCTCCGGAGTTCCGCACGCCGAAGCGGTCGCCCGATTCACCTTCCACGAATGCGCGTCCACCGGTCGCGCCGAAGAGCGCGAAGTTTCCGATGAGAACGTTGCCGCCCGCTTCGGGTGATCCGCCGCCGGGCGAGCGGACGATCACCGTGCCGCCGTTCATGGACTTGCCGACTCCGTCGTTGCAGGTGCCGGTGTGATCCATGACGACTCCGTCGTTGCAGAAGGCGGCGAAGGAGAGGCCCGCCGCGCCGTACGTGGACACCAGGGCCGTGCCCGGCGCCAGGTATCGCCGGCCGCGGTCGTCGACGAGCACCGACGGCATGGCGTCGGTCACCGACGTCGGGAGTTCGTGGTTGAGAAGGCGTTCGATGTCGATGGACAGTTGCCCGCCGACGCTCTTGTTCAGGTTGCCCAGGTGCGTTCGGCCGCCGGGCGCGACCGTGCGTGCGCGGTCGTCGATCAGGGCGGTGCGGACTTCGGCCATCAGCATGTCGTCGATGCCGTATTCGCGTTCGAGGTAGACGGGGTCGGTGACGACGGATTCGGGAACGACGGTCAGCATCGAGTGCAGGTCCAGCTCACCCACCGTTGCCGCATGGTCGACGAGGTGCAGAAGATCGGTGCGGCCGCGGGCGTGCCGCAACGACGGCATACCCAGCTCGGCGAGCAACTCTCGGACTTCGTGCGCGATGTTGAGCAGGTACTGCGCCATCGATCGAGGGTCACCGTCGAACACCTCGGGATTGGTCGTCAATCCTGCTGGGCACTTGACGTTGCAATTCTTCGCCATGACGCAGCCCATCATCATCAGCGCCGTGGTGCCGAACTCGAAGCTGTCGCCACCGAGCAGCGCCGAGGTGACGACGTCACGACCGGTCTGGTGGGCTCCCGAACATCGGAGGATCACTTTCTGGCGAAGTCCGTTGGCGCACAGAGCCTGGTGCACTTCCGCGAGGCCGATCTCCGCGGCGCGTCCGGCGTACTTCAGGCTCGTGACGGATGCCGCCCCGGTTCCGCCGGTGTTGCCGGCGATGTTGATGACGTCCGCACCTGCTTTCGCCACGCCGACGGCGATGGTGCCGATCCCCTCGGACGAGACGAGCTTCACGATCACGCGTACGCGCGCGGCCTTGCAGTCGTGGATCAACTGCGCGAGGTCCTCGATCGAATACGTGTCGTGATGCGGTGGGGGAGACACAAGTTCGACGCCGGGTGTGCCGCTGCGGGCCGCGGCGATGTCGACGGTGACCTTGGGGGCAGGCAGCTGTCCGCCCTCGCCGGGTTTGGCGCCCTGACCGATCTTGATCTCGATTTCCTCGAGCATCGGATCGGCCAGATAGCCGGCCCAGATGCCGAAGCGTCCCGAGGCGAATTGTTTGATGCGAGAGGCGCGGACGGTCCCGTAGCGCGACAGATGCTCTCCGCCTTCGCCGCTGTTGGACATCGCGCCGACCATGTTGGTTCCGTGCGCGACGGCTTCGTGCGCATTGGCGTTGAGAGCCCCGTGACTCATCGCGCCCGACGCGAGCAACGGTGTGATCGCACTTGCCTTCTGCACCTCGGACAAGGGGATCGACGCAGGCGCCGCACCCAGTTTTCCGAGGAACAGCGACGCTCGGCCGCGGGAGGTCACGATCACCGTGTCCCCGTCGATGCGACTCGTGGCCTCGTCGCCGAAGAGAAGACCGAGACCATCACCGAGCAGATGCGCACGCGCAGGGTCGGTGCACGCAGGGTCGGTCCGCAGCGTCAGTGCGAACTCGGTGTCCGACACGGCGTCGACCTGCAGGCCGCGGACGGCAATGCCCGTGTTGCCCTCGATGTCGAAGCGGCCGAGCTCGAGCGCGAACTCCTGCGCCGACGAACAGTCCGACACGTCGGCCGGCGTGGCCAACACGTCGCGCAGTGCTGCCGGTCGACGCGAGCGCTCGTCGTGCATCGACCGTACGAACGACCGGTAGTCGCCCGTCACCTCGAACGCGTCGATCTGTTCGTCGGTCAACCGGTCGAAACTCGTCGACGCGTACGCCTCGGCGCCGAGACCGAACGCGTCACCCAGCCTGGTGATGGTCAGCAGCCGCAGTGCATCGGTCTGCGTCGCATCGGCTTCGGTACCGGCGAAGGCGATCTTCTCCTTGGTCATGTCGACGAACCCACGAACCGACGTGGCCCCGAACGAATGGCCTGCGCCGTCGGCGCGTTCCTTGAACAACCCCAGGTTCGGCAGGTCGCTCTCGCTCGCCGCGCTACGGGCGTGGGCATGCCAGTGCGCGACACCCGCGGCGATCGCGCGGAACCCGACGCCGCCCACCGGGGACTTCATGTTCGGGAACCACTGCGACAGAACGGGATCCGATGTGTCGAGGAAGTTCGGTTCGAAGAACTCACCGCCGATGTAGCTCTCCACGGTGCACAGTCCGACGCGTCCCATCGTCTTCATCAACGACTTCTCGGCCGCCTTCACGAACTTGGCGAACGCCACGTCCGGGTCGGCACCGAACTTGTCCTCGGCTCGCAACCGCACCGTCAGTGGATGAACCGCGGCAGCGCCGAACCCCAGCACGAGTGCGACATGGTGAGACGAGGAGATCTGGCCGCTCTCCACCACCAGCGACACCCGTAATCGGACACCCGCTGCGATCAACCGTTCGTTGACGAACGCCACGACGGCAATCACCGGGAGTGCAGCGTTGTCCCGAGTGATGTCTCGGTCGCTGAGCACGGCGATACCGCCGTCACGGGCGAACCGAACGACCGAATCGGCCAGCGAGTTCACGGCCTCCACGAGCGCGCGTTCGTTGGCCTCGCTGTCGGTGTCGATCGACCGGTACGTCAGGTCGAACCGTGCGACCGGGGTGTGCGGCTGTTCGGTGATCCGGCGCAGATCCGTGTGCGAGAGCAGGGGACTGGGCACGACGACCTGGCGGGAAACGGGGCCGCCGACATTAGGTTTCGGCCCCAGCGACACCCGAAGCGTCATTCCGTCGGCCTCGCGAATGCTGTCGAGCGGAGGGTTGGTCACCTGCGCGAATCGCTGCGAGAAGTACTTCGCCATCCCGCCTTCGCGGTCGGTGAGAGCGTTGATCGCGTTGCCGTATCCCATCGCCGAGACGCGTTCGACGCCGCTCGCCAGCATCGGATCCATCAGGAACTTGAAGCTTTCCTGATCCAGCGAATACGCGACGTAACGCTGATGACGTTCCAGATCGCCCGCATAGGCGTCGGCGACGGAGTCGGCGGCGTCCAGATCGTCGATGCCGACGCGCGCGGCTGCGAGCAGGGCGGTGTAATCGCGATCGGCAGCGAGCTTTTCGAAGGCTTCGCGGGTGTAGTAGGTGTGCTTGTCGCGGTGATCGAAGTAGATCATTCCGCCGGCTTCGACGCGACCACGATGCGTGATGGTCTCGGGTGGGAACCGAACCTGGCCGGCTTCGGAGAAGGCGCACAGGTAGTCGTTCGTTTCCACCGTCCGGAGGGGACGAAGTCCCAAGCGGTCCAGACGTGCGCCGATCACCGTGCCGTCGCCGAACACCACCGCAGCCGGTCCGTCGTTCTTCTCCTCGTACAGCGAGAAGTACTCGAACATCGCTCGGACCCGAGGCGAGAGCGTGTAGTCGTTCTCCCACGCCGGAGGCATCATCGACACGACGGCCGTGACCAGTTCCACGTTGTCCTCGACGACGCGGGCCTGCACGGTCTGGTCCAGGCGGCAACTGTCGGACTGGCCGGGCGGGCGCACGATGGCGCGACGCTTGGCGCTTGCCACCGCTGCTTCCGCGAGGCGATTCTTCTTGTCGGTGTTCAACTCTCCGTTGTGCGCCATGAACCGGAACGGCTGCGCCATGGTCGGATGTGGATCGGTGTTGGTGGAGAACCGGGTGTGGAAGAAGATCGTGTGGACCGAATGCTCCGGGTCGACGAGGTCGCAGAAATAAGGAATGACCTCGTCGGAGTTCAGCCGACCTTTGAGTACCTGCGTCCGGGCGCTGAGCGACAGCGGATACAGCCCGGCCAGTGTCGGGGTGGTGTACGCGATCGATTCGATGTGCAGCAGTGCCTCGTGAATCAGCCGATCGATGGCTGCGGGTTCGGGCCGGGGCCGAGGTACCTCCCAGATCCACTGACGAACGGGGCGTTGATATTTCACGGCCGCGGGACGAATGGCGTCGTTGTTCACCGGAACATCGCGGACAGTGAGCGGGGTGAATCCGCGATCGATCATGGCGCGGTGGATCAGTTCGACCGCTCGTGCATGCTGCGACTCGTCGTCGGGGAGAAAGAAGTTGCCCACAGCGAATCGGCCGAGTTCGAGAGTCGGACGGTCGGTGACGCGTCGAAAGAAGTCGACGGACAAGTCGAGGGACACACCGCCACCGTCGCCGACACCCTCGGCGGACATGCCACCTCGGTGCGGCACCGAGCACAGCGCCTCACGGGCCTTGATCAGCACGTCGTGGGACTGAACGCCGTCCTTGCGCGTGATGAAGCCGACCCCGCAGCTGTCGGAATCCAGCGACGGATCGTACAGACCGATGGACTTCTCGTGCATCTATCGACCCTCTCCCTGTCCGGGCGCAGGCGGGCGAAGAGTCGGATCCGCCGTGCGCAGAATCGACGGCGTGACGCCGTCAGGGCAGGGCGTCGCTGCTTCGATGAAGCGGCACCCGGAGAGGTCAGACTACTAAGATAAGGCTAGCCTTTGTCAATTCGCCTGGACAGCTCGATCATCACGGCCGCTCGAACGCTTCGATTCCGGCGTCGACGAATCGAAGCACGTAGCCCGACGCCACCGCGTCGGCGACCGCCTTGTCGTCGCCCGCACCGTCCGTCGGCCATCCGGCAGGATCGCTGCGGTTGACGACGATCCAGTCCGGTGCCTCGGTGTTCGTCGCGCGTTGCGGAAACACGGAGACGTCGTGCGTGGCGACGAACTGTGGAACCAGATTGTTCGACGCCGCGATCGTCCGATCTGCGGGAATGGCGTCGGAGATGGCGTGGGACGCGGTCACCTGTGGATCGGTCGACCACCCGTCGGCTGTCGCCAGGCGAGCCATGGGAAGAAACGGAAGGGCGACGATCGCGAACGCAGCCACGGCCGTGAAGATCGTGCGTTGCCCGCGCTCGGTGAGTTGCTCGTGCCTGCGGCACCGCACGACGGCGTCGATCAGGGCCGCGAAGACGACGACCATCAGGATCGCGTTGTAATGGAATATCGGCTTCCAGAAGTTGGTGTTGTCGCTGAGGAATCGCCACGCGACGGTGGGGACCGCGACCAGCAGGAGCGGCGAGCGCAGCGCAACGAACGCGGTCACGGCAAGGAGGAGGAAGGCAGTCGCTGCGCGTGAGTCACCTGCGACGACACCGTGGGCGGTATCGGCAATGCCCGACCCGAGGGGAGGCAACTTCGATCCCTGACCGTACGAGTCGTCGGCACTGAGCAGCGGGATGATCACCTTGACGGCGAGGACGACCCAGCCGAGGCCCCAGACGGCTGTGAGAGCTCCGAGCGCGCGGGTGCGTCCGGTGGTCCAGAATGCGACCAGACTGCCGATGACGGCAACCGTCAGACCCATGTCCTCCTTGACGAACACCAGCGGGAGCGCCCACGCCAAGGCCGGTAGCCATCGACGATTGCCCAGGGCGACGAGAGACATGGCCATCAGTGGCACGGCGAACGCGATTTCGTGGAAGTCGAAGTTCAGGGCGGCCTGCACACCCCAGGACAGGCCGTAGGCGAACGCCACCGCGATGCCTGTCGCCGTGCCGAACTCACGGACCGCCCACCTGGACAGCGGAACGACTGCCAGCGCGAACAGAACCGCCTGCGCGATCAGCAACGTCTCCGGCGACGGGAACAGGCGATAGACCGGTGCCAGCAGTGCGGTGATCGGGGAGAAGTGGTCGCCCAGGGTGTTGTAACCGGTGCCCAGGAGATCGGACGTCGGCGCCCGAAACTCGGCGTACGACGAGATCTGTTGCACGAAGATTCCGAGATCGAATCCGGACGTGCGGAGCTGTCGGTGGCCGAGCACGGACAACAGCGAGTACAGCGTCGCGAGTACCGCGAACGCCGTCACCGGGACGACGACGTCGGCTGTGGGCCGTGCACGCCGGATTCGCGTGTCCCGGGGTTCCTCGACCGATTCGGCCGCAGTGGGCGGGGAGATCTCGGTTGCAGTCACAGGAAATGCTGTCTACCCGACATTTCTTGGATCAACCTGAGAAGTGCAGGTGACAGCGCTCGGGCACGGTCGTTCGGTCACACTCGCCGTTTGCGCGGACGATTCGACGGGGGTTGAGAGGACAAGTGGTAGTACAGAGCGTCGGCGGTGTCCTCCACGACGACCTCCACGACGTCACCGACTTCGAGATAGTCGTCGACGGCAATGCGGTCCTTGGCGCCGATCACCGCCTTGACCGAACGCGCGGGGATGAGTCCCCGGCGACCGTCCGGTCCGACGGCCAACGCATACCTCGGACCGGTACGGGTGACTCGAGCAGAGATGATGGCCGAGTCCCTCGGGACCGGTTCGACGACGGCGCCCTTCGCGACGGCCGTCTGTGAATCGAGCTGCGCCGCGAGGTCGTCCGCCATCAAGTCGACCTGGAGGAGAAGCTCTGCCATCTGCCGGGCGTACTCGGTGTGCGCCTCCGTCGGCTTGAGAGCCTCACCTGGCTTGTACATGTCCTCGTGGGTGAGTTCACCCCAGGCGTCCTGCAGCCTCGTCTTGACCTGGACTTCGACGTTCACGATCAGATCACCCTGGTGGGTGGCGACGCGGATGACCAGAATCGCGTGGTAGGCGCGGTATCCACTCGGTTTGGGGAACGCGACGTAGTCGGTCGGGTTCCGGGCGAAGCGCACCGAGCATTCCGGGTCGGTGCACGCGCGTTCCAACGCGTCCACGAAGGCGTGAAGATCCCGCGGGCTCTTGCACAGAACCTTGATGCCGATCAGATCCGGCAGGGATTCCACGACCTCGTCGATGGTCCTCGGCTCGACGATCCGGCCTTCCGTGATCTTCCGCCGCAGTTTGTCGGCTGCCCGCACCGGATCCTTGATTCGGGCGGTCTGCGCATTGAGCCGATCTCGGTCGACGTTGTCGAGGATCTCGTCCGCGATGGTCTCCAGAAAATTCTGGGCCGTCACCAGCGCGGCCTGCCATGCCCGACGACGTTCGGCGTAGGCCTCGTCGACCAGATCGTCGATGTTCGTCGACGCTGTCACCGTCCGCGCCTCCGATCATGCCCCACGGGCTTTCCACACTTTATCTGCTTCTACAGGGGAACGAGCCGACCGACGCCGTCGTCGGCGCGCCCTGCGTGATCGGCCGCGTCGGCACAACTATTCGTCCGATCGGTCGGGCGTTCGTCGGACTGTGGGATTAGTCTCTTCACTCATGACGGCCACGGTCGCAGAGGGCGACGCATTCGTAGCGCAGTTCGATCCGTATCGTCGTGAGCTGCTCGCTCATTGCTACCGCATGACGGGCTCGATTCACGACGCCGAGGATCTCGTGCAGGAAACGTACATCCGCGCGTGGAAGGGCTACTCCAAGTTCGAGGGGCGCTCGTCGATGCGGACCTGGCTGTATCGCATCGCCACCAACACCTGCCTCACGGCGCTCGACGGCAAGTCCAAGCGTCCGCTGCCGACGGGGCTCGGCGCACCGAGTTCGGACCCCACCGACGACCTGGTGGCGACGCACGAAATTGCGTGGCTCGAGCCCATCGCGGATTCCGAGCTCGCGGATTCGGACGATCCCGCATCGATCGTCGTCGGCAGGGACACCATCAGACTGGCGTTCATCGCTGCCCTGCAGCACCTCTCGGCACGTCAACGAGCAGCATTGCTGATGCGTGAGGTGCTGCAGTGGAAGGCGTCCGAAGTAGCGGAAGCCCTGGCGACCACCACGACCGCGGTGAACAGTCTGCTTCAACGCGCACGAGCGCAACTCGACGAGGTCATGCCGTCGGAAAACGATGTCGTCGAGCCGGCAGCCGCCGAGACCAGGGAATTGCTGGCCAAGTACGTCGACAGTTTCGAACGCTACGACATCGACCAGCTCGTGACTCTGTTCACCCAGGACGCAGTGTGGGAGATGCCGCCGTTCGAAGGGTGGTACCAAGGGGCCGAGAACATCGGCACCCTCATCCGTGGAAACTGTCCGGCGCAGCGAGCGGGCGACATGCGGATGGTCGCGACGTCGGCCAACGGTCAGCCCGCCTACGGGCTGTACATGCGGAACGAGGACGGAATCCACCTGCCGTTCCAACTCCACGTCGTCGACATCGAGGCGGGCAGAGTGGGCCACGTGGCGTGCTTCTTCGACCTGACTCTGTTCGAGAAATTCGGTCTACCCGAGCGCCTCTGACAGGGAGGTCGAGATAGCCCCACCTGGCCCGTCCCCGACTATTCGGACGGCACGGCGCTGGGGTCCATCCACATGACTTCCCACACGTGGTTGTCGAGATCACGGAACGCACGCCCGTACATGAACCCGTGATCCTGAGGCTCCATCCAACTCGACCCTCCGGCGGTGATCGCCGCGTCGACGAGTGAGTCGACCTCGTTGCGACTGTCGGCGCTGATACACATCAGCACCTCTCGCGACTGCGTCGTGTCGGTGATCGCGTCGGAGATGAAGTCCTTGAAGCGAGGTTCCGCCAGGAACATCACCGTCGCCTGCTCGCTCACGACCATCGATACACAGTTCTCGTCACTGAACACGTCGTTGAACTCGAAGCCCAGTCCGCCGAAGAAAGCGCGGGTGGCAGTGACGTCCTTGACGGGCATGTTGGCGAACAGCATTCGGGACATTGGGGTCTCCATTCATTCGGCGTGGAAGTCTCGTGTGTATCGACAACGGACGAATCGTGAATTCATCGCGGATCCGACATCGACTTTCTACCGCATTCGGGGGGACGACTCGCCTGTAGCAAGATGGGAACACGTCATGCAAGCCGGAAGCGGCGCGTCGACGCTGTTCGAACAAGAGGAGAGTTCATGGATTTGGGTCTGTCGGGTAAAGCGTTCGTCGTCACCGGAGGAACCGAAGGGCTGGGATTCGCGTCCGCGCGTGAGCTGCTTCGTGAGGGAGCGAAGGTGACGGTGGCCTCCCGGTCACAGACCAAGGTCGACGAGGCAGTGACCGAACTGGGCGCGCACCGACCCAACGCGGTGCACGGAATGGTCGCCGACAACGGCCATCCCGCGAGCGCACAGTTGCTCGTCGAGTCGGCCATCGCGCACTGGGGCAAGCTGGACGGTCTCGTCGTGAGTGTCGGTGGACCTCCGCCGAGCACCGCCCTCGATGCCGCCGACGAGGATTGGACTGCGTCGTTCGAGTCCGTGTTCCTCGGGGCGGTGCGACTGGCCCGCGAAGCGGCGAAGGTCATGACCGACGGAAGTGCCATCGTGTTCGTGCTGTCGACATCGGTGAAGTCGCCGTTGACGGGCCTCGGCGTGTCCAACGGACTGCGCCCCGGCTTGGCGATGGTGGCCAAGGACATCGCCGACGAGCTCGGGCCACGAGGAATCAGGGTCGTGAGCGTCCTTCCCGGGCGATTCGACACGTCCCGGGGCGGCGCCGTGTCCGACGACGCGTTGGCTCGGATCCCGCTCGGTCGTATCGGCGATCCGGAGGAGTTCGGACGTACCGTCGCGTTCCTGGCGTCGCCGGCCGCGTCGTACATCACCGGCTCGACGGTCACTGTCGACGGCGGTGCCGTGCGCGCGCTCTAGTCGGTCCGGTCACCCTGACCGCACAGACGACGAGGCCCCGAGCAGCAGTGCTGCTCGGGGCCTCGTGGCAAACAAGGAGGGGGATGTAACGGTTCTAGCGGGTCACCGAGGCGATGCGGGCGAGCATCCGCGACAGGGCCGAACCGTCGGAACCCAGCTCGTCGAAAGTCGACGTGGTGGTCGATACGGCTGCGTCGCTTGTGGCTGCAGCCAGTTTGCGCACCAGTTCGGTGCGGAGCTCGATAGCGCCCAGGATATCGGCGTCGAGCGTCTCGACCTGCTCGTGGAGCTGGTCGATCTGTACGTCGTGCGTTGGTGCTTCGTCGGCGCTGATAGCGAGCGAATCGATCTGCAAAGTCACATCGTCTCCTTTTGTTCGCGTCCTGAGGAATGATTCGTTTCGCTCCTCGGAACTGTTACACGGTCGCTCTATGTGTCAACGATGTTTCGTGGCCCCTACCAAGATGCCCAGTCTTGTGGGCTGGGCCAACCATCTGAAGCTGTGATGCTGCCAACAATCCGCAGCCACCCGGTGCCTGCCACCCGTCGAAGCAACACCGCGAGCGAGCGCGGTGTTCCTGACAGCGGCGGTCGATGTTCGTCCCACATTGAGTCTTCGTAGCCGTGAGCCTTGCGTACTGGATGAACTTTGCGATGAGCGCCGATTTCCACGTCCGCTGCTGGTCACACACGAGCGCCCCCGGTGTCACGAAGGCGTGTCACCAGGGGCGAAGCGCCATGTCGATGTGGTCGGTCAGCGGCGTGCTCGGTCAGCCGCGGGCGGCCTTCAGATGATCGGCGGACACAGCTTTGAGATGTGTCAGGTCCGACGCGACGGTCGCCAGTGTGTACCCCTCGTCCAAGCGCTTGGCTGCCACAGCGCCGGACGGTGTGTGGATGCCGGCCGTGATGCCTGCTGCGGCCGCGGCTCGGCACACCCGAACGAGCGCAGCCTCGAACTGCTCGTCCACGGAGGCGTCGGTCGGTGACGATCCACCCACCGCGAGTCGCAGATCGGACGGGCCGACGTAGACACCGTCGAGACCTGGAACGGCACAGATCTCCTCGACGTTGGCCAGGCCCTGAGGCGTCTCGATCATCGCCAGCACAACGGTGTCACGGTCGGCATCGGCAGGGTTGGGTCCGATTCGAAGCTGCGAGCGCATCGGACCGTAGGACCGAATGCCGGTGGGGGGATACGTTGCCGCCGAGACCGCCGCCGCTGCGTCTGCTGCCGTGTCGACGAGCGGAACGATGACGCCCGCCGCACCTGCGTCCAGCGCACGCCCGATGACCGTCGCGTTGTTCGCTTCGACCCTGATCAGTCCGGCGGGGCCGTTGGCTGCATCGATGGCGGTGAGCCCGGCGAGCATTCCGGAGTATCCGATCAATCCGTGCTGCAGGTCGAGTGCGATGTAGTCCCAGCCGACATGGGCGAGCCACTCCGTGGAGACCGGGCTGTCGATGACGGACCAGTAGCCGAGGATGCGCTCCCGGTTTCTGACGCGAGCGGCGAATTCCTGTGCAGACATGTGTAGAGGGCCTTTCAGCGGTTGTAGTTCGGCATCGGTCCACGCAGCGCGGAGCCGACGTCGTCACACGCATCCACGACGTCGGAGCCGAGTGGGCCTTTCGCGATCGCGGCGATGTTCGACTGCAGGTGCTCGACCTTGGATCCACCCAGCAGGATGGGGCCTGCGGCAGCCTTGGACGCCAGCCACCGCAGGGCAAGTTCGGTCAGCGGCACGCCCGCGTCGCCGGCGATCGTGGTGAGCTGCGCGACAGCGTCGAAAATTGCTGTGTTCCAGTACCGTTCGCGGTACATGGCAGCCAGGCGTGAGTCTCCGAATCGGCCGTCGGTCGGTGTCGCGTCCAGGGAATGTTTGCCGGTGAGCAACCCGCCACCGAGCGGGTTGTACACCATCGTGATCAATCCGGTCACGTCGGCGAACTCGACGTATTCCTCTTCGATCCTCCGGGCGAGGAGGTTGTACAGCTGCTGCGCAACCATCGGTCGCGGCGCGCCGACCTCGTCGGCTACCCGATTTGCCTCGGCAATCTGCCACGCCGCGAAGTTCGAGACGCCCAGAGCACGAATCTTGCCCTCATGCACCAGTTCGGCGACGGTTGCCAGGGTGTCGGCGATCGGTGTCGCGCGATCCGGCTGGTGCAGATAGAACAGGTCGACGTAGTCCGTCTTCAGTCGAGCCAGGCTTGCCTCCACGCTCAGACGAAGACCCTTCGGTGACAACGGGCTGTTGTCCCCGGCGTCAGGGTTGGGCATTCCCGCTTTCGTCGCGAGGGTCACCCGATCGCGACGCGTTGCGAGCAGGTCCGCCAGTATCCGCTCGGACTCACCTCCTGCGTACCCGTTCGCGGTGTCGATGTGGGTGATGCCTGCGTCGACTGCTGCATCGAACATCTTCGCAGAACCGGCGGCGTCGACGGTGTCGCCGAACGTCATGGTGCCCAGTACGAGTGGGGAAATGTCGAGCGAGGTCATACAGGAGCTCCTACGGAAGGGGTGGACAGGCGAGACACGATGTGACGAGGCTTGATTCCGACCATTGTCGCCGGGTCGAGGGCAGCTGCGCGCAGCGCCCGGGTGTAGGGCTCCTTGGGGCGTGCGAGCACCTCCTCGGTGTCGCCTCCTTCGACGATGCGGCCCTTGCTCATCACGACGACGGTTTCACTGATCTCGCGGACGACACCCAGATTGTGCGAGATGAAGACGTAGGTGAGGCCGGTGTCCTGCTGGATTTCCCGCAACAGGTTCAGGACCTGCGCCTGCACGGACACATCGAGGGCGCTCGTCGCCTCGTCGCACACCAGAATTTCCGGCCCGGACGCGAGTGCGCGGGCGATGCCGATGCGTTGACGTTGGCCACCCGAGAATTCGACCGGTCGACGGTTCAGTGCAGTGCTCGGCAGGCCTACCTGGTCGATGAGTCTCGCGGCCTTCCTGGCTCGATCGGACTTGCGACGAATTCCTTTCAGCCGCAGTGGTTCACCGACGATGTCCACTGCGGTCAGGTGAGGATCGAGGGATCCGTACGGATCCTGGAACACCATCTGTACGCGAGATCGGAACGGGCGCAGGGACTTCTCGGACAGTCCGGCGATGTCCGTTCCGTCGACGACGATGCGGCCCGAGGTGGGGGTGAGCAGACGGACGATGGATTTCGCGATCGTCGACTTTCCGCAGCCCGATTCACCGACAACGGCCAGCGTCTTGCCTTTGTCGACCGCGAAGCTCACCGAATCGACAGCTCGGAACACGCCGTCGGCGACGGGGTACTCGACGACGAGATTCTCCACCGACAGCAATGGAGTGGTCATACCGTTACCTCGACTCGTTCTGGTTGGCCGGCACTCTGGTTCCACGTCCCGAGGTGCGGGATCGCGTCGAGCAGCTTCTTGGTGTACGGATTCCGGGGCGCTCCGACGAGTTCTTCCGCGCCGCCGTCCTCGACGAAGACACCGCTCTTCATGACGTAGATGCGGTCCGACACCAACCGTGCCACACCGAGATCGTGGGTGATGACCAGCATCCCGATGCCGGTTCGTTCCTGCAGCTCCATCAGCAGGTCGAGAATGCTGGCCTGCACCGTGACATCGAGGGCGCTGGTGGGCTCGTCGGCGACGATCAATTCCGGGCTCGACGCAAGAGCACTGGCGATCAGCACACGCTGAAGCATGCCGCCCGACATCTGATGGGGATACTTGCCCAACTGGATTTTCGGGTCGGGGATGCGAACCTGTTCGAGGAGCTCGATGCAGCGAGCGGTCTGCTTGGACTTTCCCGTTACTCCGCTGTGCCGGACAGCTTCCTTCAATTGGTTGCCGATGGTGTGAACCGGGGACAGCGCCGTCATCGGATCCTGCGGAATCAGTGCAATGTGCTTCCCGCGAATCTTGCTCAGCTGCTTGTCCTTACCGAGGATCTCGGTGTCCTTGAAGGTCACCGATCCTGACATCACCGCGAGATCCGACGGCAACAGCCCCAGCAGGCCCATTGCCGTCGCCGACTTACCGGAGCCGGATTCACCGATGATCGTGACGGTTTCACCGGCGTCGATGCAGAACGACACACCGTCGACGGCCCGGATGACGCCCTTGTCGGTGACGAGTTCGATCTGGAGTTCGTCCACCTTCAGTAGGTTTCCCATGACTTACGCACCCTTTCCGAATCGGGGGAAGAGACCGAAGCGGCCGAAGCCGGCCGGTCGATCACGGAGACCGTCGCCGAGGAGGTTGACTCCGACCACCAGGAGCACGATGACGAGGCCGGGCAGGGTGACGAGCCACCACGATGTGGTGATGTAGTCCTGACCGTCGGAGATGATCCGGCCCCACGTCGCGAACGGTCGCTGCGGACCTGCACCGAGGTAGCTCAACGCACTTTCCAGCAGGACGGCCTGTGCCAGAAGCAGGAGTACGACGAGCGAGGCCTGCTTGAAGATGTTCGGCACGACGTGTCGGAGGAGAATCGCGATCCGGCCGAGTCCGAGCACCCGAGCAGCGGCGACGTAGGGCTTCTCGCGTTCGACCAGCACCAGGGATCTTGTCAGACGTGCGATTTCCGGCCATTGCGCGATGGCGATGACGAACGTGATGACCGGGATGGAAGGGCCGAACAGTGCTACGACGAGGAGCAGCATCATCAGCAGCGGCAGGGACAACTGTGCCTCGAGCAAGCGGGAGACCACGGTGTCGACCCAGCCGCCGAGGAAACCGGCGAGCGATCCGAGAACGAGACCGATGATGCCGGAGACCACGACTGCGAGAATTCCGACGGTCAGGGATACCTGTCCGCCGTAGAGCACGCGGGAGAGAAGATCGCGGCCGAGTTGGTCCGTGCCGAACAGATGTCCGTCGGTCAGCGGCGGCAACCTGCGTTGGGCGAGGTCGGTGGCGTCGGGCGACGCCAGTGGCAGTACTCGTGCCAGGGCGACCGGAAGGATGACGGTCAGGGCGCAGACTGTGCCGATCCAGATCTTCACACGGCTGTCGCGTGCGCGTCGGGTTGCGCCCGCGGCGGCGAAATCCTTGGCGGTGACGGCGCTGGGACGCGTTGGCTTGTCGGATGGGGCGACGACGGTCATCAGTGGGCTGCCTTCCCGAGACGGACACGGGGGTCGAGGAGCGGATAGCAGAGGTCGACGGCGAGTTGCACGAGCACCGCGAGAACTGCGGTCACGAGAACTGTTGCTTGGATCAGCGGGTAGTCGCGGGTTTCGAGTGCTCGCACGACCAGCGAACCGACACCGGGCCAGGCGAACACGACCTCGACGACGACGACACCGTTGAGCATCGACGCGAAGCGGGTGCCCAGTGCGGTCACGACAGGAATCGACGAGTTGCGGAGCGCGTATCGCCACGTGATCTCCCGTTCGGACACTCCGCGAGATCGAGCGACTGTGACATAGGGAGACGAGTAGGCGTTGACCATCTCTCGTCGAACCATGCGTGAGATCAATGCGATCTGCAGGACGGCGACGGTCAGTGCGGGGAGCAGCAGACTCGACCACGTCGTGAAGCCGGCGGCGGGGAGCACCGGGACCAGCACAGCGAAGAAAGTGAGCAGCATCAACCCGGTCCAGAAGTCCGGCATCGACTGTCCCGCGATCGTGACGACGTTGGCGCCGAGCTCGCGCCGGGTGTCGGCGCGCTTCGCCATCCAGATACCGAGTGGGATCGAGACAAGGGTCGTCAACAAGATCGCTGCGAGAGCCAGCGTGACCGTGTACGGAATGCGCTGCAGCACAACTTCGAGCGCGGGGGCTTGGAAGGAGTAGGACGTGCCCAGATCGAGAGTGAACAGTCCCTTCAAATACAGCAGGTACTGGGTGACGACTGACTGATCCAGGCCGAGATTCACGCGAATCTGCGCGAGATCCTCCGTGGAGGCCAAGGGGCCCGCCATCGAGTACGCGGGGTCACCCGGTGCCATGCGTATCAGTACGAAAACGGTGGTGAGAGTCAAGAAGATGGTGAGGAGGCTCTGTCCGAGCCGGCGAACCACGTACCTGGTGGTCGGCGCGGTGAGGAACGCCGGAAGCGGAGAGTCCTTGCGGGACTTGGCCGCAGGAACGCTCGGGGGAGCGGCGGTCAGCTGCGTCATCTCCCCACCCCCGTTCCTCGAGTTGCCTGGGTCATCGTCGACCTTTCGATAACACTGCTGCGTTCGATGCGGGCCCGGTTGCACACACGTCCGGCAACGGCCCGTTGTTACTCAGCTCACAATGGCACTACTGCGCGAATTGCGCAAGCAGAAAATTATTCCTGCGTATTTCGAGCAACTCCGTGTACAGTCCCGAGTGTGTTCACGATCACTTCTGTCGAGTGCGGCGCCCCGGCCCTGACTCGGCACACGCATATCGATGTGACAGTAACGAGGGGTCAACGATGACCGAAAGCTTTGTCAGCCAGCCGTTCTCACGCCGAAACCTGTTCCGTGGCGGCTTGATCCTCGGCGCAGGACTGTCCCTGGGCGGAGTGACAGCATGCGCTACCCCGACCGGTAAGCCCGGACCGGACACGGTCAGCCTGGCGATGAACCGATCGATGGTCAGCCTCGACAACAAGCTCCTGCAGTTCGACGCCGCCCTGACCGTCCAACGTGCCGTCCGCGAGGCGCTGACGACCATCGATACGAACCTGAAGGTGCAGTTGGTTCTGGCCGACAGCTTCGAACTGGTGGCCCCGACGCGCTGGCTCGTTCACCTGCGTCCCGGTGTCACCTACTCCGACGGCAGTCCGGTCAGAGTCGAGGACGTCGATACCGCCCTGCGTATGTACCCCCAGGTCAGCGGTTCGTTCGTCGGCGGATTCTTTCCGGAATGGCCGACCGTCGGCAAGATCGACGAGTCGACGTTCACCCTCGACACCGAACGCCCGGTGCCGGTGCTCGACTATCTGATGTCCAACATCCTCATCACGCCCGCGGCGCAGAATGTGCCCGAAGACTTGCAGGGCGGAGTCGGAACGGGGCCCTATGTCGTGACGGAGTCCGATCGCGGGACGGGAAACTATTCGCTGGCGCGGAATCCGACCTACTGGGGAGCCGCGCCGTCGGTCGAATCGGTGAACATTCGTTTTGTTCCCGACGAGTCGAATCGCGTCGTGTCGTTGCGCAGTGGCGAGGTGGACGTCATCGATGCGATCACGCCGGATGCTGCCGATCAGCTCGCCGGATTGGCGGGCGTCACCGTCGAGCGGGTCGACGGAGTGCGGCTCAATCAGCTGTTCTACAACTTCCGCAAGCCTGCTGGGCATCCGCTCGCGGACCCTCGGGTGCGACGTGCGCTCAGCTACGCGATCAACGGAAATGCGCTCATCGACCAGGTCATGCAGGGTGCGGCGACACCGTCGCGTGGTGTCGTTCCAGGAATTCTCGACGGTGCGATCGAAACGGGAGAATACGAATACGATCCTGCCCGCGCGCGCGCCGAACTCGACGCGCTGGGCGTGTCGGATCTGGAGCTCAAGATCATATGGGAAACGGGAGAATTCGCCGCGGACACCGACATCATGGAATCGGTGTTGCAGATGCTGTCGGCAGTGGGAGTGCGTGCGACACTTCAGCAGTTCGAGCCCGGCGGCGACATCTCGACTTGGCGACAGGGCAAAGCCGGTGACTGGGACATCCTCGGCAACGGTTATCCCAGCCCCACGGGATTGGCCGTCACGATCATGCAAGGTATGTACGCAGGTACCGCGGCGAAGGAAGAAACCCGAGATACATACCATGGCTACATCTTTCCCGAAATCGCCGGCCTGATCGCGAAGGCATCCGAGGATACGGATCCGGTGAGCCGGAAAGAAACGCTCGCCGACGCGCAGCGCCGCATCTGGGACACCTGGCCATGTCTGTGGTCCTTCGTGCCGAAGACGGTCATCGCGCGGCGCAACCGAATCGACGGCATCGGTCTGAGGCCGACCAACTCGTACGACATGGCCGCGGTCACCCTCCGATCCTGAGTGGGAAGAGAAAAGGACAACATGAGCAACACAAGTTTCCTCACCCCGGGCGATCTTCTCGCCGACGGTGTGGTTCGTTCCACGGACGCCGCCGGACGCGCCGACGCGTTCCTGCCCGCACCCCAGGTGCAAAACCACGCCGCCAATCTGGCGGTGCTGCCGGACGGAGCGCTCGGCTGCGTGTGGTTCGCTGGAACCCAGGAGGGTGTACCGGATATCAGCGTGTGGTTTTCCCGACTCGAGGTGGGTTCGCAGATGTGGACCACCCCGGTGCAGCTTTCCGACGATCCGACCAGATCCGAGCAGAATCCGGTTCTCTTCGTTCGCGATTCGGGTGTGATCTGGTTGCTGTGGACATCACAGCATGCCGGTAACCAGGACACCGCACGAGTGCTGAGGCGCATCTCGAACGACGGCGGGGTCACCTGGGGCGACGCGCATGTCCTGATTCCCGAATCCGATGCGGGCGGGGTGTTCGTTCGTCAGCCGGTCGTCGAGACGGCGTCGGGACGATTGCTGCTTCCGGTGTTCCACTGCGTGAAGATCGAGGGACGGAAGTGGGTCGGCGACCGTGACTACAGCGGTGTCATGATCTCGGACGACGACGGCGCCACGTGGCGCGAGGCCGTCGTTCCGGAGAGTGTCGGGTGTGTGCACATGGACGTGGTGGTGAGACCCGACGCGTCGTTGGTCGCGCTGTATCGCAGCCGCTGGGCCGATTTCGTGTATCGCAGCATCTCTACCGACGACGGCGAGACGTGGACTGCGCCGGTACCCACCGAACTTCCCAACAACAACTCTTCGGTCCAAGCGGTCGGTCTCGCGGACGGAGGGGTGGCCCTTGTCTACAACCACTCGTCGGCGTTGGACGCGACTTCGCGGCGCACCTCGTTGTACGACGAGATCGACGACGACGGGTTGGCCGACGGTTCCGATGTCACGGTCGAGGCACCTGTCGACGACGGCGACGCACGCTCCGCGTTCTGGGGTGCGCCGCGGGCGCCGATGACTCTCGCTGTCTCGCGCGACGGCGGTCTCACGTGGCCGATTCGACGCAACCTCGACGAGGGCGACGGCTACTGCCTGACCAACAATTCGCGTGACGGGTCCAATCGTGAATTCTCGTATCCGTCGATCGCAGAGACGGCAGACGGGCGGATCCATGTCGTCTACACCTATTTTCGTCAGGCGATCAAGTACGTTCGGCTCGAGCGAGCGTGGATCGGTGAGTCGCAGTGACTCCGCACGCCATCGTCACAGGAGTGAGCAGTGGCATCGGCGCGTCCGTTGCCGGGACGCTCCTCGATCGAGGGTGGCGCGTGACCGGTCTCAGTCGCTCACGGCCGCGTGGGAAGTTCGGCGGAGAGTGGGTCGGTATCGACCTGGCCGACACGGCGGCGGTGTCCGAGGTCGTCGGGACTCTGGATGATCCGACGGCAGTGGTCCATGCGGCCGGGGTCCAGCATTCGGGCCGCCTGGGAGCTCTCGATCCTGCGCACAGCGAGCAGATGTGGCGCGTGCATGTCGCGGCAGCCGAGGTACTCGTCGACGGGCTGTCGGCCCGGATAGCGACAGGCGGGCGAGTCGTGCTGATCGGAAGCCGCACCATGACCGGTGTAGCGGGCAAGAGTCAGTACGTCGCGACCAAGTCGGCTCTGGTGGGGATGGCACGGTCCTGGGCGATGGAGTTGGTGGAGCGGGGAATCACGGTGAATGTCGTTGCGCCGGGCCCGACCGACACCCCGATGCTCAACGACCCCGGCCGCAGTAGTACTCCGCCGATCACACCCCCTCTCGGTCATCTGATCGATCCCGCGGAGATTGCCGAACTCGTTGCGTTTCTGTTGTCGCCGAGCGGTCGAAGCATCACGGGTCAGACGATCGTGCAATGCGCCGGGACTTCGTTGTGAAAACGTCTCATGCGAAATTACTGCGCGAAACGCGCGGAAGTGTTACGTTGAGATGCGCGAAAAGCGCAATATGGACTGGGAGGTTCGATCGATGAACGCTCGACCAGACCTTCTCGTGCTTGCCGACGATCTGTCCGGTGCCGCTGAAAGCGCGGCGGCGTTCCTGGGACGCGATGTCGCCATCGCCATCGACGTCGCCGGTGCCACCACTGGCGTGGTCCCGTCGACGGCCGAGGTTCGTGTCGTCGATCTCGGTACGAGGGTGATGTCTTCCGCAGACGCAGCAGCGAAGCTGAACGCCGCGGTCTCGGAGCTCCCGTCCAGCGTCCAGGTGATCAAGAAGATCGACTCCATGCTTCGCGGCAACATCGCAGCCGAGATGGGAGTACTCGCCGCAACCGGCCCTGTCGTGATCGCCGCAGCTCTCCCTGCACTCGACCGGATCACCGTGAACGGTGTTCTGCACATCGACGGAGTTCCGTTGCACCTCAGCGGCCGATGGAACATGGAAGACGCTGTGCCCCCTGCATCGATCGGCGCCATGCTCGGTGCTGCCCCGCACGTTCTCGTGGGCGCAGGCGTCGACAGTTCCGACCTGATTACCGCGCTCGACGCTGGGATCGCCGTCTGCGATGCCGCGACCGACGCGGACCTCGATGCAGTGGTGGCCGCGGCAGCAGCGATTCCGGGTGTTCGTCTCGTGGGTACGTCGGCGCTCGCAGCAGCCGTGGCGCGCACACTTCCCGCGGCTCGGGTCGACAGCGGCAATCTCGAGCCGGTACCTGCTCTGATAGTGGTGGGCACCGCAGAAACCGTTGCTGCCGAACAGGTTCGACATGCCGTGGCCGCCGGTGCGCGCCCGGTACAGATCGATGTCGACGACTTGGTGAACGGGCGTGCGAACCCTGACACCGTCCGATCCGCGCTGGCCGGCGGCGTCGCCGTTCTCACGGTCGCCGGGCCCGTCGATCCGAGACTGGCGGGCTCGGTGTCGCACGCTCTGGGGGAGTTGGTCGCATCGGTGGTGCGCGGCCGAGCGATCGGCCTCGTTCTCACCGGAGGTGAGACCGCCCGACGCGTAGTCGACGCTCTCGGGATCACCACACTCGTACCGATCACCGAAGTGCACGACGGGGCGGTGGTCTCCCGCACCGAGGACGGGTCGTGGATCGCCACCAGACCCGGAAGCTTCGGTGGTCACGACAGCTTGATCTCGATGAGCAACTACCTGCGCGGCATCGACGACACTTCCCATTTTCTCTCTCACAGTGAGGCATCGGCATGACTTCAGCACTCCCTCCCTACATCGCGGTGACCATGGGCGACGGCGCCGGCATCGGCCCGGAGGTCATCGTTCCCGCCATGATCGATCCGTCGACGCTCGAGCGGTGCCGACCGGTCGTCGTCGGCGACGCCAAGAGACTGGCGCTCGCCGCGGACGTTCTCGGCATCGAGGTCGACATCGTCGTGGTCGACGCAGTCACCGATGCCGAGTTCACACCGGCGCGCATCAACGTGATCGACCTGAACCTGCTCCCCGAAGATCTGCCGTGGGGGCAACTTTCCGCGGTCGCCGGTGACGCCGCCTACCAATACATCCGAGTGGCAAGCGAACTCGCGGTTCGGGGCGAAGTGCAGTCGATCTGTACAGCTCCGCTCAACAAGGAAGCGCTGCACGCTGCGGGGCACATCTTTCCGGGCCACACAGAACTGCTCGCGCACCTGACCGGCACCGATGAGGTGTCGATGATGTTGTCGACACCGAAACTCAAGGTCATTCACGTGACAACGCACATCGGTCTGCTCGACGCTGTCGCCAAGATTGAACCTGGACTGGTCGAACGCACGATCAAGCGGGGACACGAGGCGCTGGTACGTTCCGGCAATCACAACCCGAAGATCGGGGTCTGCGGCATCAACCCGCACGCTGGGGAGAACGGCCTCTTCGGATACGGCGAAGAAGACCTGAAGATCGTCCCGGCTGTCGAGAAGCTGAAATCCGAAGGGATCGATGCGGTCGGCCCCCTGCCCGCGGACACCGCATTCTTTCTTGCAGGTCGCGGTGACTACGACCTGATCGTTGCGATGTACCACGATCAGGGACACGGACCGGTGAAGGTTCTCGGCATCGAGGCCGGCGTCAACATCACCGTGGGGCTTCCGGTCATCCGGACGTCCGTGGATCATGGAACCGCATTCGATATCGCAGGTAAAGGAATCGCCGAGGCCGGTAGCATGGTCGAGGCGTTACGGCAGGCGGCCGAATTGGCAACCAGCCCAGCACTACTGAGCTGAAAAAGGGGGCGGGTCATTGCGCGAATCGGAGATCCGGCGTAGCGAAATCGTTCGGCTGGCAAAATCGGGCGCACTCACGAGCGTCGACGAGTTGTCCTCGCTGTTCGAGGTGACTGCGTCGACAATTCGTCGTGACCTGAACCATCTGACCGAACGCGGACTGCTCGCACGGACGTACGGCGGAGCCATTGCGCTGAGCGGCCACCGCGAACCGTCGATCAAACAGCGCTCGCTCGAGGGGTACGACGCCAAGCGCGAGATCTCGGCGTGGGCGGCCGAGCAAGTCGAGCCGGGGGAGACCATCCTTCTCGACGCAGGAACGACCGTCGGCGCGATGGGTGAATTTCTTCGATCGGCGACGGACTTGACGGTGATCGCAGCCGGTCTGACTGCGCTGGAGTCGTTGGCCGACGCAGACTCGGTCCACGTCGAGTGCATCGGCGGGACGCTGCGTCACCTCAGCCAGGGTTTCGTGGGTCCGTTGGCCGAGGCGTCGCTACAGCGTGTCTCGTTCGACCGAGCGTTTCTCGGGGCGGACGCGGTCACAGCGGAATTCGGTATCTGCGAAGCCGGGTACGAGCAGACACGGCTGAAGGAACTGATGATGGAGCGCGCCGGACGTACGTATGTACTTGCGCACTCGGCCAAGCTGGGGCAGAAGCCGTTCCACGCCTGGGCGCCCATTCCTCCCGGTACGACGCTCGTCACGGATTCGTCCGCGACTCGGGAGCAGATCGAGCCGTTCGAGAGAGCGTCGATCGACGTCGTGATTGTCTGACGAGCATCCGGGGTAGACGACCCGACAGTTGTCTACTGCAAGGAGTGCATTGTGCGCTACGACTATCTGATCGTCGGCGGCGGAATGGTCGCCGACAACGCTGCACGTGGAATTCGAGAGCTGGACAAGACAGGTTCCATCGGAATTCTGGGCGCCGACAGCGACGAGCCCTACACCAGGCCCGCGCTGTCGAAGAAACTGTGGACCGACAAGGATTTCGGCCGTGACCAGGTCCCGCTGAACACGGCGTCGGAGACCGGCGCGGAGATACACACCACCACTCGGGTGGTGTCCGTCGACCGCGCGAAGCGGACCGTCGCCACCGATTCGGGTGACGAATTCGAGTACGGCGAACTGCTGCTGGCTACGGGTGGCTCGCCCCGACAGATCGACCTCGCGCCGAGTCCTCGGGTGATCTACTTCCGGACGTTCGCCGATTACCGGGCGCTCCGTGAGCAGTTGCAGACGGCGACACACATCGCCGTGGTCGGCGGTGGGTACATCGGCGCCGAGATCGCGTCGGCCCTGGTTCAGAACGGCGTCGAGGTCACGTTGGTGACGTCCGACGCCAAGGTCGGTGCGCACATGTTCCCGGACGCCCTGGCGACGGCGTTCGATCAGGGCTTCGTCGACCACGGTGTGACGGTGCGCCGAGGAGTGAAGGTGACGTCGGGCGCCGAGGCGTCGGCGCGGGTTCAGCTACAACTCGACGACGGGTCCGCTCTCGAAGCCGATGCAGTGGTGTTCGGGCTCGGTGTCACCCCGAACTCCGACCTCGCCGAGGCAGCGGGGCTCAAAACCGACAACGGCATCGTCGTCGACGAGTTCTTGCGGACCGACGACGAGCACATCCACGCGGCGGGAGACGTTGCGAACTACCCCGACGCGATCCTGGGTCGTAGACGCATCGAGCACGTCGACAACGCCAACGAGATGGGTAAGGCGGTCGGTCGAATCATGGCGGGCGGCACCGACCCGTACACCTACACCCCGTACTTCTACTCCGACGTGTTCGACGACGGATATCAGGCCGTCGGCACGGTGTCGACGTCGTTGAAGACGGTGGAGGACTGGAAGACGAAGCCCAGCGAGGGCATCGTCTACTACGTCGACGAGTCCGATGCAGTGAAAGGTGTGCTGTTCTGGAACGTCTGGGAAGGCCTGGACGACGGGAAACAGCTCATCGCCGACGCGTCGGCCCCGCCCGTGTGAATCAGGACTTGTTCGCCGCGCTCGCTGCCGTCGCCAGCTGAGTCAACAGTGGAGGCACGTCCATCCGCGGTACGACGGCCTCGATCACGACCATCCGGTCTCGTTGTGCCGCTGCGTCGTTCAGTGCATCGCGGAGTTCGCCGACTGTCGTGACCCGCCGAACGATGGGCTCGGTACCGACGCCGAGCGCGGCGGGGATCGCTGTCCAATCCCAGGACACGATGTCGTTGTACTCGGCCGTCTCACCGTGAATGGCGCGCTCGACGGTGTAGCCGTCGTTGTTGACCACGATGATGACGGGGGCGAGCTTCTCGCGTGCGAGTGTGCCGATTTCCTGGACCGTCAGCTGCGCGGCGCCGTCGCCGATCAACAGAACCGTGCGGCGGTTCGGTTCTGCCAGAGCGGCGCCGAGCGTAGCCGGGAGCGTGTATCCGATCGATGCCCACAGCGGCTGTCCGATGAACGTCACTCCAGCCGGCAGTCGGTGCGACGCCATGCCGTAGAACGACGTCCCCTGGTCGGCGAGAACGATGTTTCCGTCCTCGAGCGCGCCGGAGACCGTGTTCCACAATGTGTGCTGAGTCAGCGCCGTCGAGGTATCGTGCACTTCGGGTGCCGAGTTGTGCTGTGTCCGTGCCTTCGTCGGTGCCGAGTGCGCGCGAGACCGAAGGATGTCGGTCAGGGCTCCGAGCGCCGCGTGCAGTTCCATCGGTGCATACACCTGCCCGCCGACCGAGGACTGATGAACCGCCACATCGATGTTGCGTTTCGGGTCGATCTGCTGACTGAAGAATCCGCTCACCATGTCGGTGAACTGGACGCCCGCCGTGACCAGCACGTCGGCATCCTCGACCCCTGCGCGAACGGATTCATCGCTGGCCGCACCGGCATAGATGCCGAGGAAGTTGGACGAGCTCTCGTCGACGAGGCTCTTGCCCCACATCAGCGTCGCGTAGGGGATGTCGTCGGCCGCGAGCAGCGCGTCGAGCTGGGGTACCGCTCCGAGCCGATGGACCTGCAAGTCGGCCAGGACCGTCACCTGCCGGTCGTCGATCACTGCTGCGGCGGCGGCGGTGAACGCCTCGAGCGCGGCAGGACTGGTCGCGTCGTCGTAGGAGCGCAGCGGCGCCGACGGCGGGAAAGTGGGCACGCGCGCGACGTCGGTCGAGAGCAGGATGTAGCCGGGCCGCCGTTGCTGACGAACCTCCATCAGCACACGGTCGATTTCCAGTGTGGCTGTCGCCGGAGTCAGATTCGCTTGTGCACACGTGATTTCGCGGCTCATGCGCAGAAAGTGCTCGAAATCTCCGTCGCCGAGCGAATGGTGAACCAGGCGTCGTGCAGCCTGAGCGTCCTTGGACGGCGCACCGACGATGTGGACGACGGGAACATGCTCGGCATAGCTGCCGGCCACTGCGTTCAGAGCGGAGAGCTCACCGACACCGAAAGTGGTGACCAGCGCGGACATTCCGCGGAGTCGTCCGTACCCGTCCGCCGCATAACCTGCGTTCAACTCGTTGGCGTTGCCCACCCATCTCAGGGTCTCGTGAGACTCGACGTGGTCGAGAAATTCGAGGTTGAAGTCGCCCGGTACACCGAACACTTCGGTGACGCCCAGCTCGGCCAGTCGATCCAGTAGATAGTCGCCGACGGTATAGGTCTCGCTCATGGAATTTTCACGTCCTTGTCCGTGCCTTGTGGGCACCTAGGTCATCGAGAACGCCTGGTAAGGCCCTCGCCGAGAAACTGTACCGACGGCCTCGGTGTGACGGGGCTCCCGCCGCATCGATCGAAGAATTCTGGAACAGTGGATATCGACACACGGCAGAGGAGTCCAGAATGCCCGCACACCCGGAGATCGGAACCGAGCGCGAACGCGTCGAGGAACGAGTGCGGCGCTGGTGCGAGAACGCACGGCTCGAGGGCCGCCGTCCGTTGTTGTCCGACGCCTCCGCCCTGGCGATAGCGTCCGGAAGGCTCGACGAGGCGACGCGCGAGGTGCTGTCGGCCAGGCGTCGAGCAGGTAGGTCGATGCCGAGCGTCGGCGGGTTCGGTGCGGTGCGTGTGCTGGCGGACGAGCGTGATCGCTGGTTGTCGAAGGACACGAAGAACAAGCCTGGGTCGGCGATGGTGTACCGCCTGCGCGCCGCAGAACTGGCGAAACGACTGGACCACCTGCGGGCGGAGTTCACGCTCTCCAGCACGCACTACGCGCACGGCGTGCGGGCGGTCCGTCGGGATCGACGTGACGGTCTGCACCTCGATCTCGACCAGCGTGACCTGCTGTTCGACGCGACGATGCACACCCCTGTTCCTCGACGCGAACAGGGAACGACGCTGGAACGCACCGGGTTGGCTTTGCTCGAGACCGCGGCGGAACGAATGTCCGAGGCGGCCAGGAACACGCGGTTCGCTGAGCTCGGGGACAAGGCAGCGAGCGTGGTCGTCGACTACGCGGACCGACGGGACGACGCGTTCCTGGACAAATTCGAAGCCCTGTTGTTCCTCGCCGGTCACTCGGTGGACCGAATCCACACCTCACCGGCGTGGCGGTCCGATCATTTTCTCGTCCAGCGCACGCAACTCGACCTGATCGACGAGCTGACCCAGATTTCCGTCGACGTGCATTCGTTGCGGGGGATCGGTGACGAACTCGACGGCATCGCCGCGATGATGTTCGACGACGCCACCCGCGCCCAAGTGTCGACCAGGCGTACTGCCCTCGGCACCGTGTGGTCTCAGCTCATCGACCGTGTCGCAGCGCTGGTGCGCGTCGCGGATCTCGTGACCCACGCGGAGGGCAACCTGCGGACCATGGACGTGATGCAGAAAGCGCAGAGCCTCGACAGCAGAATCGATGCACTCGTGGCTCGCGCGGGCCAGCGCGAACTGTCCGCCGACAACACTCACTTCGTCGGCGACCAGTTCTAGCGCCGCGACGGGTCAGGCGATGATGGCGAAGAGCACTGCCGCCACCGCGAAACTGACCACCGACAGAATCGTTTCCAACACTGTCCATGTCTGCAGTGTCTGCTTGACCGTCATGTTGAAGAACTTCGCGATGATCCAGAAGCCACCGTCGTTGACGTGACTGAGAATGATGGAGCCCGCTGCGATCGACATCGCGACGAGCGCGGTGGCCATCGGTGAGTAGTCCTGCGCCGCAACGAGAGGTCCGACGATTCCGCCGGTCGTCACGATCGCGACGGTGGCCGAGCCCTGAGCGATACGCAGCGCGCAGCTGATGACGTACGCGAGGACGATGATCGGCAACCCGGCGGCGGCCATGGCGTCGGCGAGGGCGGTGCCGATTCCCGTGGCCGAGATGACCTTTCCGAAGAAGGCGCCTGCACCGACCACCAGAAGCAACATGCCGACCGGACGCAGGGATTCTCCGGTCAACGTGCTCAGTTCCTGAACCGTCGAACCGCGTCGGATCCCCAGAACGTAGAACGCGATCAACACGGCGATGAGCAGTGCGACGGCCGGTGTGCCGAGGAAAGTCAGCACCTCGAGCAGATTGCCCGGGTCGAGGAGGATGCTGCCGAACGTGGCGCCGAGGATGAGGACGAGCGGGACCGCGATGATCGCACCGATGAGTCCGACCGACGGGGGAGTGGTGACGACGGGACGCTTGGTCGCGACGCCGATGCCGCCCGTCGGCTCGGCGTCGTCGCCTTCGTTCACGAAGTCCTCGGGCACATCGACGATGACGCGTTTGCCGATCCAGTTGCCCCAGACGAGGCCTGCAGCGATGAATCCCGGTATACCGCAGACGAATCCCATGAGGATGAGCCAGCCGAGGTTGACCTCGAGCAGTCCGCCGAGAGCGACCGGTCCGGGGTGAGGCGGTAGGAATGCGTGGGTCATCGAGAGGCCAGCGAGCATCGGAAGTGCATACAGCACCAACGATTTACCGCCCTGGCGAGCTGCCACGTAGACCAACGGCGCGAGAACGAAGATGCCGATGTCGAAGAACACCGGGATGCCGAAGATGAGACCCAGTAGGCCCATCGCGATCGGCGCACCGCGGTCCCCGAACACCCCGAGGAGCTTGGAGGTCAAAGCCTGTGCTCCACCGGATCGTTCGAGGATGGCGCCCAGTACGGTGCCGAGTCCGATGATGACCGCGATGTGCCCGAGAATGCCACCGAACCCGGTTTCCAGCAGTGACTCGTTGCTCTTGATCGCTGTACCCACGATCTCCGACACCGGCAGGCCTGCGGCCAGCGCGAGACCGAGTCCGACGATCAGCAGGGCAACGAACGGTTCGAGCTTGACCCTGATGATGACGAAGAGAAGTACGGCGATGGCCAGGCCACACAGTACGAGAAGGCCAGGGGTGGATGTCCTGAGCCAGTCGACGGCGGTACTCATGAAGTGCCTTTCGGTGAAAGAGAAGTGACGAAACGTTGTGCGCGTTCGGCGATACCGTCCCAGTCGTCGGATGCGACGGCGGCGGGCGAGACGACGTCGGTTCCCGCGGTGACGGCGACTGCGCCGACGGCGAGGAAGTCCGCGGCATTGGAGGCGTTGACGCCGCCGGACGGGACGAGCTTGGCGTCCGGCAACGGCCCGAGCAGGTCTTTGAAGTGCGCGGGACCGAGGGCTCGTGCCGGGAAGATCTTCACGGCCGCAGCACCCATGTCGATCGCGTCCATCACCTCGCTGGGAGTCAGAGCACCCATCATCAGCGGAACACCGCGTGCCGAGGCGACTTCGGCGACGGCCGGTCGGAGCCCGGGGGTGACGAGGAATTGCGCGCCGGAGTCGATCGCTGCCCGGGTCTGTTCGGACGTCAGAACCGTGCCGGCCCCGATCACCGCACCCGCGTCGGCGGCCACACGCAGCAGGTCGAGCACGCCAGGCGTCGTGAACGTCAGCTCGACGGCGCGGATACCGCCCCTGGCCAATGCCTCGGCGAGTGCCTGCGGATCGGAGATCGAGGGTGCTCGCACCACGGCGAGGGCACGGTCGTCGAGAATGGTCTGCAGTGCGTTCATCGTTCCGCTCTCAGAGAATGTCCGGCAAGAATGCCAGTGGGTTGTCCGTCGTCGATGGCGAGGCGGCCGTTCACGATCACATGGCCGATACCGACGGCTTGTTGCTTCGGTTGCTCGAAAGTCGCAGTGTCGCGGACTGTATCGGGATCGAAGAGGACCAGGTCCGCAGCGTTGCCGACTGCGATGGTTCCTCGGTCGGTGAGTCCGAGCCGCTCCGCCGGTCGTCCGGTCAAGTGGTTGACGCAGTCCTCCAGGTCGAGGAGCTTCTCCTCGCGCACGTAGTGGCCCAGGTAGCGCGGAAATGTTCCCCACGCCCGTGGATGCGGGCGTTCGCCGACGAGAATGGCGTCGCTTCCGCCCATGTGCCGAGGATGCGCCATGATCGCGCGCACGTTCTCCTCGTGCCCGACATGCTGCAGAATCGTCGTCGCCAGTTGGTCGCGTACAAGGATGTCGAAGAACGAGTCCACCGGCGATTCGCCCCGTTCGGCGGCGATGTCCACCATCGTCTTGCCCACCAGCGAGTCCAGTTCCGAATTCGCGACACCACTGATCTGAATGGTCTCCCACTCGACCGTCACACCGTGGCAGCCGTCGGATCCGTTCACGTTCACGTCCTCGGTGATGCGAGCGCGCATCTCCGGGTCGCCGAAACGGGCAAGCGCCTGATCCGGCCCACCGGACATGGCCCAGCTCGGAAGCAATGCGGACAGCGTCGTGGCTCCGGGCAGGTACGGGTAGGTGTCCAGCGTGACGTCGCAGCCGTCGGCGATGGCAGAATCCACCTTGTCGAGGAATTCGCCCGCCCGGCCGCGGTTCACGCCGAAGTTCATGGTCGCGTGGGTGAGGTGCAGCGCGCATCCGGTCGCCCGCGCAAGATCCAGCATCTCCTGATACGCCTCCAGCGCACCTGCGCCGTACGATCGCGTGTGCGGAGCGTAGAAGCCTCCGAAATCGGCGACGACCTCGCACAATGCGCGGAGTTCGCTTGTATCGGCGTACATCCCGGGTGTGTACGTCAACCCGCTCGACATCCCGACGGCACCCTCGCTCAGGCCCTGGGCAAGCAGTTCCTGCATGTGGGAGATCTCGCGAGGCGTCGCCGGACGCTGATCGCCGCCGACGGCCAGATACCGGAGCGTGCCCTGAGGTACGAGGTACGCCGCGTTCGGTGTGATGCCCTGATCGAGCCGCGTCAGGTACTCGGCCACCGACCGCCAGGAAAAATCGAGGTCCGACGGGTTGCCGTTCCAGCCGGCGATCTGACGACGTACGACGTCGAGGGTGGCGTCGTCGATCGGGGCGTAGGCGATACCGTCCTGGCCGATGACCTCGGTGGTCACGCCCTGACTGATTTTCGGGAAATGCCCTGGATCGGTCAGCAACCGAAGATCGGAATGTGCGTGCATGTCGATGAAGCCGGGGGCGAGCACATGCCCTGCTTCGGCCTCGATGACCCTGTCCGCGCCGGTCGTGACGCCGGGTTCGGTGATGGCCGCGATGATGCCCCCGTCGACGAGGACGTCACGACGCACGCGCGGTGATCCGGTTCCGTCGACGACGTCGGCTCCGCGAATCAGCAATGTCATTCGTGGCTCCTAGAAGAAGGTGTGGACTAGGTCGACGACGCGCGGATCGTCGCTGCCTGCATCGTCGACGAGAGGGATCAGCCGCCATTTGTCGAAGGCTGTGCACGGATGCGAAAGACCCAGGCGAACAACGCTTCCGATCGGAGCCGCGCTGGCGTCCGGGGCGAACCGAAGGAAGGCGTGCTGATCGTTGAGGGCGGTGATCTCGCCGTCGACCGACTGCGGAGTGGGCAAACCCTCGTCGTAGGGGAGGTCCCGCTTGCCGGCATCGAGCAGCGCGAGGCCCGGCTCCGGGCGCGACACGACGCGCGCCCAGCCGTGCATCGCAGCTTCGAGTGGATGGTCCGAACGGCTCGGGATCATCGGTGAGATCTGTGAGTAGAACCCGTCGTCGTGGATGATGTATGCCCCCGACCGGAGCACCACCGTGGTCGCGACGCCGCGTGCGCCGTCCTCGTCGGCCAGTGGCGCCAGGTGCGCGGCCACGATGTCCTGATACGCGCTTCCGCCCGCGGTGACCACGGCGTGCTCGGCGTAGAGACCTGCTGCGTCGAGTTCTCGATGGAGAGTTGCGACGGCATCGAGGTAGTCGGCGACGGCCTTCAGGCCGGCCTCGGACCGATCGTGGCTGAGTGCGCCCTCGTATCCTCCGACACCCGCGAGTGCCAGACGAGGCGACGCGGCGACGGCGTCGGCGACCGCACGAGCTTCGTCGATCGTGCGCGCACCGGTTCTGCCGTGCTCGCCGCCCAGCTCGACGACGACGTGCACCGGCCTGGTTGCGCCTGCGTCGGACAGGGCTGCGTTCATTGCCTCGACGGTGCCGAGTCCGTCTGCCCAGCAGTAGAATTCGAACTCGGGATGTTCGACGAGTTCCCGTGCCAGCCAGGCGAGACCGACGGGGTCGACGAGGGCGTTGGCCAGCATGATGCGTTGGACGCCGAACGTCCTCGCCAACTGCACCTGCCAGATGGTCGCCAATGTGATTGCCCACGAACCGGAATCGAGCTGGCGTTTCCAGAGAGCCGGAGCCATCGTCGTCTTGCCGTGCGGCGCGAGTTTCACACCCGCCTCGGCAGCCCAGGCGGCCATGACCTCGATGTTGTGAGTGATTCGTTTGTCGTCGAGCGTCAACAGCGGCGTCTGGAAGGACGTCGCCGATGGTCCTTCCCGGACGAACTCCTCGATCGAACGTCCCCAGGCGTGGGGTGGAACCGATTTGTGTTCGGGTCCGATCTTTCGCGCTCGTAGGGCGTTGACGGCGTGCGTGTCGATCAAGGTGGAGACCTCCAAGCCGGTGCCGTTGCGTAATTTGCAACGACTGTTGCGCAAAATGTTTGTGATTAGTAGTGTGCATCCAACAGGGGCCGGCCCGCAAGCATTCGAAGGAGATCTCTTGCTTTCATCGCCTCGCGCGGTATGCGTCGGAGAAGGACTCGTGGTTCTCGTTGCCGAGCCCGGTGCCCTCGAAGACTCGGATTCGTTTCGACGTTCGGCAGGTGGGGCCGAAGCCAACGTGGCACGCGTCCTCGTCCAGCTGGGTGTGTCCACGTCCTGGTTGTCACGGGTCGGAGACGATGGATTCGGCCGATACCTGCTACGCCAACTCAGCGAATCAGGTGTCGACGTATCTGCCGTGTCGGTCGACCCTGCACGTCCGACGGGGATCTACGTCAAGGAACGCGGAGCCGGCACCGGCGTCGGACACGATCTGCCGCGCGGCGAGAGTCGCATGACGTACTTCCGGACAGGATCGGCTGCCAGCGCTCTGTCTGCCGAAGACCTGGTTCCCACCGTGATCGAGGGGGCCGCCATCGTCCACCTCTCCGGAATCACCGTCGCGTTGTCGGCCTCGGCCGAGTCGATGTCGAGGGCACTGCTGGCGTCCGCGGCGACCGTCAGCTTCGACCTGAACTTTCGGCCCGCGCTGTGGGGCTCGAGAATCTCCGACGCATCCTCCGTGCTGGCTGACCATGTCCGCGGCAGCGACGTGGTGCTGATGGGTGCCGACGAGGCGCACGAGGTCTTCGGGATCGACGATCCCGCAGCGTTGCGCGCGGAGTTCCCGGAACCGCGTCACCTGGTGGTCAAGAACGACGCGCACGTCGTGACCGCGTTCGACGGATCGTCGCGCGTCGACGTTCCTGCCCTCACACTCGACGTCGTGGAAAAAATCGGCGCGGGCGACGCGTTCGCAGGCGGATTTCTTGCCGGTTTGCTGACCGGGCGCTCGGCTGTGGACAGGGTCCGGCTCGGCCACCTCTGCGCGGCAGGAGCCTTGACCGCACACGGTGACGCGGCCGAAGTCGCTGATCCCTCTCGGCTCGCCGCGGCGCTGGCCCTCCCCGACGCGGAGTGGAACTCGGCACGATTCGCTGATCTGGTGGCGCAATGAGCCAAAGCCTGTCCCGAGCATTGACCATCCTCGGCCTCCTGGGGGAGGAGACGAGGTCGCTCGACCAACTAGCCCGAGAACTGGACGTGCACAAGACAACCGTGCTGCGACTGCTGCGCACGATGGAGTCGGACCGCTTCGTCCAGCACGACGCCGACCACCGATACGTGCTCGGGTCACGATTCTTCGAACTCGCCAACCGCGCACTCGAACAGAGGGATGTGCGCACGGTAGCGAGGCCGCACCTCGCTGCGCTCAACGCCGCAACCGGACAGACGATCCACCTGGCAACCCTCGAGGGTGGCGAGGCGGTGTACATCGACAAATTCGATGCGACGCAGAGCGTCCGGATGTACTCGCGTATCGGAAGACCCGCCCCGTTGCACTGCACGGCCGTGGGAAAGGTGCTGGTCTCCGCACTCCCACGTGCCGAGCAGCGGCAGATCGCGCAACGCATCGAATACGCGCGGTTCACCGACCGGACCATAGATTCCGCCGAGCGGTACCTCGCTGAACTGGACCTCGTAGCCGAGCAGGGCTACGCCGAGGACCACGAGGAACACGAGACGTTCGTCAACTGCGTGGGTGTACCGATCCTCGACGGCACCGGACGAACCGTTGCGGCAGTGTCGATGTCGGTACCGGACATGCTCCTCGACCACGGACAAGTCCTCGGGAAACTACCCGAAATTCTGGCTGTCGCCGAAGCCATTTCGGCCGATCTCGGCTGGAAGCCGACCGAGAAGACCTCGTAAGAAAGGAAAGTAATGAGCGAGAAGATCGCAGTTCGAACCGATGGGGCACCGGCACCCGCACACACGTTCTCCCAAGGGGTGCGCAAGGGCCCGTTCGTGCAGGTCTCCGGGCAGGGACCGGTCGATCCGAAGACCAGCGAGTACCTGTACCCGGGCGACGTCGCCGCCCAGACCACGAGAACGCTCGAGAACGTGCGCGCGATCGTCGAAGCGAGCGGCGCAACGTTCGACGACGTCGTCATGCTTCGCGTCTACCTCACCAAGCGCGAGGACTTCGCCATCATGAACGACGCATACGGCGAGTTCGTCCAGAAGTACACCACCGGAGATGTCCTGCCCAGTCGGACAACGGTATTCACCGGTTTACCTCGCGAAGAGATGCTCGTCGAGATCGACGCCGTCGCGATCGTCTGACGCCGGGTCCGACAACCGGCCGGGCTCCTCTCGTGTCATGGCGGCATTCGCCGTGGGGAGCACGGCCGGGCGACGGATGCACGCCAACCGGCGAGCTCAGACGTTGTCGAGATTCTTGATCGCCACCAGCGCGCTGCGCAGTGCTCGGACAACTCGGTCCCACGGAACCGCCTCCAGCGCACACTCCTCGGCCGCCGCGGATTCTCCACGGAGCATGGCTTCCTGCGCGTACTCGCGCCAAGACTCTGCCTGTTCGGTGCAGAACGCCTCGAAACGTCCGATCTTCGCGCGGTCAGGTCCGCAGACCGACACGATGTCGTCGGCGTCGACCTTCCCACCGGACTCCGCATCCATCTCCAGCAACGTCATCAGTTGCGGCGGAAGCTCCTCGTCGCTGGGGTCCGCGGACCCGTCGACCTGTTCGGTCGCGTCGTGGGTGGGAACAACACCCCCGACGTGATCGGCGAACTCCTCGTCGACCGTCGCCGCGAACTTCGCCAGGCGGCCTGCGGCATTCACCACGTGCTGTGGGACGAACGGATCGGCGTCGATCGTGCACGCGACATGGACACGGTCCTCGACCAACAAGAACTTCAGCCGCGGATGCCGGCGATTGAGATCCGCGACGACCTCCGCAGCCCGTGTTCGCCCGGCAATACGCTCGACGACGAGCGCATGAATGCGGATCTCGTCTACGCCCGCAGCAGTGACGTATGCGATGACCGGCCCGATGGCGATGCTGACGACTCCGTCGGGCGTGACCGACACCCGATCCCCGAAGGTCTCCAGCAACGGACCCGCCACATCCGGGGGACAAGCCGACTCGTCGGGTGTCGGTGCGGTCGGTGCCTTCGCCCCAGGCCGGAAGAGGAACGAGGGATGCGGGATGTTCCACGCGCATCGGATCTGCTCGACGACCGTCGAACACAACCGGTCGACCCACGCGGCGCCGTCCTCGACGACGAAAATTCCGTCGGCCTCGGCCGGTTGCCAGGGAGGCGGGGGAGAACCGAGCCCCGACGATGCACACACGAGCGTCCCCTCCGCTGTCAGGCGAAGAAGCATTGCTCGCCGCGGTGAGCCCTCGGGCTCGAAGTCGGGAGATATCGACAGCTCCGCACCTGGTTCCAGCGACGCCAGATGATCAGCCAGTTCGGTCGTGAACCTCGTCCAGTCGGACTGCGTTGCAGCGTCAAGGTCTGGACAGTTGTGCTTCGGCATGTTTCTCCCCGTTCCACCAAACTTCGAACATTCGATCGAACAGGAGCTATCGCGGGGTACCGACAAGAACCGGTCAGCGGCGGCTGTCCGCTCGGACGACCGTCGCTAGAACGAGTAGCTCGGCAGGCGTCAGCGACCCGTGGTGCCCCTCGAGTGCCGACGCGTTCGCTTCCGCCTGCGTTCTCACCACGGCCGATTCGTCCTGCGCGAGGGCCAGCAGGTCTCCGATTCGTTCGGCGGACGCAGTGGACACCGCCGGGCCGAACCACCCTCGCGACAGTGCGTCCTCGCGGGTGACGACGAGGAAGTGCTCCCCGAGTGACTCCTGCCAGGTCACCTGCACGTCACTACTACTTCCGGTCCGTGTGTAGAGGTAGCGCATCCGGGGTTCTCCGCCCAGGAGCCTGACGCCGTCCCTCAGCTCCGGGGTCGAGTCGTAGTCGAACCTCCGGTCGATGCCAACCATTCCGTGGTCGGCGACGACGATCAGCGCGCCGTCGGGTGGAAGACCGTCGGCGATCGACTCGGCGAGTAGGTCGACATGGCGAAGATGCAGGCGCCATGCGTGCGACTTCGGTCCTCGGACGTGGCCCACCAGGTCGAGGTCACCGTGATAGGCGTAGACCAGCGTCGGGCCGGGAGCATCGAGTGCGTCGAGTGTTCCGGCCGCGAGATCGGCAAGGGAAACCGAGTTGCGGAACTGCGCGCCGCGAAGAGAAGCACGAGTCAGTCCTGAGCTCGCCTGCATCGACGGACCGACGTGAACGACGCGGACACCGTCGTCACGCGCACGTTCGAACGCGGTCGGTAGCGGTTGGAAGTGCTCCGGAACCACATCGGCCGGTAGCCCCTCGGACGCGGACGTCCCGTGGAGTTTCCACTGAAGACTGTTCATGAGGCGTTTGTGGCCCGGAAGCGCGACGAGATATCCGACGACACCGTGCTCTCCGGGAGTGAGCCCCGTGCCAAGTGAGCTGAGGCTCGTCGCCGTCGTGCTCGGAAATCCTGCGGTGATCGATCGGGTGGTGTGTGCAGTGAGGAAGGGCGCGTCGTCCGAATGATCGGCAAGTTGTTCGCTGCCGAGTCCATCGACCATCAGGACACACGCTCGTCGGACACCGTGGAGATCGAGACCGAGTCTGTCGGCAGACGAACTGCCCGTCAGATGCGCGACCACGGACGGCACTACATCGGACAGGGACCCCGTTCCATAGCGCGGTGAAAGCAGCATGACGCAACCGTATGCGCCGCGCCGGCACCGCGCAGCCTCTGTTGTTAACTCGTACAAGCGCCTGACCAGGCGATTTGCGAAGGAGTTCTTCTTGGCGTAACTTTTGTCCAGTCAGAGCGACACGGACACCGACCCGGACCGAAAGGTGCGGGACACGAGGTTGGACGCAGATCGAACTGGCAGCCCCTTACGAGGTAAGAGTTTACATCGTGAGGGACATGAGCGTGTAAGCCCCGAAGTCGAAGCGAAAGCTGACGCAACGGTGTGTGCGTGTTCTTTGAGAACTCAACAGTGTGTCGATGAATGTCAGTGCCGAATGTTTTAGACGCTCATGCTTTTTGGTGTGAGTGTGTCGGCCGCGGTCCTTCTTCCCGTCGGATTGTGGTTGACGAAAATTTAGTGCTAGTTGAGTTTTTTGCTAGTGATGTGGACTTGATGTCATTTGACTGATTGCACTGTCTTCTTTTGGGGGATGGTGGGATTGCAAGTCTTTTACGGAGAGTTTGATCCTGGCTCAGGACGAACG
>NZ_NPGB01000035.1:0-1067 GCF_002259345.1 Rhodococcus sp. 06-156-4 | reverse complement strand
ACCCCCGCCGACACCGCCTACGTCATCTTCACCTCCGGCACCACCGGACGCCCCAAAGGCGTCATGATCTCCCACCGAGCAATCATCAACCTCATCCGCTGGCGCCAAACGGTATTCCCCCTCACCGACGGCGACCGCGTCCTGCAGAAAACCAGCATCGGATTCGACGTCTCCGTCCCCGAATTCTTCTGGCCACTGACAGTCGGCGCCACCATCCGCCTCACCCGACCCGGCGGCGAAAAAGACCCCCACTACCTCACCGACATCCTCCACACCGAACCCATCGGCTTCGTCGAACTCGTCCCCACCATCGCCCACGCCATGCTCGACACCGGACTCGACCTGAGCCGATCCCACCTCCGCCACCTCGCCCTCGGCGGCGAAGCATTCCCCACCACCCTCGCCACCACCCTCACCGCAACCAACAACAACAGCACCGGCACAACCGTCCAGATCTGGAACACCTACGGCCCCACCGAAGCCGCCGTCGAAACCACCGGACACCACCTCAACCCCACCACCGCCACCACCACCGACACCGACACCTACACCTACACCTACACCTACACCTACGGCACCAGCGTCCCCATCGGCCAACCCATCACCAACACCACCACCCACGTACTCGACCCCTGGCTACGACCCGTCCCCGTCGGCATCACAGGAGAGCTCTACCTCGGCGGCACCCAACTCGCCGACGGCTACATCAACCGACCCGACCTCACCGCCACCCGCTTCATCGCCGACCCCACCGGATCCGGCGAACAATCAGGCCAACGCCTCTACCGCACCGGCGACCTCGTCCGCTGGAACCACGACGGGCAACTCGACTACCTCGGCCGCACCGACGATCAGGTCAAGATCCGCGGATTCCGCATCGAACTCGACGAGATCCGCGTCGTCCTCGAACAGCACCCCGCCGTCTCCACCGCCATCGTCATCGCCGCCGAACACCCCGGCGGCACCGGAAAATACCTCGCCGCCTACCACACCGGCGACCCCATCGACCCCGATGAACTGCGGGCATTTCTGACCGACCGGCTACCGGACTACATGATCCCCACGGT